>NZ_JAMPKC010000017.1:0-116746 GCF_039961975.1 Trichocoleus sp. DQ-A3 | reverse complement strand
GTGTTTTCTTGTTCGTATGCTTTGACTACTTTTTCTCGAAAGTCGATGGAGTAAGGTTTCATTCTACCTGTTCATGCACTGACCTCAATGTACTCTATATACCTGCAATCTGCTGTAGCAAGAAAGCCCAGTTTTGAGTGTTTTAGTGCCGCAGCGACTCCGATTGAGCATTTTGTCGGTAATTTTCTAGCTAATTTTCAGCGATCGCTCTCTTGACAAATGAACTCTCGTTTAATTTATTAATTTTCTACATTAACGCCAGAGACCTTTTTTAACACAACAATTGCGTAGAAAAACCTATCAATCGTTAAACATTGATATTCATTTCCAGTTGGCATACGTAATATTACGGCGATCGCTATGCGAATTGAGTATGTTTTCTAGAAAAATTACAGTTGTCGTGGCTATGGGCTGGGATTAAAAATTTTAATTACTAAACATAATTTTCTAGAATTTTGGCTTCTCAGCTTCTCTCGTTGAGAAAAAATGTAAAGGTTAATTGTATGTTTTTATACTCTACAAGTTTACAAAGTTGAGCAAAAATTAGGAACACGTAGTAGGAGCTATATGCTGCAATTTTTGCAGATTTTTTTGGGTTCAAACTCTTTTATTCCACATGGACATTGTTACTTGTGGAAACCAGAGTTAGTAGGGCTGCATATCATATCAGATGTGCTAATCGCTCTTGCCTATTACTCTATTCCTATCACGCTCTTTTACTTCGTTCACCAGCGAAAAGATTTACCCTACGCAGGGATATTTCTATTATTTGGAACCTTTATTATTTCTTGTGGTACCACTCATCTAATCGAAGTGTGGACGCTTTGGCATCCGATTTATTGGATAGCTGGTTTTATGAAAGCGCTAACTGCTGGAATATCAGTCTATACAGCAGCAAGCTTAGTGCCCTTAATTCCCAAAGCTCTAGCATTACCTAGCCCAGCTCAATTAGAGATAGCTAACCGCAAACTTGAAACCGAAATGATTGAGCGCAGGCACATTGAGGAACAACTGCGAAAGTCGCAACAAATGCTGCAATTGGTAATGGATAACATCCCCCAATTTATCTTTTGGAAAGACAGAACTTCAGTCTATTTGGGGTGCAATTGGAATTTTGCACAGCTAGTAGGGGTTGGCAAGCCAGAAAATATTGTTGGAAAAACCGACTACGATTTGTTGTTCACAGAAAAAACGGGCTTATTGCGGGATAGCGAACGGCGAATTATGGAAACAAACACGCCAGAATATCACAGCATTGAATCAACGCTCAAGGCGGATGGTAAACCGTCTTGGATAGACAGTAACAAAGTTCCACTCCATGATGGTGAAGAAAACGTGGTCGGCATCCTTTGCACTTTTGAAGATATTACCGAACGGAAAGCTGCTGAAGAAGAGTTACGTAAGAGCCGAGAACGGTTTGATTTAGCAGTTCAAGGTTCTAAAGATGGATTATGGGATTGGGATATAGCAACCAACGAGACCTATTTTTCACCTCAATGGAAGAAGATGCTGGGCTATGAAGAGCATGAGTTGCCCAATCAGATTGAAGAGTGGGAAAAACGATTGCATCCCGATGACCGCGATCGCGCGATCGCGACCGTCCAAGCTTATCTCATGAATAGCCAAGCTTCTAATTACGAATTAGAGCATCGCTTGCAGCACAAAGATGGCTCCTATCGGTGGATTTTAGCGCGGGGAGCAGCGCTGCGAGATGCTAACGGCAAAGCAATTCGGATGGCTGGATCGCACACGGACATCACCCAGCGCCAGCGAGCCGAGGAAACTGCGAAAAAAGCCAAAGAAGAACTAGAATTCAGCTACAGCCTTGTGTGTGCGGTGATTGAAGGCACCCCGGATGCCATCTATGTAAAGGATCTTCAGGGCCGCTATTTGATGATCAACTCGGCGGGTGCCGCTGTTTTTGGCAGACCGGAAGGGAAAATTATCGGCAAGGATGATACCGAGTTACTGCCTCTAGAGTTGGCGCATCCAGTCATGGAGACTGACCGCCAAATCATGACGACGGGCGTGACTCAAGTTGTCGAGGAAACGATACTCACCACAGGGATTACCCGGACATTTCTTTCCACAAAAAGCGTCTACCGCGACCCCAAAGGAAAGGTTATCGGTTTAGTTGGCGTAGCGCGGGAAATCACCCAGCGCAAACAAGCAGAGGAAGCACTCAAGAAAGCCAAAGAAGAACTAGAAATCCGCGTTGAGGAGCGTACCTGCGAATTAAGAGCTGCCATTGGGCAATTGCAAAGCGAAATTGCCAACCGGGAAGAGGCAGAGGCGGCGCTGAAGGCGAGTGAGCAAAGATACCGCCATTTGGTCGAGACTTCCCAGGATTTGATTTGGTCGGTGGATAGACAGGGGCGATTTACATTTGTGAACTCTGCGGTCAAACAAATGCATGGATACGATCCCCAAGAAATGATCGGGCGTTTGTTCACCGATTTCCAGCCACCGGAACAAGTGGAGCAGAACTGGCAGATACATCTGCGCCTGCTGGAGGGTGAGCCGTATTTCCAATACGAAACGGTGCATCTGCGTAAAGATGGAACGCCAATTCAGATGAGCTTCAACGCGATCGCATCTAAGGACGACGCCGGAAACATCCTCGGCACCACAGGCACTGCGAGGAACATCACAAGTGCCAAACAGGCTGAAGCCGCTCTGAGGGAGAGCGAACAGCAGCTTCAAGCAATTCTGGCTTACTCTCCAGCCGCTATCTACGTCAAGGATATTCAAGGTCGTAATATTTTGATGAACCGGAAGTGTGCCAACTTGCTCAACGTTGATGCAAAGGCAGTCAAAGGGAAGACAGAGTTCGAGTACTTACCTTATGAGGTCGCTGAGGCATTGCAAACCAACGATCAAAAGGTACTTGCGGCAGGGATTCCTTTAGAAAGTGAGGAAGTGATTCCTCAAGACGACGGCTTACACACCTACATTTCGATGAAGTTTCCGCTTTACGACGACAATGGTATGCCTTATGCAGTTTGCGGCATTTCCACCGACATCACCGAACGCAAACAGGCTGAAGTCGCTCTGCAACTATCGGAAACTCGATTCAGACAACTCGCTCAGCAGGAAGAACTACTCAACCGTCTAGCTAACCAGATCCGGAACACCCTCGATCTAGATACGATTCTAGAAACCGCCGTAGGGGCGATCCAAAGGCGGATGGGGATTGAGTCATGCACCTTCGCTTGGTATCGCCCTCATTCGTCACCCCCCGGATGGGAGGTTGTTAAGGAAGCGAGAACTTCCACCGAAGCGAACTGGCTTGGCTTCTATCCGGTGGGATTTTTTCCAAAGTTTGAGGAAAAAATGCTGAATTTAGAAATGTTCCGCCTGGATGAAGTGCAAACTCCGGACGATCCAGTCATTCCGCAAACATTACTCGTTGCAGGCACTCGGTCAGCGCTGGCGCTGCCAATACAGACACCGAGTGGCGAACTGGGTGCCTTGGCTTGTCATCGCCGGAACCAAGTGCAACCTTGGACGGACAGCGAGGTGGAATTACTCTCGGCGGTTGTCAACCAGCTAGCGATCGCGATTAACCAAGCCGAACTTTACAACCAGCAGCTTGATGCCGCCAGCACTGCCCAAACCAAAGCTGCTCAGCTTGAACACGCCTTGCGCGAACTGAAGCAAACTCAAGCTCAACTGATTCAAAGTGAAAAAATGTCCTCTTTAGGACAGTTGGTTGCGGGGGTTGCTCACGAAATTAACAATCCCGTTAACTTCATCTCCGGCAATCTCTCTTACGCTAATGCATACGCTCTCGATTTACTACGCCTGCTTCAGCTCTACCAGGAACACTATCCCCAGCCACCCGCCGCCATTCAAGCTCAGGCGGAAGAAATCGACCTGGTTTTCCTACTCGAAGACCTGCCTAAAATCCTATCTTCTATGAAGGTAGGAGCTGACCGCATCCGCGAAATAGTCCTGAGTTTACGAAACTTCTCTCGTCTTGATGAGGCAGAGATGAAGACTGTCGATATTCATGAAGGCATCGATAGCACGCTGCTGATCCTGCAAAATCGTCTGAAAGCCAAACCGGATCGTTCGGGTATTCAGATCGTCAAAGAATATGGCAACCTACCCAAAGTTGAATGCTATGCGGGACAGATTAATCAAGTATTTATGAATATTTTGACGAATGCGATTGATGCCCTCGAAGCAGTTCATTGCTCGCCGTTCGCAGTTCGCGGCAATGAACCATCAACCATGAACCCCAAAGAATTTCCGACGATTTGGATTCGCACTTCTACTGTACAACCCAATCAAGTCAGGATTCAAATTACTGACAACGGCCCAGGAATGACAGAGCAAGTCAGCAGTCGATTATTCGATCCGTTTTTTACAACTAAGCCGGTCGGTTCTGGGACAGGTTTGGGGATGTCAATTAGCTACCAAATTGTAGATAAGCATAACGGTCAACTGAAATGTATTTCAGCACCGGGACAGGGTACAGAGTTCTTAATTGAGATTCCAATTGAGCAACAAAAAAGTCAATTACTGGTAAATCAAGAAGTATAGAATGTAAATTTCTGCTGTATAGGACATTGCACACCGCCCAAAAAATAAGAGCGATCGCTGTTTGCATCAATCTCTTAGCGTTTAGAGTGGATGCTATTTGGACTCTAGCGTTATGATAAAAAACATTCAATTGTCATAACTCAGTCGGATTTGTCTTCCCGTGCAAAGTAACTTCAACAGAGATTCTGACTCTAGTCCTGCTATACAGGATAGCGATCCGGGTTTGCGAACATTTGCTAACCGTCTTGCCATTAGTATCGAGCGAGATGCTTTAGTTCAAAAGACGACCGACGAGCTAAGAGATTTGCTTCAAGTCGATCGCGTAGTTTTATATTACTTTTATCGCCAGTGGAAAGGGCAGGTTACGTTTGAGTCCTTGAGGTCTAGAGAATACTCGCTCTTCGGCTCAACAGGTCCCGATGATTGTTTTAATGATGAATATGCCGCCTTGTACCAAGCAGGAAGGGTGCGAGCGATCGCAGATATTGAATTAGAACCGATTAATCCTTGCCATCGCGACTTTCTCCGCACGATGAAGGTACGCGCTAATTTAGTGGTGCCAATTCTTAATTCTGTTCGGTTGTGGGGATTGCTAGTTGCTCATAATTGTCAGGATGCTCGTACCTGGACATCTTCGGATCTGGAAGCAATGCAAAAAGCAGCAGAAACTTTGGCAACGGCTCCTTCAATTCGAGATCGCTAAATCGTGCTATCCCTTTAATGATTCCTGAAGGCGAGATACCCAACTTCTCGCTCGAAGTCGGGGATCTAAACCGCTCTCATCTTACAACTCATATCGGATGGCGATAAAAGTAACTGTAGAGGGGATTTTTTTACCTAATTTTAGATAATTTTATACTAGTCAAATGGTGGGATAACAACTTTTTAGAATTGTTGTGCGATCGCGCTCATTGCCTACTCGATAACTTGCCGGGTAAATTTCCTCTATTTCAGCTTAAACTCATCAAACTTTACCACCTCTGAGTCCGGTTTTCGCGTATCAAAACGGTAACTGCTCACCATACCCGTACCCGTGTTGAAGATACTAAATGCCGTCATCTCATTACTTGCCACATACGACAATGGCTTCCCATCTTCACCCATTAGCGGCGCAATGGTCGGTACCACTGCCTCCAACCCATTTGGATCGCCCGTTACAATATCATTCTCTTGATACTCTTCTGGTACAGGTCGCTTCTTTTCGCCCAACGCCGCACCATAGGAGTTGCCGACATTCGAGGTTTCTAAAAAGTGCATCCCGCTAGAACTGACAAAGCGATTCCACAGGTGCGAGTGCCCATAAAATACTAACTGCACATTAGCAGCTTCTAGCAGTGGTACTACATCTCCGATAATGTAATCTGCTTCTCTAGGGTACTTGTAACGCACCGATTTAATATTGCCATTCCCATCTCGGTCGATCGTCTGCACTGGGTCGGTATAAGGAGGGACAATGTTATCCCCCAGTGAATGCGGTGGGTGATGAAACATCACAACTTTGTACTTTGCTTTCTTAAAATCTGGGCTATTCAGTTCTTTTTCGAGCCAGGTGTATTGTTTGCTACCCTTGGCAATTGGCTCAAAGATGTGCTGCCCATATCCCCACTTTTCCGGGTTATTTAAGTGTTTTTCTCGTTCGCGGTATCTTCCCTTTGTCTTCTCCTCCAATCCCCAGTAACGCCACGCATTGGTCGCGTAAAGTACCACCAACCGCACATCACCAAATGTGACGGCATAATATTTTTTTCCACCCTCCTGGCTTTCGGGTAAAGTAAAAATTTCTTCGTAAGTATCGGTATTAAAAGAATTATCTTTTAACTGTTGAAGAGACGCGAAATTGCGCTTCGTGTCCTCACCGGGGTTTAGTTGCTCTGCCTTTTTTTCTTCTGCCTTTTGTGCATAAATTTCCTGAGCAGCCCAACGAGGATAGGAGTCATCGAACTGGTCGTTTAAGCTACTTTCCATCGAGAAGCGTCCCATCACCTCATGATTGCCAATCGCTGCAAACATGGGGGCGTTTTGAATTATCTGTCCACCCCGATAAACCGTCTTGACACCGTTGTGTTCAAGTTCATTGTGTTCAAGTTCGTAGTTGCTGCGACCTTGGAGACAAGGAAAGAAGGCACCCCCCCGATTATCATCAAACCACTCGGAGGCACGGTCGGGAATGTTGACTAAGTCACCGACAAAGAAGACAGCGTCTACTTGCCCGACTGTCTCAACGACCTTCTGAAGATTGGCAGATGTCATCGGCTTGAGCTGGTGGTCGGAAGTCAGCAAAATTTTCAGTGATGTGCCCGGTGTGGGTTTGGGGGCGAGCGTGAATACCTTACTGCTAACGCTCGTACCATCTTCCCGCAGACTGGTGACGCGATAAGAAACTCGCGTGCCAGGAGTTAAGCCAGTCACCTCTGCTTCGTGCCGCCAGATGTCTCGGCTGGTTGGCTGCCGGTAAATCTGACCGTCTTGAGTCTGATTTCCTACCCGCGATTGACTATCCTCACGAGTGCGGCTGAGTTTGGTGGTACTGGCGACGACACTGCGAGCCAGATTCTCACCGTAGGCGACACGATGCTCACCAGCAAACTCAGTAAACCACACGACTCGCACGCTTGTTTCGGTCGGCAGTTGTAGAAAGGGATCGCTTAGCAGCTGGGGTTGAGATGTCATAACTGGCTGCTTAGTTAATAGGACAATTATTAGGGTAAGCGATGTCACAACCAGAAAAATAGCTGCCGTCAGCAGAGAGCGGCTGGTTAAACGTCTGAGCATAAGCGATCGCTCCACAGCAATAACCGCGATACAGGCTCCCTACACATTAAGCCATGAGCTTCTATGACTTAGCTTCTATGACAATGATGAGCGATTTTTTATCTCCCTCAGGAGAACTCGCCCCTTTCAACTTAACGGATTCTGCCGGACTAATCGGAGTGGCGGGATTCGAACCCACGACCTCAGCTACCCCAAAGCTGCGCGCTACCAACCTGCGCTACACCCCGGCACAGTCTTATATTCTATACCAGCTTTCTTAAAGCTGTCAAGATGCAATCAGAAAACCTTTAACATTTGAGCCGCTTGCATCAAACCCGGTACTGCTGCCTCATTCCAGCTACCCTCACCCCGCCGTCCCGTGTGGAGAATGAAGCGAAGGCTGTAAGCATGGGGGTAGCCCTCCACTTCCATCCAAAGTAAGTCGCTTTCAGTTTCGCAGGCGATTTTCTCCTCATCCATCAACTCAGTCGCGATCTGGCTCATACTTTCTGCCAATTGTGCCAGCAAGCGACAAAACTCATTTAACTCTGCCTCTGTCAGCTCTATCGCCCAATCATCCCCACCAACTAACCCTTTAAACTCAGTCGTGTTAGGGTTCCAGCCAATGCGCCAGCCAACTCCACTTTTGATGAGACGTTCCATAAAAGTCATTAAAAATCAAAAACTAAAGCGCTTTTCTTACATTTTTAGTTTTTAATTTTTCATTACTTGAGTAACTGAGCATCTCCTGGCTGAGGCAATGCTAGCCCTCCACTGGGTTTGGGTGCTGCCTGTGGCTGAGGTGAAGCGCTAGGAGAAGGTACGGGTGCCTGCTGCTGAGAATTGGGAGTGAATAGACTCACGAGGACTTGAACTAAGGCGTCTCGTTGCACTCGATTCAGGCGTTCAATGACCGCGCGATCGCTCTGCATGGGATTTTTCTGCAACGTATCATAACCCGGATATAGCGACTCCTGGATTAGTTCGTTTGCGCCCAGATAGTCCGCCAAGGTCAGTTTCCAGTCCAGCCGATAGTTGGGTGGACGTGATTTTACATAAACGTGATACCGGATGATGCGCCCCACGAGCGTATTTTCCGATGCCTGCTTGCCAGTTTCCTTGCTGATGTATTGATTTTCTAGCGGCAAATCCGGTAGGCGTTGATAAACTTGCCGCCAGACATCCTGAGTTCCGTACATCTGGGCAATCGCAGGCTGTTCGGAAAGATGAAAAAGCGAGGATGAAGGATTAAAGATGCTTCCCCAAGGAAATAAAAACAGCGCCGTTAGAGAGGCAACGGCAAAACGTAGCATTCGCTTGGGAAATTTTCTGGTTTGTCGCTTCATCTTGCTTGTTGTTTTTTATCTAATCGCCAATAATTTCCGGTTGCGTTAGCTCATCGGACATTTCCAGAATCGCCCGCAGCACTGGCTTCATCATCGGATCGTCAACATTATCAAAGTCTTCATAGCGACGGCGCTTAGCGCGATTCGCTACTTGAACGGTAATCCGGTAGCGATTGGAAGCAGCACTCACCAGCTCTTCAGCCCGGAGTAAAACTTCGGTTGTATCAAACTTGAAACGCTTTTGCATCACGTTGGATTAGTTGTTAATTGTTGTTCGTGAGTAGCGGCGCACAGTCGCGCGACCCTCCTGTCACCTTGCACCCTTCAGTCTAGCAGGAGTCCCCAATTTTTGTGGCTGTTAGCACCGCCCGGAGATTCACTGAAGAATTTCTTTCAAGACAAAGAATCGTTTAATATTATGTAGATTCTTATCAATCTATCTATATCATTCTGAAAATAAATCCGAGATTACAGTCCATGCAAACACTTGTCGCTCCTACGATTAAGCCGTTTCCTGAAAGCGATCGCCATCCTCTGAAGCTGGTGGCACTGGGAGACAGTCTTGTTTATGGATTCGGCGATCCGGAAGGTGGCGGGTGGGTAGAGCGGCTGCGGCGTCGCTGGATGCTGCCAGACAGTCCGGGACACGTTCTCTACAATTTGGGTGTCCGGGGTGACGGCATCAGCCAAGTGCAACAGCGGTTAGAGCAAGAGTTTCGCCATCGGGGTGAGCTTAGAAATCGCGTACCCGATGCAATTATTCTATCAGTCGGAGTCAATGATTCGGCTCAGCTGGCTCGACCGACTGGGCGGAATTTTACTGACTTTGAAGTTTTCAAAACAGAAATGGCGTTGTTGCTGGAGCGATGTACTCAGAGCGCAACCGCAACGCTAACCCAAAGATTCTGTCCGGTACTCTTTGTGGGGATGGTGCCAGTCGATGAAGCGAAAATGCCATTTCTCGACTGTTTTTATTACAATCACGCGGATCAATATCGCTATAAAGAAGCAACACGACTAGCGTGTCAGGCGCGACAGATTCCTTATCTGGATATTTTCGAGCTGTGGATGAATCGGGGTGAAGATTGGTGGCGATCGCATCTTACCGAAGACGGACTCCACCCCAATGTCGCAGGCTATCAGGCATTGCTCCAAGATGTCCTCAACTGGGAGCCAATGCAACAATTGGCGAACGACAGTTTAACGACAGCCTAAGCTGTCCCGCGTAGAAACACCCGTTACTGGGTTCACACCTTCTGCTCGCTGACAGAGCTGAGCCACTTCGTAGCGGTCAATCAGCGCATCCGTAAAATCAGCGCCCGTAATGATGGTGTCGTAGAAGCGAGTCCGCGTCAACGTCGCTTCCGTTAAAATCGCGTTGGTTAAATTAGCCTCGTCCAACGTTACTCGGTCTACCAAAGCGCCTGTCAAGTTTGCCCCTGCCAGATTCGCTTTTAATAACACTCCTTTGGTGAGAATCGCATTAGTAAGGTCAGCTCCCTGGAAGTTTGTTCCTCGCATTTCCGCCGCCACAAATACACCACCGACTAAATCAGCATTCGAGAAATCCCGATTTTCCAAATTAATATTGGTGTAATTAATTGTCCCTGCCTGAGCAAAAGCAGGAGTAGCACTCAACATCACCCACAGCCATGCCAAAGCTAATAGCAAGATAGCGCTAAGCACGCGCACCACAAAGTTTTTAATGGCTTTTGAAGTTAAAGGTTGCATAGAATTAATCAGAAATTAAACAGGAGGTAAAAAGGGCGAATAGAATTCGCATCTACGCCAACCCCTTTGGAAAAAGGAGGCAGAAGTTGCTTCGCATTGACTCAAACTAAACCCGACTGAAGCGAGTTTCAAAAATCCGCGTTAGCGTAGCGTGCGCGTTAGCGCATAAGCGGACTTCGTTTGTATAGCCGCGATTTCCAATCGCCAAGTATATTTGCTGTTCTTCAATTTTTTATTTTACATTTTTCATTGTATCAAGCCAGTCTTCACCGACTCGCAGGGTGATTTCAGATTCCAAATCCCCGATAGAAGCCGCTTCAATATGACCGACGCCCAGCACTCTTTTCAAGGCTGCTGCTTTTGTTAAGTCGCCTTGCTGCACAATAATTTGAGTTTGGCGTTCGCGGTCGGGCCAATCATTCACAACATAAACATTCACAAATCCCTTCGCCGCCAAATATTCAGAAACGCGATAACCGAGATCGGGCTGCTCAGTGGCATTTTGGATCGCAATTCTCAGCCTACTCAGAGAACGGCTTGCCTCTACAGTTCCCATCATTTCTTGTCCAAAATATTGGCGCATGATTCGATCTCTCCCCTCTGAATCCAGAATCCAATAGCTGGCAATGTACTCCTTGGGGTCGCTAAATCGACCGGGCAACAACACCATCTTGAAATCATCTTGCTCCAAGCTGATGCCAAAATTTGCCAGTGCTAGGGTTTCTTCTAAGCTGAGATTCGTGTCAACGTACTTCCACATCACCCGGATCAGTTGAGGCAAACGAGGCAATACGGCTGGGTTCGTCAGACGCTGCCGCAACGACTTGAGAAGGGCTTGCTGTCGCTGCACCCGACCAATATCGCCGTTCTTGTCATTCCGGAAGCGTGCAAACTGTTCTGCTTGGTCGCCATTGAGAGTTTGCCAGCCTGGAGAAAGATCGATTTTGAGTTTTTGGGTTTCGTCTACATAGGACATTGGGCGAGGAACAAATACCTCAATGCCGCCCACCAAATCTACTAACTCCCGAAAGGCATCAGTGGTGACTCGCACGTATCGATCGATCTGGACGTTGTTTAAGGTACGGCTGACAACTCGTGCAGATAAGGCTGCGCCCCCGTTGACATTCGCCTGGTTGATCTTGTTAAAACCAACGCCTGGAATTTCCACTCGCGTATCTCGTGGAATGGAAAGCATTTTCACAGAATGGTCGATCGGGTCTAACCGCAACAGCAGCATCGTATCGCTGTTGCCAGTGAAATTATCTGGTGAGTTGTCTGGTGAGTTGTGGAGGCGGTCAATCCCCATGACTAGGATATTGACGGGTCGCGCCAGACGGTACTGGAAACCTCGACCCCATCCATCAGTTGCGGTCTTTTGTCCTGGAGTATGGGAGGCAACGATCGGCGACAAAGGGGTAATCAGTGCTAAAGTTGCTCCCACTGTGGCAGAAACTGTTGCTGTGATGATAAAGAGAGCGCTCCATAACAAGCGCCGCCCCAAGCTATTTCTTCGGGGCGAAACCTGATTTGCCACATCGCCTGCTTGCGATTGGGGTGATGGATCGGGGTCATCAACGGCATCTGTACGGGGTTCCTGCTGATTGCTAGAACCTTTAGATGTTTCGTGGTCTGGACTGGTTTGAGACTGTTTGATACCTTCTTCCACGTTTACCTCATCACCACAACCGCAGACTATATGTATCTTTCTGGAGACTTATTTCCAAGGTGGATTATAACTTCAGGTTCTCCATCTCCCAAAGGAAATGACATTGCAGCGGTGCCTTAAGCTTGCTTCTACAGGTTTGTTTCTAAAGAAAGTGGGGAGAAGTTGCACGAGGCGTTTGATCGGGAGTTGCCACAAAGGTTGCACCGCTATAGCGATCGCGTCAAGGTTAACATAGAGCCGAAAACAATAGGCTAAAGCCAAAAATGAATCAATCGCTAATCCCTGTAATTCTCGCCGGTGGTAAAGGGGAACGCTTCTGGCCCCTCAGCCGCAAGCACCGACCTAAGCAGTTTTTAAGTTTGGATGGCAGCGGCAAGAGTTTGCTGCAAGCGACGGCTGACCGGCTGTTATCTCTGGCTGGAGGCTGGGAGAAGCTATGGGTCGTTACTTCGGCTTTGCTGGCAGATGGGGTGAAAGAACAACTGCCCCAGCTACCCGTGGAAAATTTGCTCGTTGAACCAGAAGGACGCGATACTGCCCCAGCGGTCGCCTGGACAACGCTGGAAATTGCTAAGCGGTATGGAGAAAACGCGGTTGTGGGCTTTTTCCCCGCCGACCATTGGATTGCAGACGAGAAGGCTTTTCAACAAACGCTGGAAGCCGGTGCTACTTTGGCAGCAACTCAGCCGTCGATTGTGACATTGGGGATTAAGCCGAATTATCCATCTACGGGCTACGGTTACATTGAGCAAGGAGAAGAAACTGGCAAGGTTGGGGAGTTTCCCACCTACCGCGTCAGCCGATTCACCGAAAAACCCGACCGCCCGACGGCAGAGGAGTTTTTGGCAACGGGTCGATTCAGCTGGAATAGCGGAATGTTCATCTTCCAAGCTGGGGTCGTGCTAGATGAACTTCGCACTTACGCGCCGGAAATGATGGATCTTCTCGAAGAAAAAGGGGTTGCAGCTTACTCTCAGATGCCGAAGAAGAGTATCGACTATGCGCTGATGGAGAAGACTCAGCTGGCTTATGTGCTGCCAGTGTCCTTCGGGTGGGACGATTTGGGAGATTGGAACGCCATCGAACGGTTGCTGAAAGGCGATAAGCCCAATGTAGAACTGGCGACTCACGTGGGAATGGATACCCAAGGGGCGATTCTCTACGCCGAGGGTGAGGATGAGGTAATCGTGACGATTGGGATGGAGGATGTGGTGATTGTACGCGATCGCAATGTCACGCTGATTGTCAAAAAAGACCGCACCCAAGAAATCAAAAAGGTTCTTGAGTTGCTACGAACCGATCCGAAGCTTGAAAAGTTGCTGTAATCTACCCTCCAACGGAAGGCAGAAGTTGGAAGTATGAAGTATTAATAAGAGGGATGATGGCTAATGGCGAATTGCGAATTGTTCAAGACCCATTAGCCAGACTTCCATGATTCCATTAGCTATCCCTTAAAACCCGTGTTTTCCTTAACCCAAACCACTTCTCGCCAAAGAGAAATCCTTGAGGTCGTCTTCCGCAACGGTTGGGACTACATGAGACGGCTCTTGACCGGCGGCAAAGCTGATGAACCGAGGCTGCCGACTCCCGCCGTCCTTCGCAACATCTTAGTGGATTTGGGGCCAGTCTATGTCAAGCTGGGGCAACTGCTCTCGACTCGCCCTGACTTACTCTCGGCGGACTACATTGAAAAACTGTCAACGCTTCAATCTGAGGTACCGCCCGTGCCTTGGTCAGAGGTTGAAGTGGTGATTCGGAAGCAATTGGATCGTCCGATGGAGGAGGTTTTCAGCACCATCAACCCGGTGGCGGTTGCTGCTGGTTCAATTGCTCAGACGCATCGCGCCACCTTAGCAGATGGGCGGGAAGTGGCTCTGAAGGTGCAGCGACCGGGAATTGATGCGATTATCTCTCAAGATATTTCCATCATTAAAGGTTTAGCCGATTTAGTTGCTCGCACCGATATTGGGCCAGATATCGATATTGTCGCTTTAGCGAACGAATTTTCTAATGCTTTGCTGGCTGAGCTTGATTTTACCCAAGAAGCCAATTTCACCAACCAGCTACGCCGCAATTTATCGACCAGCCGCTGGTTTGACCCGAAGCAGGTGGTGATTCCGGAAATTATTTGGCAGTTAACCACCCAAAAGCTATTGGTACTGGAATGGCTAGATGGGGTACCGCTGCTAGAGGCAAATTTCGAGCAAATCAACGACGGTAAAAGCCCCAGCGACCAGCGGCGAGACATCACTCGGCTACTGTGTCGCGTTTTCTTTCAACAGTTGTATCTTGACGGCTTCTTTCACGCTGACCCGCATCCAGGCAATATTTTTTATCTGAGAGATGGTCGCGTAGCGCTGCTTGACTTTGGGCTGATCGGGCGACTAGACCCCCGGACTCAGCAGATTTTAACAGAGATGCTGTTAGCGATCGCCAATATTGATGCCCGTCGCTGTAGTCAGTTGACTTTGCAATTAGCTGAATCGGCTCAACCAGCAAATTTAGCAAAGTTGGAAAGTGACTTTGAAAAGCTGTTGCGAAAGTATTACAACCTGAGCCTGTCACAAATTAATTTGAGTCAAGTTTTTTATGAAGTGTTGCAAATCGCCCGCGACAATAAAATCCGGTTGCCTAGCAACATGGGCTTATATTCAAAAACGCTAGCGAATTTGGAGGGGACAGGGCATTTATTTGACCCAGACTTAAATCTCATCGAGGAAATTAAGCCTTTGATGACCGATTTATTTCGGCGTCAATTATTCGGAGATGACCCATTACAAGCTTTGTTGAGAACCGCTTTAGATATCAAAAGTTTGTCTTTGGAATCTCCCCGGCAAGTGGAGTTGCTGCTTGAAAGAATCACGACTGAAACTTTGAAGTGGAATATAAAGATGCCAGACATCATTCCATTTCGTCGCAGTTTGGAGAACTCTGCTAACCGCCTTTCCTTTAGTGTTGTCGTGGGTTCCCTAATTATCGGGGCGGCGATTATCTCCAGCAATGCTCAAACAGGAGGGGGGCTATCTTTATTAAGCAATGGTTTATTTGCTGCTGCTAGCTTCCTGGGTTTGTGGCTAATTGTAAGCATCCTACGTTCTGGGCGTTTGAAGTGATAGAGTTACTGTTGTCTGGGAAGTAAACTTTTTTTATCACGAATCAAGCTTAATAGGGCAATCCTATTTAAGGTATGAGAGCCTAACAGTTTTAAATCCCCGAATTCTTGAAGAATCCGGGGATTTCGCATTTCGGAATTATATAGAACTGCTAGATCAAGGCTATCTGCTCACCGATGTTTACAAACAGCCTCTAAAAGTCGGAGAATGGGCTATTAATTTAAAGTCACATACTTCTATTGATCAAAATAAAAGGCTCTCCTCTTTTGCTCGGCATCTTTCTGGTGTCGCTGACGCTACGCATCCTGGCAATTACCGTTCCCATCAATTCTGATGAAGTGCTGTGGATGACTCGCGGTAGCACCTTTATACAGAACTTGCTGGAGGGAGATTTAACTGGTACCTATCGCCGTCATCATCCAGGCGTCACCAATATGTGGGTGATTGGCAGCAGTATGTTAGCCAATTGTCGGTTGCAACAGCAGTTCCCAAGTTTGCTAGGTCTGAATCAGCCACTAGACCTGGATGCCTGTTTCAACCAAGTTCAGTTCCCCATGCTCTTCTACGTGCTGCCGCGCTTGCTACAGGGTGCGATCGCTTCAGCGTGTATGGTGGGTTTTTATATCCTCACCAAGCGGCTGTTGGGGCAATCCGTCGCGCTATGCTCTCTTAGCCTACTGCTACTCGAACCCTTCTTTTTGGCTTATCAGCGCTACCTCACGACTGACGCGCTGATGGCGGATTTTAGTATTTTGGCGTTGCTGCTATTTTTACTGTATCTGCGGAGCGATCGCTATCGTCGCCAGTTGCTTGTCGCCTCTGGGGTATTTATGGGACTGGCAACAGCAACAAAAGTGACGGCTCTATTTATCTTGCCAGCGATCGCGATCTGGATCGTGCTAATTGAGTTGGGGCACTGGAGAACCAGCTTTCCTCAAAGGGGTTGGAAGCAGCAGTTAGTGGATCTCAGGTGGTGGGGATTGAGCATTTTAGGGACATTCGTTCTAATTTGGCCTGCGACGTGGGTGTCCCCTTCCTATGTTGTAGCGCAGATTTATAAAGGTCTGTTGAAAGAGTCAGACAGAGGCTTACTTTTCTTTTTAGGGCAAATAACTGATTCGCCGGGACTACTCTTTTATCCGCTAGTGCTGGCGTATCGTCTCTCACCCGTGCTGCAAGTGGGGTTGGTGGCATTTTTAGCAATATTGCTAATCCCCAAGCTGCGGCGTCACCAAAAGAGAATGCCGGAACTAACAGCACTCACTTTAGTACCTTTGTCTGTGCTGCTGATTTTATCAGCCAGCGACAGCAAGATCGACCGTTACATTAATCTTTTTTTGCCAGTGCTAGCACTGCTATCTGCGGTTGGCTGGCTAGAAATGGTGGTTTGGGTCGGACGCGGCGCGGAGGCACTGCGGTGTCGCTTTGGGAAGCATCACATTGGTCAGTGGGGAATCAATCGAGGCGTAACCACAGCGATCGCGCTTTTCCTCTTCCAACTCATCATCCTTGTACCTTACTATCCTTATTACCTAAGCTATTACAACCCTTTGCTGGGCGGTTCGCGTGCTGCCAAACAGATATTTATGATCGGTCAAGGCGAGGGTCTCGACTTAGCGGCTAAATGGTTGAATCAGTTACCGAATGCGAAAGAAATCAAAGTCGCCAGTTGGTATAGTTCCTCATTTGCCGCCTATTTTCACGGTCAAACTTTACCGATCGAAAAAGATATTCTGCCCGATCCTCAACCTTGGACGACAGCGAATCGCGTGGTATTGTACTACAACCAATTCCAGCGTCAGTTACCAGAACCAAAAGCGATCGCTTACTTTGCCCCCCAGCAACCGTTGTATGCGGCACGATTGCACGATATTGACTATGCACGAGTGTATCCTGGCCCGGTGCCTTTACCGGAGGATTTAGAACGCATTCAGGTTCCGCTTTCTGTATCTTTTGGCAAGCAGGTGCAATTGCTCGGTTATGACCTGAATACTTCTAAACTCTCGCCCGGTGAAGTGCTGGTATTGACATTCTACTGGAAATTTTTAGCACCGATGCCCCCTGATATGACCATTAACATCAGTCTGCGCGACAGGCAAGGAAACCTACAAAATCGTTCCGATGCACATCCGGTGGATGGCTATTTTTTTACAGATAAAGTAACTTCAGGGACAGTTTTACGCGATGTCCATAAACTTACAGTTGCACCCGGTACGCCCCCCAATCGCTACCGTCTTGAGGTAGGGTGGTATTCGCCCAGCAAGGGACAACAATTGGAAACCCACGATGCGGTCGGAAATTCCCCAGGAACCCAAGCAATCATTGGTAAGGTCGAGGTAATAAGGTCAGATACATAATACAGACGCTTGGCTAATTTCACCTATTACTAAAAACCTACATAAGGCTTGTCTGGTAGCTATTTAATTGGGAGCATCTCACCCGTGAAAAGTTATATAAACCCCTCTCAACTAGGATTTCTCCCTTTCTCCTTTCTCCCTCCCCATAAACGGAGAGGGTTGGGGTGGGGTTCCGGAGTGCAATTAATTTTTTAAAATGTATTAAAAATATCCTCTTCATTTACCATTAGCTTCTCATCAATTATGAATTTTAGGCTTTCACCGCCTATAAAATTGAAAAATTTATTAAAGATGACCCATTTAAAAAATATCTTTTTTTCTATAATCATACTATTTCTCTACGTTGGCTTTGTACTGGCAATTAGACCAGTCAATCAGGCTTTTGAATTCGATTATGATGAGGGATTAAATTTAATAAAAGCGCTTTTATACTCACAAGGCTTTTCTCTATATACGCAGATATGGAACGATCAACCACCTTTATTCACAGTCTTATTATCGTACTGGTTTAATATATTTGGATATTCAGTCTTTGCAGCACGGGTGTTGGTTATACTCTTCTCAGCACTTCTAATCTGGTCTTTTTATCAAATTTTACGCTTCTATTTAGGAACAATACCTGCTCTTGTCTCTACACTATTAATTTTCACTTCATGGCTATTTCTTAGACTCAGCATTTCCGTGATGATTGGGATTCCCTCTCTATCGCTGGCAATGCTCTCTATTTATTTGCTAACTCTCTACAAACAGCAGCGTCGTAAACATTTCATCATTTTATCCGGAGCCGTTCTAGCGGTATCTTTGCAAACGAAACTATTTACTATATTTCTGGTTCCTTTAATGATTTTTTATCTGCTGGATTTTAAACTCCGAGAACCGGAGGGAAGTAAATCAAAAAACTTCTTTCCGTCCTCTGTTTTATCTCCTCTGCTTTTATGGTTAATTTTTATTGCAGTTATCTATCTGGGAGTTAGCTTAATTTTTCAAGCTTTTAATTATGAACAGCTAGTTCAAGCACACTTGGGAGAGAAAGTTCAAGGTCAATCAACAACCTTTAATAATATTGAAAATTTACCTTACTTTCTTTATCAAGACTATGACTATGTATTTTTGGCATTCATTGGTAGTCTAGCAATTTTATTTAAAAAACAAAGAGAGGGGATTTTTCCTATAACATGGCTAGTGACTGCTAGCCTAATTCTCCTCAAGCATAAACCTGTTTGGTATCACTACTATCCTTTACTGGCGATTCCCATCTGCTGGTTAGCTGGCTATGGAGTTGCTTTAGTCATTAATTTTTTTCCAGAAGGGTGGAATTCTAATCCAAAATCTTTAAACTTCAAAAAGCTAATTTTTCCCCTCTTAGCCACAGCACTTTTGATTGTCTCTATGATTGCGATTCCTGCTAAGCCTAAAGGAAGACCACCCAAAAGTCTTGAAGTTATGAATCTAGTGTTGAAACACAAGGATTCCACTCAATGGATATTCACGGATCGTCCCATATACGCTTTTTATGCGGGTTTGCCGGTTCCTCCAGAACTTGCCGTTATGTCAGATAAACGATTAAAATCGGGAAATTTGACTTTCGATGATATCATTACTGTTTTGAAAAAGTATCGTCCCGAACAAATTGTCTTGGGAAGATGGATTGAAACATTTAAGAGTAACAGTCAATTCAGCACTTACCTCAATGAAAATTACTCAAAGACTTATCAAGATGAGAAAGGAACGGTGGAACATTATTTATTAAAAGAATCTTCTAGGTAAGAAAATTGCGACTGTTGAGGGAAAAGAGATGATAGTGGATTCCCAGACGCAGCGCTACCGTATTTAATGACTGGGACTTTGCCATAAGGCGAGACATCCGCGAACCACTCCGGCTTATTCTGCAAGTCAATCTCGGTTAGTTTAAACTCTACACCTTTCTCAAGCAACGCCAGTCGCGTCCGATGGGCATAGGGACACACGCTTGCGCTGTAGATTTCTACTTCAGCCATGACTTTATCCTTTGCTAGTTATTGCTTGATTGTCACCTGTAAAGGCTGAGTTTGCGGGTGGTTGGGGAGGATGCAATCGCGGAACGGTATTGCTTTTAGCAAATCGCTGGTTTGAGGCGAGAGGTTGAGGAGGAAGCAATCATCTGCTCAATAGGTTGTGAAAGCTTGCAATTCCGTATAATACATTTATGCTACAGTTTAATGAGACTAATGGCTGCGAAGCTGATTGAAGAACATTTATTGATTTCAGGAAAGCACACATGACTAACCTACTTGCTCTCCTTTCTCGTGGTTACTTCCCTCGTGAGCTTCCCCCGCCATTTACTAGCAATGATTTTGCCTCTAAAGTAGTCCTAAATCTATCCTCTCTTCCACCTTCATTCACCAATAAGAAACTAACTGGAAAGGTTACGTGCCACAACTTAGCACGAGCTGGAACTTTACGCCGCAAGCTTGGAATTCCCAATCCTATCCTGTACTTCAACTTATGCTCTGATATTGAGAAAAATTGGTCTCAAATCGACGCACACTTCCAACATTCTAACCTCTCACGTAGTATTCCAACCCCCAACTCAGGTAGTGGTCGTGCTTTACTTCCCTCACACGATCATTCACAACTTTCTATCTTCCAAGCACACACACGAGCTACTGCAAGATTTATTCTTAGGACGGACATTTCGCGTTTCTATCATTCTATTTATACCCATAGTATCCCGTGGGCTATTCATGGAAAAAATTACGCCAAGGCTAATCGTCAGACATCGAATTTAGGTAACACTCTAGATATGTGGATACGCAACGGACAAGATAGCCAAACGATGGGTATACCAATTGGCCCTGATACTTCTCTTGTCATAGCAGAAGTAATCCTTTGTGCCGCAGATCAAATATTAGCTAAAAAATTCCCGGGACTCCGTGGATTTCGACATATTGACGATTATGAACTTGGTTTTGCTACTTACTCCAAGGCTGAAGCAGGTATCTCAGAAATACAAGAGATACTCAATGAGTATGAACTTGAACTAAATCCACGAAAAACAAAAATTATTGAACTTCCAGATCCAGAGCATCTATGGGTTGCTGAATTACGAAATTTTAGCATTAGGACAACTTCTAAAGGACAGAAGACAGACCTTATAAGTTTTTTTGACAGGGCTTTTAATTTAATGAATAACAACCCAGAAGAAGAGGTTTTAAAATACGCCGTATCCCGGTTGAAAAGTGTAAAAATTGATGCTGCAAACTGGCAATTATTTCAGCACTTGCTTATGCAGTGCATTAACGTAGAGCCAGGAACTTTCACTTCAGTGCTTAGTCAATTGCTGCCTTACTATCAACTAGGTTGGTTGTTAGACCTAGCCTCTGTCGAAAATGTAATGAATGACCAAATTATTCATCAGGCTCCCCTCAATCACGGCAGCGAAGTAGCTTGGGCTGTTTGGAGCTGTATAGTTTTCAATGTCAGCATTGGTATTCCAGCTGCCGCTGCTCTTTCAATGATGGAAGATTCTGTAGTAGCTCTTCTGTCCTTGGATGCAAATCAGCGAGGTCTAATACCCGGAGGACTTAACTTAAATAAGTGGCAGTCTTACATGGATAAAGATGAGCTTTATGATAAACAATGGCTTTTATCCTACGAGGCTAATGTCAAGGGATGGCTCAGTTCCAATGGAAGTATCGATCATGTTACTGCTGATCCCAATTTTGCCTTTCTTAAGAAGCTTAATGTGCAGTTTTATGACCCCAGTAGGATCGCTGGGATGGTTCCTACTGGTGTTGCACCAAGCTCTGGTATTGCACCATCCTTTAGCCTTCCTTATTAGAACTAGAACAGTCGTTCCGTACTCACCAGTAGGCGAGGCGGTTTGTCGAGTGCTAATTTATTTGTTCCCTTTACAGAATATTGTCTTCGGTGTGTTGGTGTCTTGAATAGAGAAAGAGTGCGATCGCTCTCCCAGATTGCTTGGCATCAATAGCGATTTGGGGAATACTTCATCTAGATTCTCGTTGACGATAGTGGATTCCCAGACGCGATCGCTACCGTTGCTGGTTACGGCTTGATTTTTACCTTTAGTATGAGTCACTGACTTAAGCCTGAACCACGTAGGCTAGATTTCCTTCGACGAAACCAGCTAAGCCCTTTGAAATGTTGGGTAACGATTAGTCGCATGGAACAAACCTACAAATCCTCGCATTTCTCCTTATGTCAGTGCCATTCATCTATAAACGCCCATGCCTACAAACCGCTTAATACTCAGCATAACTGGTTTCTTTTATCTATAAATATTTAGTAAAGACTGCTCATATAAAAATAAAGATTTAGTAAAGATACCCGTTTTATTGAAAGTCGTTTCGCTTTACTAAGCTTGTCCTATATCTATCAACTTTCGCTAATACCTTATAGCAGTTATTGAAACAGTCAGCCCTTTGATAGAAGTAATAATCCGCTCTTGAGATAGAGCTATTCGTGCGTTTGCAAAAGTTATTCTAAAAACAATTCAAGCAAAAGTAGCGAATCAAACTACAACAAAGCTAAGAATTCTTTTTTGAAAGAAAGTGCGTCACGCCGACAGACTTTCAAGGTTCTATTTTATCTACATTTTTTTGGAGTTTATCAACAGCTATGACTAATCCAAAGGATTACCAAACTTATAACCGTGAAGTTCGTCAGGATTCTTACAATGACGCTAACGGTCATACTCACACCAACGTAACGCGAACAGAAGAAACAGTTAATAATGGCGTTGTTAAGCCTAACGCTGACTCCTACCGGGATGGTTACGTTAGCGGTCGAATCTCCGAACGCAGCTACCAAGAAGAGAATTTAGCTGTTCGGGATAATAACAATGCGGCGAGTGGCTTAGTAATTGGCTTGCTCCTGACTTCGCTGGTAGGCTTAGCCGCTGGTACTTGGTTCTTTTTAAACCAACGGAATGAGGCACCCGCTCCGGTTATCCCAAATATTGTGGTTCCTAGACAACCAGATGCCAAGCCAGCTCCTGAAGCGAAGCCAGCTCCTGAAGCAAAGCAAGCTCCTAGAAAAGAAACCACGATCATTGAAAGAACTAGGGATGTTTTGGTTCCAGTTCCTCAACAGCAAGCTCCGGCACCTCAACAGCAGGCTCCGGCACCTCAACAGCAAGCTCCGGCACCTAACATCAACATTACTGTGCCCAATGCTGAGCCAAAGCAGCCTGAGGCTCAACAAGCACCTTCGACACAAACTGCTCCCACACAGTCCGAAAGTGAGAGCGATCGCACTCCAGCTCAAGACGAATCGAGTGCAACAGATTCAACATCCAGCAGTCAACAAAACCCTGCTGCCGATAGTCCGGATGGTTCGGCTCAGTAACAGCCATAAAAAAGCCGCGATCGTCTTACTTCAAGCGTTAATAGTTTGAAGGAGAATAGCCTCAAAGTGAATGGCTTTGAGGCTATATTTTATGTTTGGTAAAATACCCACCTAAAGAATGACAATCAGCTTTACTACCCACCCCTCACATAGTTGATGAAGCAGGGTGAGAGTTTTCATGGTGGGTTATTTCTGCCGAGCTGGTCTAGTTGCGACGTGAAGTAAGCTGCTGTTGAGTACAAGCACTTTTATAGAAAGCTTGAAACCAAGACTTCTGCCTGGTTGCGTGACAATTCGTTGCGACCATCAACAATTTGACAACTGGGCAAATAAATATGTATTTAACACACCCAAGCCGGGAAAACCGGCTAAAATTTTAATCTAAATTTTTTCACAGAGGTCTATGAATAACTCCTCTAACTTCGCAATGCTAAAGAGTGCGGAATGGAAGTTTTGGTTAGGCTGGATTGCTTTATCTACTATAGGTAGTTTGCTTGGGATTGTTGCTGGCTTTTTTGTAACACTTTTGACTGGAGGTTTTGGCAGCAACGGATTTCCCTTTGGCTGGACTGTTGTATGGGCTATTTTGGGTTGCTTCCAATGGTTGTTGCTGAAGCGGCGAATTAAGAGATCGAGTTTGTGGATTGCAGCGTCTGCTATAGGCGGAGCGGTAGCTTTACCAGTATGTGTGCTAGCGAGTTACTCTATATCTACAAACGCACTATCTGATTTTTTTAGTGACTTTATATCATTGGATCTAAGTAATTCGTATGAGCTTTTTAGCCTATCTAAGATAGGTGCAATAAATGAAGCAATTGTTGGAACTGCACAATGGTTGTTGCTGAAGCGGCAGATTTCGAGAGCGGGTTGGTGGATTCCAGTTTCTGCTTTAGGCGGGGCAATGATTCTACCTCCGATTAGTGCTGCGATTAAAGGTTTAGCCTTGGTTTTGATGTTTCGGCAGACAACATCAAAACCAGATAGCTATATTGAACAATGACCAATAATTCGCTAACGCACAGTCTTCGTTACGCTACTCCAACTAACTTAGCGCTCAGATCCCACAGCTTTTGAGCTTTGTTATCATCGCTGGCTTCGTCAGAAACCTCTTGCACAAAAGACTGACGACCGGGTTTCTGGCGATTTCCCCAACTCCAATACATCCCGGATTCCTTGTATTCAGGATCGGCAACAATCGCTGCAACCCTTTCCCCTGCCAACTCCTGAGACACGTATCCCCCGGTGATGTTCTTTTGGAACAGCGGAAAGATTTTCCGAAACAGAGGATAGTGGTTGCGGAACAGAGGTGTATCTGCAACGCATCCCGGATAGAAGGAGTTAAAGGTAATGCCTGTGGAAGAGTGATAGCGCCGATGCAGTTCCCGCATGGTTAAAACATTGCAAAGCTTGCTATCTTTGTAAGCTTTGCCTGGTTTAAACTTCTTGCCGTTAATCATCGCAATCGGTTCTTTGAAACCAGCTTCAAAGCCTTGGAGATTGCCTAAATCTGGAGGCGCTGGAATCGGAATCTTACCTCCTAACTCCTTCGGATTTGCCGTCACAGTTCCCAAAATCACAAGTCTGCGATCTGGATAAGAGGACTTTTTCAGATCCTCCAGCATCAGGTTGCACAGCAGGAAATGACCCAGGTGATTCGTCGCCACGCTCAGTTCATAACCTTCGGCACTGCGTAATGGTTCTTTTAATAAAGGTAGATAAACTGCGGCATTGCACACCAATGCGTCCAAGGACTTGCCGCTGGCTCTGAAGTTATTCACGAACTGGCGAACGCTCTCCAAAGAGGCTAGGTCAATTTGCATGAGGGTGTAGCTGTCTTGGGGGATTTCCACTGTTTCGGCAGCTTTTTTCCCCTTCTCCAAATCCCGACAAGCCATCACTACGTGCCATCCCTTTTTGGCTAGCGCTTTTGCACCGTACAAACCAACCCCTGACGAGGCACCCGTGATTACAACTGTTGGCTTCCGATGTGATTCCATTGTGTTTAGACTCCGTTGACCGCCGTTAACTGTCTCTAGGATCTAGGATTTTACACCACTGGGTCATCAGCTCTTATTTTTCGAGGTGCGCTGTTATGAGTATCTTGGGGAAAGTTTTCTATCCATACTGGTTTTGCAATCGTCCATCAACAACACCAATTCAGTAGCGATCGTACCAACAATTTTGGAACTACCTGGCGATCGCGTACTTGACTTGCTAATACCATTCAGCAGCGGCAAGCAACGCGAACTTCGCCAAATTTAGCTTTATCTAATAGCTCTGTTTTACTTAGAGCGTTCAGCCTAGCGATTACCGTTTAACAGACTTTGAAGAATAAGCCCTGAGTTGATGAAAAGTACCCCAACCATTCCATTGTCCGTCCGGTGGTTCCCAATATTTGACATATCTCGCAGCAGTCGGTTTGATTGCAACATCAATATCAAGTTTATTAAAAACAGTTGTTGGAGCGTAAGGATGAACAATGTTAGAAACTAACTGCCAAGACTTGTTATCTGTTGATACTTCGACTCGAAATGTCAAGGAATTCTTAAACGCGCCATCCCAATCGATGTTATAGCCGACTCCATTAAGTTGATAAACGGAACCCAAATCCACAACTTGAAACGTGCCCTTACCATTATTCGTTTCATTTCCCCATCGACCTAGCTGTGGATAATTTGTTGTTGTTTTGTAATCCACATTATCATTGGCATTGGCCCAACCTGGGTAAGTAATTCCTCCGCCTCTGGCAATCACCTGTTTTTTCGCAGCAACGTTAACCCCTGGAAAGTTAAGTTTTTTTGCAACTTTAACTTCTCGCTCGGGTTGAGCTTTTGATGGAAGCGGGGAGGAAATTTTTAAGTCTTGTGTAGATTCAGAACAACCAACTAGCGTGAAAGCGACAAGAAAAGCAAAAACAGATAATTTAACACTTTGCCTTCTCATTTTATGTCTCGATTGGCTTTTCGCAAAATTCAATTTACATTTACCTGAATAGATAGTTTTGCTCCACTTTTTAGAAAAATGTAAATAAAATGTTATTGGTTTTTATTAGGTTAGAGTAATCAAAAGCCCGGTTGAGCCAAAGCAGCCGCGTGGTGAGCGAAATGATCGCCAATAAATGAGGCAATGAAATAATAACTGTGATCGTAACCGGGTTGTTTGCGGAGAGTGAGGGGATGATTTACCTCGGCACAAGCTTGTGCAAAAACGTCGGGTTGCAATTGTTCGCCTAGAAATTGATCGGCATCTCCCTGATCGAGCAAAATGGGCAATCTTTCTGGAGCAGATTTAATTAGATGCATCGGATCGTAAGCTAGCCAGTCAGATTTATTGTCGCCCAAATAATTTTGAAACGCTTTTTGTCCCCAAGGGACAAGGCTTGGGGTAACAATTGGAGAAAAGGCGGAGACACTTTTAAACATTCCGGGATTTTTCAGGGCGATCGCTAAGGCACCATAACCACCCATTGAATGTCCGAAAATGCCCCGAATTGGCATTACAGGGAAGTTGGAAGCGATCGCTTCCGGTAATTCTGAAACTACATAGTCATACATCCGATAATGCTTTGCCCAAGGCATTTGCGTTGCATTGAGATAGAATCCCGCACCTGTTCCCAAGTCCCAACTATCTTCTTCTCCAGGGACATTACAGCCGCGCGGACTGGTATCGGGAGCAACCACAATTACACCGTATTGCGCTGCGAATTGCTGTGCGCCTGCTTTACTAATGAAATTTTGTTCCGTGCAAGTTAGTCCACTCAGCCAATAGAGTACCGGACACGATTGGCTTTCAGCTTGGGGTGGAAGATAAACTCCAAAATTCATCTCGCAGTCGAGTACCGCAGAGTGATGGCGGTAGACAGATTGCCAGCCACCGAAACTCCGGTTGCGGCTGACTATGGTGAGGTTTGTCGGGACGGGTTGGTTCATGACTTAATAATGCTGCATACCAAGTTCTGCGCGATCGAGAAGAACCCCACCCCCAGCCCCTCCCCGCAAGCAGGGAGGGGAGCTATAGCCGCAGGCTATGGCGGGGTGGGGTTCTCTTAATTATGGGCAAGGCGGACATGATATTACGAATACAGAATCACAGAACGAATGCTCTTACCCGCGTGCATCAAATCGAATGCCGTGTTAATTTGCTCTAGTGGCATCGTCTGAGTAATGAATTCATCAAGTTTAATTTCACCTGCAAGATATCGTTCTACATAACCGGGAAGTTGCGATCGCCCTTTGACTCCGCCAAAGGCAGAACCCCGCCACACGCGCCCCGTAACCAGTTGGAACGGACGAGTGCTAATTTCTTCTCCCGCACCCGCAACCCCAATAATCGTTGATTCTCCCCAACCTTTATGGCAAGCTTCAAGGGCAGCTCGCATCAAATTGACATTGCCGATGCACTCAAAGGTATAGTCAGCACCGCCATCCGTGAGTTCGACAATCACTTGCTGAATTGGCTGCTCGTAGTCTTTGGGATTGATGCATTCCGTCGCGCCTAACTGCATTGCCAATTCAAACTTGCTGGGGTTGATATCTATGCCAATAATCCGTCCCGCTTGAGCCATTACGGCTCCCTGAACGACGCTTAACCCAATTCCCCCCAAACCAAACACCGCAACCGTTGAGCCTGGTTCCACTTTCGCCGTGTTCAATACGGCACCAATGCCTGTGGTAACGCCACATCCTAAGAGGCAAACTTTTTCTAACGGCGCGGCTTTGTTAATCTTGGCGATCGCAATTTCGGGCAATACGGTGTATTCGCTGAACGTACTGGTACCCATGTAGTGATAGATAGTTTCACCGTTCTTGCTGAAACGGCTAGTTCCATCGGGCATCAATCCTTTGCCTTGCGTGGCGCGAATTGCCTGACACAGATTCGTTTTTCCAGACAGACAAAACTTGCATTGCCCGCACTCTGGCGTATACAGCGGAATTACATGATCGCCTGGTTGCACGCTAGTGACGCCAGCACCCACTTCCTCCACAATACCGCCGCCTTCATGCCCCAAAATCGTTGGGAAAATGCCCTCCGGATCTTTACCAGACAGCGTAAATGCATCCGTATGGCAAACGCCTGTGGCAACAATCCGAACCAAAACCTCTCCGGCTTTTGGCCCTTCTAGGTCAATTTCTTCAATTTCTAAGGGCTTGCCAGTTTCCCAAGCGATCGCGGCGCGTGATTTCATAGTGACTTCCTGCCAATTTTGCCTAGTACCCTATCATCCGGAATTTTGCCAGAGATAGCCAGAGCTGTAATTCTTACTTTAGCGATCGCAGTTCGTTTCGCGGGTGAAAGCGACCCAGAAGTTTTAAAAATACGTTTGTAAACGCCCCCTCAATCCAAACATTGCTTGAATTAAGCCGACTTTCTTACTTGTGGCTTAGGATAGGCTTGCAAAATTCCTACTTCGGGTAAATAAGGATGTGGCACAAAAAAAGTTTGTGGTGGATCTTGGGAGGAAGTGCGATCGCTATCTTTGCCCTACTGAACTTCTCTAACTGGCATCGTCTGCGTAGCTATGAGAAGATTCCTGACTTGAGGGCTGTGCAATGGAATGGTAAAAACTTAGCCGGTACCGATTTTTCCCGCCAAATTTTCCGAGAGGCAGATTTATCGGAGGCGAATCTGCAACGGGCAAACCTCCAATGGACAGACTTCTCTGGTGCGGCGACTCGCCTGATTGACACCGACCTGCGCCAAGCCAACTTAACCAATGCTTTGCTCTCCGGTACTCAGGCTACCAGAGCCAATTTCTCTGGCGCAATCCTGCGGGAGGCCGACTTAAGCAACGCTAGCCTGAATGGTGCGCGTTTTAGAGATGCTGATTTGCAGGGAGCAATTCTGATTGGGGCAAAACTGGTAGGGGCTGACTTCAGCGAACTGAAGCACGATCCGGCTTATCTCGATCGAGCGGATTTGACCGATACGGGGATTACAGGATTTCGCGATACACGGCTTTGCAACGCCACCATGACAAATGGTGCAATTTCTAAGCAGGGTTGCTTTTGGCCTTCCTACGATTTGAAGAAAGCAGCACAAGCTCAGGATTGGCGCTGGATGGATTCGGCAACCAGTTATCTATTTAAAGAGGCGGTGATTCCTGGAGATGCCAAGGCACTTGAGCAGACTGTAGACGAAATTACACCCGAACAAATCCGGGAGATGCCTTGCAAACATCTCAAAACTCTAGACCAACTTTGGCGACAAGCAAGTGGCGATCGCTTTGGGTTCGGCATTCAGCGGCGAATTTGGGAAAGTTCTCAAGTGAATCGAGATTACACCAAGTTCGGAGAAGCTGTGGGATGGAAGCAAAACGGAACTTGGCTCAAATTTAATGATTTAACCGCTAAAGAATCCGCTTCCAATGGCAGTGTTCTTCCAATCGGTCATTTTCCCTGGCACTCTTGGCAGGTTCAGGAACCTACTGAGACCGAGCCTACTCGCTTTCGCCGTGTGGGATTTGGGGAATGGATGGCACGAGTTAAAGCCTGTGGAATTTGAGCGGCTCCCAGTCGTTAATCTCAAACGCCTTCAAGTGACGTTCCGACGACTCCCTAATGGTTCCGAAATTGCCAAAACTTACTCTTGTCAATTCGGAGTCGTTATGAGCGTGGTTAATTTAACGAAGTCATTAAGAGTTTAACTTAAACAAGGTTAAGTAAGGATATCTATGAGCGATCGCGAAAAGTTGACCACAGCCACAGGTTGCCCAATTGCTGATAACTAGAATTCCCTAACAGCTGACCCGCGTGGTTTTCTGTTGATGCAGGATGTGCAGCTTCTAGAACAGATGCAGCAGTTCTATATCGATATTGTTACTCATCACAGCACGCTCTCGGCTTTATTTTGTCATCGCAGTCGCGACCCTCTTACTGAGGATGACTTAAACGTATAGCAGTTTATAATCTGTCTAACTAAACCACCGCATTGAGATTAAGCGCTGATTGATTCACCATTTGCATCCCAATTTTAGTTTGCTCTAAACCACTTGCTGTTTCTACCGATCCTTGTTTCAAATTATTCATCACTTCTACCACTTGCTCAATCGCCAGAGCTTGCTGCTTAGCAGTGAGAGAAATTTGCTGACTGCGTAACACAACATCATTAATTGCTGCTATTGAGTCCTGTTGATTGTTTAAAACAACTTCCTCAATCGCTTGAATTACGCTGCCATACGCTTCCAACACAATATCATTAATTGCCTGGGTAACATTTGTGGAGGATTCTAAGACCACATCATTAATTGCTTGAGCCACTTTAGCAAAAGCATCGGCTGTTTCTCTGGACATTTCAATAGTTTCATCGGCATTTCTCTTGCCTCGTTCTGTCACTACCACTGTTAAATTTATTGCTTTTTGAATATCGGAAATCAACGTGTTGATTTTTTCTGCTGACTTTTTGCTTTGATCGGCTAATTTGCGAATTTCGCTAGCAATAACTGTAAAACCTTTACTGTTTTCTCCTGCACGTACAGCTTCTACTGCGGCATTTAATGCCAGCATATTTGTCTGATTAGATATGCCTGTAACTAAGGCGCTAATGTTGCCAATCTGATTAGCTTGTTCGCTTAAACTCACAATATGGTCTGCGATCGCGACAACTTTTTCTTTCAATTCTGACATTCCATTTACAGTTTTTATGACAGATTGATTGCCCGATGCAGCTAAGGATAGTACCTGCCGCGAACCTGTGGCTGATGATTCTGCTAAAGCTAATACTTGATTTGCACCTTTGGTTGATGATTCTGCTAAAGCTAATACTTGATTTGCACCTTTGGTTGATGATTCTGCTAAGACTAATAGTTGTCTTGCACTTTCTAGCGATGCCTCTGCTTGTTCTGATGCTTGCCGAGCTGATGCATTTAATTCATTCATCGTTGCACAGGCTTGATTAACGGCAACAGCTTGGTTGGTTGCTATACGTTCTTGTTCTTCGACAGCAGTAGAAATTTCTGTAGAAGAACTAGCCAGCGCACTAGTCACGTCATTAATCGGTCGGACAACCTTTTTAGAAATAAACCATAAAGTAAAACAAGCTAAACCTATTGCAGCAGCAGTGCCGCCTAAAGAAATAAAATTTGATATTTCTTCGGCTCGTTTAGCTTCTTCTTTCCTTTTATCCAGTAGTTCATTTTCTATGGCAATCATTTCGCCAATCTCTTCGCGAAGATGATCCATAACTTGCTTCCCTTTACCAGAAAGCACTAAAGCTCTTAATTCTGTTTCTTTACCTGCTTTCTTTAAAGAAATAGTTTCCGCTAATTCTGAAATTTTTTCTTGAGACAAATCTTCAACATTAGCCAAATTTTCCAATTGTTTGGGGTTGTCTTGTATAAGTTTTTGTATTTCCTTGAAATCTTTATTTATTATTTCAAGAGCTTTATTATAAGGTTCCAAAAAAGTGTCTTTCCCCGTAATAATGAAACCTCTTTGCCCTGTTTCTGCATCAACTAGATTTTTTTCCAACCCCCCCAGTTTATCTTTAACTTCATAAGTGTGTGTTACCCAATCTACTGCTTCTACCAAAGTATTTGTACTGATTTTGGAACTAATACCTATACCAACCATCAGTGCCATAATTGTCCCAAAGCCGACTTGGGTAACTTGACCGAGCTTAATTTTATTTTCCATATCTAGCTATCTCAATTAATTGCTTATTGATATATTAACAATCAGCAAGTTATTGACAACAACCGCAAAACTACGGTATTCCCTTGTTAATCTAAATTAGTCCTTAATAATTTTTAATGAGCAATATTTTTTTATAAACAGATTCAGGTTTGAGCGAGTCGAGATTAGTTTGTTTAAATTTGAGCGAACAAGTCATAGCATTTTTTTTTGCTTTACAGTAAAGTTAGTAAAAAAATTAACAATTACTAAGCAAACACGCGAATCAGCAAAGTATTTCTGTAGTTAATTGATGGGCTGAAAACTTGAGATGTAAGAGACAGTTGGTAAATAGATATGAAGCGAGTATATAGCAGGAGATCAAATAATCGATACAAGATGTAATAAATGAGTCAACCCTTTTACGACAGTGACTTTAACGATGAGGAACCGCAACAGATTGAACCTTTGTTACTTTGTGCCAAGCCTTTTTGTAAACACTAATTTGTAAACACTGAGAGGTTAACTTACGAGAGATTTTGAATGCTATTGTCTACCGAGCAGATAATGGAATTAAATGGCGCAATTTGCCCCGCGATTTTCCAGGGTGCCAAACAGCCTATGGCTACTATCGTTTATGTAAAATTGGACATCTGGGAGCTTTCTCAATCCAGCCCTGGTGCAGCAAGTACGAGTTAGCAAGGGACGGCAGGCTCAAGCCAGTTTAGCCATAATTATCCATTTAAGAAGAGCCTCTGTCATACTCCGACGCAGGCAAGAGCCTTTTCGGCGGTAGGCATAGGCTGTTATTGACATGATACCGAGTATCACCATACCGTAAAAGATGTACTTGACTGGCTTGAATTGACCGAATAATCATCCTGCAAACATTGGCGATCGCGCTCAAGCCGCGAGAGGGTCAAAGTTGCGATCGCCTATTTCTGCTTTAGACTAACTGCCATCTAACTGGTTTGTGCGAATAAAATATCACCTAGCGATCGCTAGTCCTTCCGTTGATGGACTAATCCCCGCTAATCTCTACTAACATCTCGCCTGAGCGCAAAAGCTCCAAAGCGTCTGGCAATGTTGCACTCAAAATCTCTCGCAATCGCGTATTGGATGTATTGCCACACGTCAACCAGATAATTTGTGGAGGTACCCCGTAGCGAGCGACCAAATCAACAAAATCTCTGTCCTTGGTTATAACGATCGCTCCTTGCGCTTTTGCTGCCTCAAAAATCTCATAATCTTCAGCATCTCTCAGACCAATATCGCGCAAGGCTACTGCTGTCACCCCAAATGTATTCGCGATCCAGGGTGCAATTCCAGGCGACAGTTGTGCATCTACCCAAATCGTCATGCCACCAGAACTGGATGATCGACTTTACGCGCCGCGTAGGTGAGTGCTGCTTTCAGATCCTCCATTTCCAGATCGGGCATTTCCTCCAAGATTTCTTCGGCACTTAAACCAGCCGCAAACAAGTCCAGCACATCTGATACCCGAATTCTCATACCCCGAATACAGGGACGACCACCACACTGTTTTGGATTAACTGTAATTCTTTCAAGCAAATTTGGCATCCGATTTTACTCCGAAATAAATCCTTATCTCAGTGTGGATCGAGTTTGCCTAAGTTGCAAATTCAAAAAATCTGAAGATGCGATCGCTTATTTTTTCTTCTGACTAACTGCTATCTAACTGGCTTCTACATCCTTCCTGCCAGGTCAAGAATTTAACAAAATAAAGAACCTCATGCAACTTGGTTTGAGGCAGATGATGTCACCTCTTAACAATGTTGCCAATTAAAAATTCCATAGGGTAAACTTTGCCTAACGATGCTCGGCTTACGCTCATCTGGGAACTATGGCTGTTGATTAATGAGGTACTTATATCGACGGTCTGTAACCATACTTAATAGATTGTTACGCAAATTTTTTTTCTGGATAGGATCTAAGTTGCCTTGCAACAGGGCTATGGCAAGAATAACCTTTGGAAGCGAGTAATACGCCCAGCTTGACGAGGGTTGATGCCTTAAGTAACTACTCAACTGCTTATCTAGACTTGTTAGTCTTTTAAGACTGGAAATATGTGCAAGCACTTGCAAAGCTTGTAGCAAAGCATTTTGCGTAATCTTTTCAGTAATATCAAGGGAATCTTGTTCAAGAAGAAGCGGTGTTACGGCAGCAACTTGTCTGGCAGCCCAAGCAGATTTCTCCCAAACATTTTTGGATGAAGCTATTAAAGACATCAAATCTGCTCTTGAACCATATTTTGCTAACAACCAGATAGCCGCAGTTATCCCTGAAGATGAGTATGAGCCATTTTTCTTCGCGACATTGTTTGCAAGGATTACCATTCTGCTGACGAGTTTACCTGTAGCGGGAGTTTCCCACGTTACAAGACACTTAACAGCTTCAAAGAGCGAAACATCGTCTTCGCAATGACCGGACAAGAGAAAGTCTTCAATTAGGCTTAATCGCTTTGAAGTAATGCCTAAGCGGACAAGATAAGTAAAGGCTGTGCCTCTAAGGCTAGGGGTTTCTGCAAGAATCAATGGCAGATGGTTTTCAAGACAAGTATCTTTAATACGCCCAAATAGATTGAAATAGCGTTTGAATACTTTATCCCATTGTCCCAGTCTTTCCTCCCGATGAAATCGTCTAAAGCTTTTTTTTAGTAAGTATTTCTGTTTTGCTTGTATAGCTGGATTTTTAGTACCTTGCTTTATAGAGTTTTCAATAATTTTTAGGGCGCGATTTTCCTGAATCCAAAAGTGTGCAACAGCATTCTGTGCAGATAAAATTCGGCTCTTGCTAGTATTTAATCGAAGTCCCTGGCTGCTAAGGACGTTATCCAAGTTTCTTAAGAGCCGTTTCCCTTCTTCACGCGAACCAACACCCGCATCAAGATCATCCATCCATCGAACAAAGTCCCCGTTTGTGGCTCTCTCTAGTTCTTCATCAAGCTTGAATAAGTAAGCATGGGCTAATAAGCGTGGCGCGTCGAAGTTTATTTGGGGTAATCCAACACCAGAATGCGGCATATAATACGGTCGCCATGAAAATGCTTCAAGCAAGTAAAACAAAAAATTGAGAAGATTTTCACTAAACTTCCCACAGGATGCCAAAGTGTTGCGAAGTGACGGTAATGGAATACAGTCAAAATAATTCGCAATGTCAGCTACTACAACATACTGGTGCGAATTCGCAAATTTCCATATACGTTGCTGGAACTGTGGCCATAATATCCACCAAGGATAAGCAAAAGTACCATCAACCTGCTCTACATCTGCTGGTGTGTGAGTACGTGAGTAGTATGCGTTCTGTGACGGTTGCGCTTTTTTTAACTCATTTTCCAAGACTTCGACGATACATTGAAGAACAAGAGCATCGGCTGGCTCTGGGATTGCAAGTCGTCTAGGAATGCCGTCTCTTTTTTCCAGATGAACAAATTCAGGGGATGACGGTTTGTAATGACCATCAAGAACATCTTTACGCAAGCGATTAGCAAAGGCTTGAATATTTCTGTGAATATCTAAAAAGTCGTGAATATCTTCTAATGGTTGTTTCCGTAGACCGTTACGCACTGTGTCTTTCCAAACCTTAACTACTTTATGAGTTTGGAAGGCATAATCAAGATCTAGAGACAAACTTTGTGCGCGTTGAGTCCCTTGCATTTACTAATAAATGTATATTTACCAACTTGATTGTAACCGCCACCTTACGGGTTACGCCAATAGAAAAAACACCAAACTCGATGGAAATAGAGGAATTGCTCGGAGTACCGCCTCACCGATCGCCTGAAAGTTTTACAGGAAATAGCTAGCGAGTGGAAGTCACCCAGGGCTTTAAAAATTCCTTCCCAACGACGCTGAAAGTTGTCTACATATTCCCGTTATCCGATGAGGCACCAGTCGATGATATGCTGATTCGCATTAGCGATCGCGCTCGAAAAAAGGATAATCATCCAGAGCGGCGATCGTCCTTAAGCTAGCCGCTCTGTAAGATATTCAAAGTAGCGATCGCTTTAATACCACCCATTAGGTTAGCTAGCACCACAACATTTTCTGGCTCTGCATCCTCAAACTGGCTAAGCGTCGGAAACTACCGCTTTGGGACTGACCTCAAACTGTAGCTGCGAACGGTAGAAACAGGCATCAAACTCCATGAAAAAGTTAACTTGCCCTAATATTAATGGCACACTTACAGCCTGTGTCCATGCGAATACGAGTTCCACAGGTTCAAATTGCCCAACCACTGCTTGAACAACCACTACACGCGCTTCATACTCAGCTAAATTACCTGTTAAACTCAAAGCTGTTGTTTGCTGCTCCCACTCATACCCAAGCTCAACCCCCACCGGGTAAGGCAGCACATTCACCGTTGCTCCGGTATCTAATAAACCCGATGTTGCAACAGAACTTTTCTGATTGACTAAGGTGATAGGAAGATATGGACGAAAACCTGCCTCGCCTAATGCAGTATCAGCAGAGATAAATGGATACCGTTGGGCGTTACGCATCGTCTTGAGTTTTGGCAGCTTGTAAAACTTTTAGCATAGTATCTGCTGCTTCAAACGCATCATAGGGCGACCACACGGGGTAGGATAGATCGGGTTTTATCAGGTCTGTTTCTTGTTGAGCTAGCTCTGAGATCAAAACCTGCATAACATATAACTTATCTGCCCGGTTAAGCCCTCGTAGAGTAGAAAGTAATTCTGTTGATACCATGTAAACCGCTCCAGTAGGTCAGGTACGCTTTTTCATCATATACCTAGAATCTACTGAGCCAATTGGATTACCTAATTGTATTGCTGCTGGTAGCTCAACTGGTTCCGATGAGGTAGTCGTCGATGATATGTTGATTTGCATTAGCGATCGCTCTCCCGCTATCAGGTGTAAACTACAACCGGAACTCGCTTAAAAGCAGGTATCCCAGACTGCTTATCTATACGCGCTTTGAAGATGATGTTAACTTCGGGATAGAACATCATTGCTGCTCCCTGACGCACAACACCAAAGATAATTTCAACATTCTCTAACTTGCCTGCATCGCCTTGCACTGTCACTCGTTGATGCTCTTGCCATCCTGCTTCTTTTGCATCGGATGGGTTCATTAGAATGCAATTTCGGTGCGGCATTCCGCGATATTTGTCGCCTGGTTTGTAAACTACCGTGTTGTGTTGCGAGTAGCTGCGTCCCGTCATCAATGCTAATACAATCGCTTGCGAAGATTCCGGGACTCCAAATTCTTTGGCTTCCGGTAAATGCAATTTTGGTAATGGTGTGACAAACATATTCGCTTTACCGGAATGTGTAGCAAATTTGGGTTCCTTGAAAATACGTCCGGCGATGGTGAATTCTTCCTTGGTTTCATCAATCGTCGCCATCTGCTCAAAACCGGGAATCGTTTTGGCAATCAGTTGACGGACATATTTAGTATCTTGCAGTTTGCGCCAATCAACCGGATCGCTGCCAAGAATCCGATGCGCCAATTGTGTGAGAAATTCTACCTCGGAAATCAAATCCGCATCCTTGAGATGGGTTTTCCCAACATCATTGAGCCGCACAAAATTGTTGCCCGATTCCGTAGTAGTTTCGTGCGGATTTTCAAAGCGGTTAAATACGGGAATGATGATGGTATTTTTCTGCGCTAAACCGTGAAAGTGTCCTAGATTCGGTTTGGTGGCGAGGTAGATAATGGTGTCAATATTGCCTAAAGCTCGCTTTGCTTGATTTAAGTCAGGGTTCGCCGCATACAGATTTCCACCCAGGCAAATCAACGTATCTACTTTCCCTGCATCAGCCGCATCAATTAAGTCGCGGGCGCGATATCCAGGGTTGCGGTTGAGCGATCGCCCCAGCAATTTCTCTAACGCTTCTTGAATCTCTTTTTTGAGTTGGACTGTCACTCCCATCGAGCCAAAACCCTGGACGTTGGAGTGTCCCCGGATGGGCATCGTACCGCCGCCCTCTTTGCCAGCATTCCCTGTCAGCAGAGCGGTGTTAGCGATCGCATAGATGTTATCCACGCCGTTCTCTTGCTGCGTTGCACCCATCGCCCAGGCAAACACCACACCCTTAGAAGAGGCGATTATTTCTGCGGCGACTTCGATCTCCTGTTGGGAAACACCGCAAGTTTGCGCGATCGCTTCCCAGGAAATAGAGCCAGCATAATCGACAACCGCTTCCCAACCCTCAGCATGGGCGCAAAGATAATCTGTTTGAATTAAGTTGCGTTCAATTAGCGCTTTTTGGATGCCGATAAATAGCGCCACATCGCTACCGGGAATCGGTTGCAGATAAAGTGAGGAAATCTCCGATCCAGTAAATAGCGACTTGAGGGGAAACGCTGGAGATGCAAACTTAACCAACCCCACTTCCACTACTGGATTAACAACAATAACTTTGCCACCGCGATCGCGCAACTCAATCAGTTCGTTCATCAAGCGCGGATGGTTAGCAGGCGCATTCGACCCGATCAGCACCACGCATTCTGCCTTTTTCAGGCTATCCAGACTGACCATTGAGGTGCCAGAACCAAACATCTGCTTCAGTCCCACCGTCGATGGGACGTGGCACAAATCCGAGCAATCTGCCAAATGATTCGACCCCAGCGATCGCATCATCAGTTGCAGCAGATAAGCCGCTTCATTCGACGATCTCCCGGAACTATAGGAGGCGACTCGCTCCGGGGACTTGCGAAAACCAGCTTCGCCAATCTCGTAAATCTCATCCCAGGAAATCCGCTCGTAATGTGACTTCCCCTCGCGCAGAATGACCGGAAAGCTGAGACGACCCAGCCGATCCGCTTCTAAGGAACTCAACTGCTGGAGTTCGGCGATACTGTGGCGGTCGAAAAAATGGGTCGAGACGGCTGGTTGCAACTCGGCGGAAATTGCCTCTACACTTTTGGCGCAGCGTTGCATCGTTTCCCCCAACTCGTTCGCGAAGCCGCCCTTTTGTCCCCCCGTTCCCCAAGCACAGGACAAGCAAGCACTTTTATGCAACAACGTTTGCCACAGTTTTGGCCCTTCGGGTGATAGGGTATGCTCTGCCCAATATTGCACGACGGGCAAACCGCCACCCATTTCTGGAGCATTGTTGGTTGCTTTCGTTGCGTCTTCTGGTTTAATTTCTGCGTCCATACAGCTTCCTCTTGAATGCAGCGCCACTCATCTGTCAGCCTGGAATGCGTTCTATCCCTCTGAATTTATCTTGAGCAAAATACTATCTAGAGGGACTTGAAATCAGGTTAACTCATGTAAAGTTGTCTCGCACGATTGTATAGATGTGCGATCGCTGAGAGCTTTTTCCTAGAAAACTAGCTTCTCAAACATCGTCTAACTATTTCAATCGTAGCGCTGGGATCTCAGTCTTTAAGCAGATTTTCAGATGCCTTCCCCTAGCCTGCAACTGCGCCGTGGAATAATGAGTACACAACTGTTCCCAAAATTTTTATGACCATTTCTCACAGCCAGGGCTATCTCGTCACGATCATTTGCGAAACGGTATTGCAAGATCGCCTAGTTAAGCTGCTCAGCGGATTGGGTGCTTCTGGCTACACTATTATTCCAGCCAAGGGCGCTGGTAGTCACGGTAAACGTATGGGAGATATCGCTGGCTATAACACCAACATTGAAGTCAAAACCATTGTGTCAAAAGAGATATCAGACCAATTGTTAGAAGACCTGAAGGAGTTTTCGAGCAATCATGCCTTGATTGCCTTTCGTCAAAAGGTAGATGGCTTGTTTGATTAAGCAGTTGAATGTAAACTCTGACTGGGGCGATCGATTTCCACTTGCCGAGTTTTAAGCGTTGTCTGCGGAATATTCAAGATTGCGATCGCTCATCCTGCCAACGCACCAAGATACACTATTCCGCAGATGGGATGGGCAGGAACAAAAAATAATCGACTTCTTGCCTTTGCAGAAATAGAGTTAAGGCTAGGACTCATCGGTTTCAGGGATTAATAATTCCTGGGGGCGCACAATTGTAATGCCTGATATGCTAGCAAAATCCCTTGGATTGAAAGTTAGAAGATGCGTAACTCCATGTGCAAGCATCACTGCACCGATACGAACATCATGAGTGCGCTTACCCATCACTTTATTGATTGTTACCAAATCTAACCAATTTGGAAAAATCTGCGGAATTTCCTCTAGCAACGGAAAGCGATCGAGAAGCTGATCTACTGTGTTTCTCGTTTGCTCAACAGCCCACCCTAAACCATTCACTTCAATTGGTCGGGTAGCAACGACCCAAAACTCAACAAGCACTTGCGCTGTTAGAAAACATTCGTCTTCTTGTGTGAGTAAACAGGATATTGCGTCTATTGCAAGGCTATGCTGCACATCAGAGGGGTTGCATAAACGTAAAACAACATTAGTATCAAGCAGATATCTCGTCATTCCTCATAAATGCTGTCGCGGCTGAAGGCTTCATCAGGCAGACTTGAACTATTTTTGGGAAGTTGCGATACCCATTCCTGTAACTCTCTAGCCCGTTCTGCTGGGGTTGCCCTTTGCCAGAATAGAACAGATGATTCGACCTGTCTGGATTGAAACTCAACGAAGGCGATGAAATCAGCGATCTTCTTGAGTTGCTCTTCGTTTAACTTGTCTAGGTCTTGCTTAAGCTTTTCTCGGAGCATGATTATAACGATCGTCCGAAAGCAGATTTCTTCTATTGTAACCAATGCGATCGCTCATTTCTGCTTCAGGCTCACTACTATCTAACTGGTTTGTGGGTCATTCTTGATTGGTTAAGAACTCTACAAAATCAGAATATGCAGTTTGAAATGAGGTCTTAGATTGCTTCCCCACTGTTACCCAATTTTCTCTTAAAAATCTCTTTTATTTCCCTAAAATTCTCATCATTTTTGTTTGATAAATCGATATCTTAGTCTATTAAGATTCCCTTGTTTAATCAGAGCATTAATTCCTGCATCATTTTATCGGTGATTCAAAACATAGGCTCTCAGTTCTTGACGGGTCATTCTATTAAAGTCAGACTTCTTGATCATTAAAGCTCTGTTTACTGTCGAGAAGATTATAATGTCCAACCCCCCCTCTTTATTCTGAATTCACGTTATTTCTAGAGCAGTTCAGGACAAATTTGTTATACAATCACCAATAATCTTATTCATTGGACTAGCGTTGGAGAAATACGACAAGGTATGGTTTCGGCTAATTGCTGTTGCTCCACCAGAGCCTACTGCTGCTGCCCAAGCTAGCCAATCTGATTTTCCAGTACGAAGATGTTCTTCTCGCAATTCAACCATACCAAATCTCTGCTCTGGAATTTCCAAAATTTTGGCACGAGAAATCAAAGTTGCATTCTTATGCTCGTAAAGCTCAATCAGAATAGCAGAGTAGTGAGATGTGCCAGAAAGGTAATCTTCAGCAAGCTTAGCCATCCAAAACAACTGATCTTCAGTGATATTATTGCCATTTTTAATGAAGTTGAATATTAGAGAGGCAAGAGCTTCCACGTCATCTACACGGCTGGAGAAGTGATACACGCTCCTGCTTAGGCTTGGAAAACGTTCTAGAAATGTATCCATTCGCTCTAGTACGTCAGTTCCATGCTCTCGGAGTAGAACAAGAACTAATTCTGCGTCAGACTCATCAATATCGGGATTCTTAAGAAGGTTTAGGAGATATTCAACCTCTTCAGAACTCAATTTTTCATAGTACTCTTCCTCCTCAAATTTAAGCGTCTCTCCATAAGCCTTGACCATAGTTCGTCGAATTTTAAGTAGACCAGCTTTGATCTCATCAACCTTCTTTGCTACATCAAGATCGCTTACTTGACCAATAATGGTTTTTGTTGAATTTAGCGAGAGTCCTTTCTCGCCTAGTAAACGCTGAACCATTAAAAAATCACCAATTAAGACATTTTCATCGTCCGAGAAAAGATAAAAATCATCCATGAAACGAAGCATTAAGCTACAACGTAACCTTACAGAATTATCAATGAATTTCAAAAACTCTGCACCAATGATTTTGCATGGATGAAGTCCTTGGGGTAAGCAATCAATTGAAACTCCTGTATTCGCTTGTCTTAGGAATTGACCAAGATACTCAACATCATCGACAGGAGCGCCAATCTCACTGAACCATTTAACAATATAGTGATGGTACAGTGAGTTAAAGTAGGTAGCTACATCGAATTTAAGAGCATACTTATAGGTTGATTTTGCATGAGCAAGAGCAGCTTTGAACTCAGCATAGCTCTTAGTAGCAGATAGAGGTTTTCCATGCTCAAATCTATACCCAAAGCTGCGGCGGTTCTGATTGAAGTCTTTCCTGAATAAATTTCGATTTCTATATATAATGTCGTAGATAAATAATTCAGCAACCGGATCGAGCTTTACTGTTCGACGTAAATGAAAGCCTTGCTTTGATGCATAGCATCGAGCTTGGGATAAAAAACAATGCTCATTCTCGGTTTTATTTAAAACTTTCTGATAGACATATTCAAGAACCTCCTTTCCCCTGTTCTCTGCAATGACTTTAGTAGTTGAAAGCGGAAACAGGGTACGAGGATAGTCATCTAGTAGGTACTGAATGGCTGTATAAGTACTCATCTATTCTAAAATTTGTCTGGTTAAACTGATAACTTCAGTATATCTTTCAGCTACAAGCGGTAATCCGCAATGAACCCATCACTCTCTCGAAATCGCCCAGAGTATTTAGTGATCGCAAGGCTGAATATTTTTCCAGAGGGACGCACCTGCTCTGAAGAAAAAAGAGATAGCGATCGCGTCTTAGCGCCTCGCTTTTGCAATCCTATCGATATCTCTCGTTTGATCCATCAATTTATTAGCCTGCGCCGCTACGATGCTACTGCAAAATCTGTGTACTCTCGCATCTTAGGCTCGTGGAATGCTAACACGATATCTTCTTTGGGGACACCTGCACGAACTAAGTCAGTGGCAATGCCATCTTCAGTCCAATCTTCTTCGATCCAAAACTTACCATCACGAATACGAACATAGACGGTCATGCCAGCAATGCGATCGCCTTTCTGCCAACCAAGATTCATCCAGATATAATGTCCCTTTGGTTCATCCACAATCAAGAATGTCTTAATGTCTCGATTCGGACGGCGGTTGCACAATTCTACATACTCAGACAATATCTGTTTCATCAACTTGGGATACTCAATTAATTTATCCATTGCGTAATTTCCTCTGCCTCTATATTTACGACAATGAGTGGAAGCTGGTGTTTATTGAGAATGAGTTGAATTATATCTTGCTTGAAAAAGGTGTTATGAGCGACTGTACTGACAGCAACATAAGTCACAAGTAGTTAAGCTGGTTCGCATTGGCGATCGCAAAGCGTCTACAAAGTAGAATCGCATCATTAAAGACAGCATCAAAAAAGGTCTTCCAGAAACAAAAAAATGCGATCGCGCCTTTAAGAGTTGCCCAAAGCCATTGTCAATTGCCGATTAGATTTTGCGCTATGTCTGCGCTCAAGTTCTAGTAAACCTTCTTTAAGACGGACTCCACCTCTAAAACCTGTAAGTGTGCCGTTGCTGCCAATAACACGATGGCAAGGCACAATAATACACAGAGGATTTTTACCGTTGGCTGCTCCCACAGCACGCGCTGCTGTTGGCAATCCTATTTTTCTCGCCAGTTCTCCATAAGATATCGTTTGACCGTAAGGAATCGACTGTAGGGCTGTCCAAACCTGCTGTTGAAACACCGTACCTATGGGGGCAAGTGGTAGCGTGAATTGATACAATTCGCCATTGAAATATGCCTGAAGTTGATCAACGGCGTCACCGTCGAGCTTCTTTTGGAAATGCCAAGCGGCTTCTGGAGACTTTGCAGCCAGTCCTTCTTGAAAGTCTATTGCCACTAGCCCAACTGAGTTTTGCGCGATTAAGATACGTCCCAGAGGGCTATCCATGTAGGTATAGAAAATTGAATCAGAAATCATAAAAATTCCTTTTTGCTTAGATTTTCCAGAACGCGATCGCCTAAAACACCAGGTATATTTTTGCATGGATTCCCATCTGTGCATCATGGGAATGCGTTGACGAAGCCCACCGAAAGTATCGCTTATCAGCAACCCATACCATCGTTCAACCCAACAAATATTTATAAGAGTTGGATTTGTTTCCTTAAACGCCACGTTGAAAAGTGGGGAAACTCCAGCTTTTCGTGTGACTCCCCAACCTCTGTGGATTTTAAATTTTTAGCTCTAATTGCTACATCTCGCCAGCAGCCTTTTTTGAGCAGAAATGGACGGTTGCAAAAAAAATCCCCTGGCAGAAATGCCAGGGGATGAAAGTGCTAAATCTTAGCTAATGAATTGCGGAACTCATGCCCTTAGGCGACAGGAAGTAACTCACGCTGTTCGGATTTGACTACCTGAATCTGACCGTCATCGTCAACATCAATGATGGCAGTGTCTCCATCTTGAATGGTGCCAGATAGCATGGCTTCAGCCAAGTTGTCTTCCAGGAGTCGCATAATCGCCCGACGCAGCGGTCTTGCACCGTAAGCAGGACTATAGCCTTCGGTTACGACACGGTCTTTGAAGCGATCGCTGACTTCCAGCGTAATTCCCTGTTCGGTCAAGCGTTCGGAGATTTCGCGCAGCATGATTACAGAAATTTGCTTCACTTCGTCCTTCGTCAACTGACGGAAGACAATGATCTCGTCGAGACGATTGAGAAACTCAGGACGGAAGTACTGCTTGAGTTCTTCATTCACCAAAGCGCGAACATGGTTGTATTGCGCTTCAGCTTGATTGTCAGTAACCTCGAAGCCTAGACCGCCGCCGCCTTTCTCAATGACTTTAGAACCGACGTTGGAAGTCATGATGATCAGGGTGTTCTTGAAGTCTACTGTGCGACCTTGAGCATCGGTCAGGCGACCGTCATCCAAGAGTTGCAGCATCATATTGAACACATCGGGGTGAGCTTTTTCGATTTCGTCGAATAGTACCACCGTGTAAGGCTTGCGACGCACCGCTTCAGTTAACTGACCGCCTTCGTCGTATCCCACGTATCCAGGAGGCGAACCAATCAGCTTGGAAACCGTGTGGCTTTCCATGAATTCCGACATATCCAGGCGGATCATCGCTTCTTCGGAACCGAAGAAGTAAGCAGCCAAAGACTTCGCAAGTTCCGTCTTACCAACTCCGGTGGGGCCAGAGAAGATAAAGCTGGCGATGGGGCGGTTGGGGTCTTTTAGACCAACGCGGGCGCGGCGAATCGCCTTAGAGGCGGCAGTGACGGCTTCCTCTTGACCGATGAGACGCTGGTGCAAGGTATCTTCTAAGTGCAGCAGTAACTCCGATTCGGATTCTGTGAGTTTGCTGACAGGAACTCCAGTCCAAGAAGCAACGATTTGAGCGATGTCTTCTTCGTTAACCACTGGGGAATCTTCAGGGTTAATGACTTCTGCCTTTTTGTTGTCAGCGATCGCCTTCAATTGTGCCTCAAGTTCCAACTCGCGATCGCGCAGTTGTCCCGCTTTATCAAAGTCTTGAGCCTTCACAACCGCTTCTTTCTCTTTGGTCACTTCACGCAGTTCGCGCTTCAGTTGTCCAGTCCCAGAAGATTTGCTGTTTCTCAGATGGACGCGAGAACCCGCTTCATCAATCAGGTCAATTGCTTTATCCGGCAAGTAACGGTCTGAGATGTAGCGATCGCTCAAGCTGGCGGCTGCAACCAGAGCAACATCAGAGATTTTAACTTTATGGTGCTGCTCGTAGCGATCGCGCAGACCAAATAAAATCTCGATGGTTTCACTGACGCTGGGTGCGCCTACCATAATCGGCTGGAAGCGACGTTCTAAGGCAGCATCTCGCTCAATATGCTTGCGGTATTCGTCCAGGGTGGTCATTCCCATGCACTGCAACTCGCCTCGCGCTAATGCTGGCTTGAGGATATTCGCAGCATCCATGCCACCTTCGGTTGAACCCGTACCAATCAGCGTATGCACTTCGTCAATGACCAGAATGACGTTCCCCGATGTCCGAACTTCATCCACAATTTTCTTGAGGCGTTCTTCAAATTCGCCCCGGAATTTGGTACCCGCGATCAGCGAACCCATATCCAGACCGATCACTTGCTTATCTTCCAAAAAGCCAGGAACGTCTTTATTTACAATCCGCTGAGCTAAACCTTCCGCGATCGCAGTTTTACCAACCCCTGGCTCTCCAATCAACACCGGGTTGCTCTTGGTGCGGCGAGCTAAAATCTGGATGGCGCGTTCGATTTCTTTGGCGCGACCGACGACCGGATCGAGCTTGCCTTGTGCGGCGAGTGCGGTCAGATTCGTGCCGAACTCATCTAACGTTGCGGTTTTGCGATCGCCACGTCCGGATGTCGAACGCTCTTCTCCACTGCCAGCAGAGACGGCTGTGACATCTCCCAGCATCCGAATCACGGCGGTACGGATGTTATCGGGGTTAGCGTTCAGGTTTTGCAGCACTTTGGCGGCAACCCCTTCCCCTTCTTGAATTAACCCCAGCAGCAGGTGTTCCGGGCCTACATAGTTATGTCCGAAAGCCTTTGCTTCCAGAAAGGCTTGCTCGAAAACACGCTTCACCTTAGGAGTGAAGGGAATTTCAGAGGGTACAAAGCGAGACCCCCGACCAATAATTTTTTCTACCTCAATCCGGCATGCTTGGAGGGTGATGCCTTGATCGATCAGAACTTTAGCCGCCACACCCGTGCCTTCTGCAATTAATCCTAAAAGGAGTTGCTCGGTGCCCACGAGGTTGTGTCCCAGGCGACGTGCTTCTTCCTGGGATAGCATAATTACCCTAACGGCTTTGTCTGTGAAATGTTGAAACATAGCAACTTTCCTCTACCGAGCTGTTTAGGCTATGGGTGAAGTGGCATTTCCCCATGCATAAACTTTTATGTACTTGCTTAATTAACAATGTATCTCCACCCTGATAGCGATCGCAGTGGGCACAACCGTATGAAATCAGGTGTAGTTGCCGCCTATGCATGGGAATAGAAGCGCGATGCATATATGGCGGAAAAAAATATACCTCGGTAGTTAGAAATTTAGGTATATAAATGGAGGGATAATTTTAAAATTCTTCCCTACCGTCGCCAACATTCAACCAGAAGCAGCTTCATCAATTCTTATAAACTTAATAATCCTTATTATTAAGTCCCCATACATCGCTCCCTGTATTCGTAGCTTAAGATACCAATCAGAGTTTCATCCACTAAAAATGTCGGAAAACCTTATATTTCTACCTGGCGGTATATTTATATCTCCTGCATGAATCATGAGGTCTAATGATTCTGGCGTGTGCAACGGCAGGACTAGACATGAGATCGTAAAGCTATCATGTAATCGACAGCCGTTCTCATTGGGATCTCCCTCCTTTAGTTTTGAAGCCCAGTGAGCGATAAAGACATTGCCCTAGTATTTCACTATCGCTCCGGCTTGATATCCTTCAGGCTTTTCCACTCAGCCAGGAACGAGTGAATCATCTTGAGAAAATCCCCTGATTGAACTCTTTCGGTAGATGTAAATGGGGTGTAAAGTATGGGCGAAGCAAGTGCATCCCAAGGTAAGCAAAAATACCGGAATCCGACTGCCAACTTCTGATTTTCAGATGAAAAACGGCTGAATCATTCGCTCATAGTGTTCGCAATTCGAGCATTAGAGAATAACACCCTCTCTTAGGATTCAACTTTTCCTACAAGCTCGCTGCATCAAGATCCGGTTGTTTTTATACACCTCTAAAGTTCCAGCCTGCGGATTATCTAACGTACCATCCCACACCCAATATTCATAATTTCTATTCCGAAACTTATACACTCAAACGCCTTCTGTCCTTTGGCTAGTTCCTCTGCCCAAACTTAAATTCCCGTTGGGATTAGTTGCACGATAGAGTAGTTCACCAGAAGTATGTTTCTGCCAAATATTGATGTTATAACCACCCTGGCAGTTCATGCTTAGGATGATGCCAGCAGTAGAATCAGCAGAGGCTCTTAAGGAAAAATTAGCTAAGCTACTGATTGGCAGTAAACAATCTGTTGAAGTAGCACTGTCAAGCTAGTTAACTTAGCAGGGTTTGTTGATGGGACAAGGATTGTAGATAACAATTTTTGTCCCATCAACATTGTTTCCGAGGCGACATTATTTCCTGCTGAGGGCTAGTCCTGAGTTTTTTACTTGGCAAACAATTCTTTGCCTGCTAAGGCAGCAGCCACTCGTGTTACATTCGCACCATGATACTTGGCAGCTTCCAGCCTCTCTTCAGTAAACCATCACTGGCGATTACATCATCTTCAGTAACATCCTCAACAAACTTTACCGCCACTTCAGTACCTGGAACTGATGTCACACCAGATGCTACCGCTTCTGCCATCTTCTGGGTATTGCCGTAATCAGTTGCGTAAACGATTAAAACTTTTGTCATCTTTTACCTCACACTTGTTGAAGTTGATAGCTGTTTGTGCGCCAAATCTCAATCGCTTTGCGTTTAAGTCCCGCTACCCTAAATGCTGTTTTAAAAACGCCAACGTGCGATCGCGTGCTAATTCTGCGGCTTCTTGGCGATAAGCGGAACTATTCATGCGGCTAAACCCGTGACTCACTCCTTCATAGCGATAGATTGTGACCAGAGGGTTGTCTTTCAGTCCTTGCTGAATGGTTGTTTGAGCGCTTGGGGACACATACTCATCATTTCCACCTATATGCAATATCAGCGGTTTCTGAATCTTTGTCGCCTCGGCTAAATTCTTGTCAATCTCAACACCGTAGTAACTGACGTTGGCATCCGCATCGGTGCGTGTTGCCATGAAATATGCCAGTTTGCCGCCCAAACAAAAGCCCACACTGCCGACCTTGCCTGTGCTGCTGGGATACTGCCGCAGAAAAGATAGACTGGCCTTGAGGTCTTCTACGCCGCTATCGACATCAAATGCTCGAAGTAGCTCAAAGGCTTTAGCCCAATGCTCCTCCTTGCCAGGATCGAGTTGCACATCGGGTTCCAGTCGCCAATACAGATCCGGCACCAGTACCAAATAGCCTGCCTTAGCATAATCATCGGCAGTCTGTCGCATATTCGGATTGACCCCAAGAATTTCTTGAATCAGCACAATCCCTGCACGAGGCTGAGTATCGGGTGCTGATAGATAGGCGTTAAAACTGCCGCCTGAAAAGGCTGGAATGGTTACATTTTGAGTTGTCATGATGCCTTCATTCTTCCTGATTACGATAGCCATCTGGATGCTAGAACGTTAACTGGCATCAGCCACGGCGCTGTCAACGATCCACTCCAACGATCGCGGCTGAAAATCCAGTTCGCGTTTTGCCTTGGCATTCGATACGCCTCGCATCTGAGTCTGGTAGTAAACAATATCCGCACCACCATCCCTTTTCAGAGCATCCTCAACTGATACCTGTGGCGGTGGTGGAGCATTCAGCGATCGAGCAAACGCAGGGAGCCATTCGCGCACCGCTAAAGGGCGATCGTTCGCAATCAGATAAACACCAGGATTGCCCTGCTCTGCGGCTGCAACTGTGGCGATCGCTGCATCCTCAATGTGTAACCAGGACCAAACGCCATTACCATTCCCGACGATCGGAAACTGTTGCTGTCGCACCTGTTGTGCTACATCGCCATCCGGGTTGAACCAAGTGCCGGGTCCGTAGAAGAAACCATAGCGTAAAGCAATTCCTTCGAGATTGGATGTTTCCAATAAACGGTGTTCAATTTCAGTTACGAGGCGAGCATCGGCGGCAACGGCGGGGGAGGCATCAAGCGATAACGGTGTTTCCTCATCTGCCAATCCAGTACCGGGAATTCCCCAGAAGGCGACCGACTGTCTCAGGTAGCGGCGCACCCCTGCTGCCTGTGCAGCCGCCAGCACGTTGGCACCCCCTTCTAACCGAATGCGCGTATTCAGAGGCGCTGCTGCACTCATGGATTCACGACTGTAAGTCCTGGGTAGGGCGGTGAGTTGTTCAATCACCACTTCCGGTTGAGCGCGGGCGATCGCCGCTTTAACTGAATCAGCGTCGAATACATCCGCGACCGCAGGCTCTATTCCCTCTGCCACTAATGACTGTGCCCTTTCCGGGGAGCGGGTTAGAGCTATAACATCGTGACCTCTGGCAAGTAATTGGTTGAGTAGCGGACGACCGATTGCTCCTGTTGCTCCGGCAACAAAAATCTTCATCTGTAAACCCTCTAAAACTTTGTTGACGTTGAGTATCTTTCTCGTTCAATCGTTTTCATTGCTTACTTCATAGCCTAAGAGAATCAACAAAAATCAAAGTAGTGTTTCTTTGTTTTCATTAGGCAGGGATGGGTTGAAGCCGTGACGCGAGAAATTGACGGATGTAGTTTGCGATCGCATCCCCATCTTCTTCCAGCGCAAAGTGCCCGGTGTCGCGCTCTGGAGCTTTAGCCGCAATCCGATAACCAATCGGAACACCATAATCCATTAAGTAAAGGCTATATTTCTTGAGAGCGATCGCAGCGATAAATTTCTCGACGATCTGTGCCAGATGATCGAACGTGTAATCAAACTCATCCACAGTTGGCATCGAACTGTTACTAAAACCCGGATAATCGGGAGCAACGAGATGGAAGCGATCGCTAAGCGCGGGCATCAGATTGCGGAACATATGAGATGAGATTGGGAAGCCGTGCAACAGCAGAATCGTTGGATTATCGCGAGAACCAGCTTCTCGATAAAAGATATCTAAACCATCGATCGAAACGGTGCGATATGTAATCATCGGATTACTCCTTGTAAGTTTACTGGAGTCGTTTTACGGCAATTACTTTGGCATGGGTTGCCACATCGAGAAGTTAGTAAGATGTGCCCAGTAGGAACTCAATCCAATAAACGCAAAAATGAGGGCTGCCACAATTAACACAATGGCTCCAACAGTTCGTAAGAGCCGGTTTTCTTTGAAATAGAGAGTTGGTACAGCAAAAATTCCTCCTAAACCAACTAAGATAAACCCAGTTCCTGCTGGCACAGCGATTGGTATGAGTCCCAGGTTGATGAAGCGCAAGCCAATGAGCAGCGATACAAGTCCTGCAAAAAATCCATAAATGCCATTTTCGGACAATGGGTAATGGATAAAAAGTCATTAGTTGTTACCTGAGGACTCATAACTAAGAAGGAATAACTAATGACCAAGATGTTGCCAATTGCCCTAATTTATACGCCTGATTTTGCTATACACGATCCTGGTCAAATTAGGGTCGAAGGAAATAATTTATATCACCGGGTAGCGGGGCAAGATTTGCTCGATCCAGTTTACACGTTAGACCAAATTCAGTTTCCTTACCCAGTCGTTAGTCCGGTTCCCCACCCGGAATCCAGTAGTCGCCTGACAGCAGCAATGGCAGCGCTAAGAGATTTTGGGTTAAGCCAGCAGATGACTCTTCTTGAGCCTGAACCAGCAACGGAAGAGGATTTACAGGCGGTACACACATCGGAATACATTGCTCAAGTCCGGGCAATCAGTGCGGCTGGCGGGTATTTGGCTGAGTCTACCTATGTAAGCCCCGGCTCTTACAAAACCGCCTTGATTTCCGCTGGGGCAGGAATTAGCGCCCTCAAGGGCATTTTGTCCGGGCAGATTCAAAGCGCTGTGTGCTTAAACCGTCCGCCTGGACACCACGCCGGACGCAAACAAGCGGGTGGTTTCTGCTTATTTAATAATGCAGCGATCGCAGCCAAGTATTGCTTAAAAAAAGAGGGTGTAGAGCGTGTTTTAATCTTGGATTGGGACTTGCATCACGGAGATGGCACCCAAGATATCGTACAGGACGACCCGCGTATCATTTTTTGCTCCCTCCACCAGTTTGGTAAAGAGCTTTACCCGCAAACCGGCAATCTGGAGGATATTGGCGCACAAGGTAACATTATCAACCTGCCGCTACCCGCAAAGCTAGCCGATGATGAGTATTGGGCGTTGTTCCAGACCGTTGTACCGACTCTAATTGCCCAAGCTAAACCCGACATCGTGATTGTGTCGGCAGGGTTTGACGGACACTTCGATGATATCAATCATCTTTACCTGTACGATCCTGGGGCAGGCTTGTGCCTGAGTGCCCAACTTTACTACAACCTAACCCGTTTGGTCGCAGAAGCGATCGCTTCTGTGGGTGGGCATTACCTGCTGTTGTTAGAAGGTGGCTACGATGCCACGAATTTGGGCAACTGTCTAGTGAATACGTCTGCGGCGATGTTGGGTTTGCCGCTTGTCATTAAAGAAACCCTCCCTCAAAAAGAAACGGAGTCTTCTTTTAACTTGGAGGAATATATTGCAACACTCAACGCAGTACAGCGAGGTCGTTGGCAATTCTCTCGATAGTCACTTCTCACCCCTCACTTCTGACTTCTCGCGCCTCACTTCTCAGCCCTCAGCCCTCACTTTTCACTTCTCAGCCCTCAGCCCTCACTTTTCACTTCTCAGCCCTCAGCCCTCACTTTTTACTCCTTACTCCTCACTTCTCAGTCCTCAGCCCTCAGTCCTCAGTCCTTACTCCTCAGTCCTTTTTTTCAGAAGCGCTTTTCATACTCCACCACTCCCCTGGTTTCCCCAGACAAATCGGTGCCACCTCGCAGCAGAATCTCATTATTGACTCGATAAGTGACACCAAACTCAGGAGGCTCATCAGCCGTCAAAATCTTCGATACAGAGGCAGAAAGCTTAGGAGTGACGGAAACCCCAACTTCTGCCGCCAAGCCCAACGTTGAAGTGCGGGACTTTTCATCCCTCACTACTGTGGGGAACAAGCGAAACTCGCTCAATCCCAACGCATCTCCCACCACATTTTGGAAAGGTGTCAACAGTGCCGAACCTGCCAAATTTGCGAGTCCTAGCGTGGTATCTCCCCGACCTAGCGTTTCCACAAAGCCACCACCCAAAAGGGCGACAATTTCGCTCTCGCTGCGAGGCGGATTACTGGTCAGCTCCAGATTATCTGCCAATTGACTTGCCGAACCTGTGGCTCTGGCTTGAATGCGAACCGTTCGCAATGCCCCCAAATTGGTAGCGGGAACATCGCTAATTTCGCTACTCACAATACCCGTGGCGGTTGTGTCAGCAATCCGGCTGCGGGTTACTTCGGAAACAGACGCGACCAGCCGAATATCCAGAACCGGGTCAAGTCCCTCACTGGGGGTAAACTCAGCCGTGTGTTCGTAGCCGCGTGCCAAGCGGAACTGAGTCGTAAACAGATTCACCTGACCCCTGGTTAGCCGAATCGTCCCCTTTGGCTGAGGTTCATCCAAAGTGCCATTGAGAGTAAAGCCACCAGTCGCCTGGAAACTCAGCAGCGGTGGGCGGGAGATTTCGACGCCTTTGTCTAAAGCCAGTTGTAGGTTATTAAATGCGGGAGTGAAGGGTTGCTCGTTAGAGGTTGGGGATGATGGGGTAGCGGTACCACCACCGGGTGAAGCCGTTCCGTTTGTGCCATCCCCTGCCGTCTCTCCTATCAGCACCCGACCATCGGCAAGTCGCACTTCACCACCAATTTGCGGATTGAGAGCCGAGCCAGTAATCTCCACGTTGCCGTTGACGCCGCCTGAGTATAACCCTTTCAAATTTACAGCGAGTTTTTCAAGGCTAACCGTGAGTTTATCCCCCGACTCTTGCCCCGTGCCTGAGATGGGGATGGCTCCGGAGGCGACCACTTCACCACCACTAAAGTCACCCCGGAAGTTTTCTACTTGGATGCGGTCAAAGTTAAATAAGACCCTACCGTTGACATCGGTGAGCGGTTCGGGCAAAGCTTGCGCCTTGATAGTGGCATCGTCAACAGTCGCAATCCCGTTAGCGACAAGCTGGTTTAATTTGCCCGTATTTGGATTCACCGTACCCTGAACGTTGAGTTGCACTTGTCCGGTACCATCCACCCAAGTGACAGCAGAACGCGAAAGCAGGTTTAACAGGGAAAGTCCCTCATTTTGAACGTTTAAATCCAGGCTGAGTTGGTTGTTATCGGGTGCAACGGAGGCAAAGGGCAACTGGTAAAAGGGAATGCTGCCAGTGATTTGAGTCGTCGAGGGGATACTGGCGATTGGAGATGGGGTACTAGGAGTTGTTGCAGGTTGAGTATCGAGCCGAGTCTCCCCAGCTTCCGGGCTTGCCTGCTCTCCAGATTCGGCAGTGGCGATGGTGCTGCTGAAGGTCAGACGAGCATTGGTATATCGGAAACTGCCCCGTGCCGCTTGGACGGCGGTTTGGTTCAGAGTGCCATCGATGAGAGTCAGTTCGCCGATGGCTTGGGGATTGTTGATGCTGCCTGCTAGGGTTGCGGTTCCATTGAGATTCCCAGTGATATCGACTGGTAAATTGGCGAACTGTTGGAATGGGGCGACAGGGACATTTCTCAGGCGCAGCTGACCGCTTTGTTCGGTTCCGCCAAGGGTGCCAGTGAAGGCAAGCAGCGTTTCTTCAGATTCAATTCGTAAGGGCAGAAGGGTGAGGACGCCGTTTTGGAAGCTGCCTTTGACAATCACATTATCAGCGGTGTAAAGCCGATTTGGCTGGTCGTCTCTGCCCCATTTCCAGTTATTTCCGCCGAAGTCAAAGTCAAGGTTAATGCCTTGTCTAGGGGAAGCTGCTACATTGATTCCGCCGGAGAAATTGCCGGTGAGGTCTTTGAGTTCGGGGATGGGCGAAGCTTCCCGTTCCTCTTTCTGGGCAGCAAGGATGGCTTCTATTTCTGACAAGCGGCGCAGTTGAGCTTCCAGGGTAGCATTGGGTAGACCGACGGGTTGGGGTTTAACCTCGGCGGCGCTAGCATAGGTAGGAGGTTGTCCGCCTCTGGCGAGGTCTTGTAAATCAAAGATTTGCAGGAGGGGGAGGACGTTTTGGATTTTTCCTTGAGCTACTTTCAGCGAACCTTGCAGTTCTGGCCCACTGGAGGTTTGAGTAACGCTACCGGCGAGGGCGTATAGACTTTCGCCTTGGCGGAACTCTCCCCCATCCAAGGTGGCGGTACCATCGGCATAGCGGAAACTGCCGATGGTCAGCAAATCGCCTTTAATGGTACCAAGCACGGGTTGAGCGATCGCTACATCATTCCCGGCAACATTAAAATTGGCGAGATTCAGGATAAAATCTCCAGAAAGTTTACCTTCGATGGGTTGGGATGCGATCGCTGACGGTAGACTTGCTAAGGCATTCTGGGGAGCTAAATCTTTCAACAATTTGAGCGGAACGTTTTGCACATCCACCACCAACAAATCGCCCTCGCGGTTGCCTTGTGCCAGCACCTCGTCACGCTTCACTAAAAAAGAGACGGGTTGATAGCTAGGCGACAACACCAGCGAAATCCGGTCTTGTTGATTGCCTGCCAGCTCAACGCTACTCGGCTGTCCGGGGACTAAATTGATTTGCCCGGTAAGAATGGGGTCGAACACTAAGTCATTGGCGGCAAAATCCTCGACGCGCAACTGTCCGGTTGCTCGGATAGCCGCCGGATTGACAGCACTCAGCGGCCCAGAAGCATCAACGTTGCCACTCACCCGTCCTCGCAGCGCCGGAACCGGCACGGAATCGGGTAATGCTGCGGCAAGCTGTTCTAGATCAACATTGTTAGCAGAAATTAAACCCGCAAAGCGCCCGTCTTGGAGTTGGACATTTGAGGCGGTGAGGGTGCCATCCCCCACATTCAAACTTCCAGAAATCGTCCCGTTCAGGGTTGCCGGGGTGAAGGCAGCCAAACTGCCGGATAGGTTGAAGGAACTATTATTCAGCCGACCTTGAAATTGCGGGGGCAGCTGGGGAAATACTTTTGCCAACTGAACCCCATTCGCCTCGCCAGAAGCTTGCCAGCGACCGTTGCCGAACTGTACGTTGGCTGCACTGACGCTTCCCTCACCCAAGTTCAGATTTCCAGAAGCCGTGCCAGTAATCGTTTCGGGGCTGAAAGCGGCTAAACTCCCGGAGAGATTAAAAGAACCATTATTTAGCTGACCTTGGAATTGGGGCGATTGCGGAAACACCCTAGCAAGTTCGATATTGGACGCCTCACCAGACGCTTGCCAGCGACCGTTGCCAAACTGTACGTTGGCGGCACTGACGCTGCCTCCAGCTAAGTTCAGGCTTCCAGAAGCCGTGCCGCTAAGAGTTTCTGGCGTAAAAGCCGCCAGACTTCCCGATACCTTAAAAGAACCATTATTCAGCTGACCTTGGAATTGCGGTGGCAGTTCGGGAAATAGCGTTGCTAACTGAACCTCAGACGCTTGTCCGCGAGCTTGCCAGCGACCGTTGCCAAACTCTACATTGGCGGCACTGACGGTTCCCCCACCCACATTCAGACTTCCAGAAGCAGTTCCGGTAACGGTTTGCGGGCTAAACGCCCCCAGACTCCCCGATACATTAAAAGAACTATTATTCAACCGACCTTGGAATTGCGGCGGCAGTTCGGGAAACACCCTTGCTAGTTGTACCCCAGAGGCTTGTCCGCGAGCTTGCCAGCGACCGTTGTTAAATTGGATATTCGAGGCGGTAACGGTGCCCCCGCCAAGATTCAGACGTCCAGAAGCTTCTCCGGTAATCGTTTCGGCGCTGACATTTTCCAGACTACCGGAGACGTTAAAGGAAGCATTATTCAGCTGACCTCGGAATTGCGGCGGAATTTGGGGCAACACCGTTGCCAACTGGACGCCAGAAGCTTGCCCAGAAGCTTGCCAGCGACCGTTGCCAAACTCCACGTTGGTGGCACTGACGCGACCACCGCCAACCTGAAGATTTCCTTGGGCAGTCCCGCTAATCGTTTCCGGGGTGAAAGCCGCCAAACTTCCTGACAGGTTGAAGGAACCATTATTGAGTCGCCCTTGGACGGGTAATTGGGGCAAAACGGTTGCTAATTGAATGGCAGACGCTTGTCCAGAAGCTTGCCAACGACCGTTGTTCAGCCGAACGTTTGAGGCATTGACGCTGCCCCCGCCAATATTCAGTTGAACCGAGGCGGTGCCACTAATAGTTTCCGGTTTAAAGGCAGCTAGACTTCCAGATAAGCTAAAAGAACCATTTGCGGTTTGATTTTGGAATTGCGGCGGCAGTTGCGGGGCTAGCTGCCTCAACTGGACAGCAGAAGCCTGCCCAGAAGCTTGCCAGCGCCCTGCATTCAGCGCAATTTTTGATGCCTTGACGGTGCCACCAGCAACCCGGACATTCGCTTGAGCGGTGCCGCGAATCGTTTCCGGTTTGAAAGAATCGACACTTCCGGCTAGATAAAAAGTCCCATCTGCTTGGGCTGACTGCAACTGTGGCGGGAGTTCTGCCAACCGTGCTAGTTGAACATCATCGGCAACTCCTGCCGCCTCCCAGCGACCATTTGCCACCTGACCTTTGACGTTAACGGTGCCTGCCCCGACTCTCAGAGTCGTGTTGCGAAAGTAGGTTTTATCCTGAGTAACGATGACTTCTCCACTGCCTGGGTAGGTGGCTTGGGGTGCCTGAACTTGCACGACGGTCTGGAGGTTGCCGGTAGTGCCAAAAAGCTGTGCTTTAGCGGCTACGGTGCCGATTTGGATATTGCTCGGCTTGGCGTTGTAAATCTGGGCAACGGCATCCCCTGGAATGTCTTGACCGATGACATCGAATACCAATCCTCCTTTGTCGCCCATCTGAATTCGACCATTACCAGCCAGTCTGCCGCCAACGCTAGGCAAGGCACGGATGTTGGTAATGGTGAGGAGGGTATCGATCATCTGAAATTGACCGCTGATGCCGCGAAAGTTTACCTTATCTACGATTAGGGGCACTTTTTCGGTGGGCTGGAGGGTGGCGACGGTTCCTGAGAGGATCGGTTTTTCCAGCGCTCCTTTGAGCTGCACGTCAACGCGGACTTGTCCAGTTACGGGGAAAGGTGACTCTACTTTGAGAGTATTGAGGGCAGTCGCGATCGCGACCGATTTCACTTGGGCGGCAATGTTGTACCCACCCTTTTCTTCTTGGGTATCAATAACCCCATTGGCAACTGCGGGAACCTGACCGTAAAGAGCGCTGACATTCTCCAGCGCGATCGCATATCCGTTGAATCGCACGAGTCCGTTGGCATTGTTAAACGGTTGCGGCACCTCTGCAACCTGCGCTTTCACATTTTTGAGGATAGCTGTTCCCAGAAATGTGGCTCGCTCTTCATTTTGGAATCGGACTTCCAAGTTGCCATCCAACAGCCCTGCATACAAGTCTATTGGCAGCTTCGCTAAACGATCGACATCGACTGCACTCAGGTTCTGCCCTTGAACTTGCAGGTTGGTTTGTCCGGTTGGGGCGCGGTATTCACCAGAAAGTTTGAGGCTGCTTTGGATGGGCGCAGGTGTTGGATTGGCCTGCTGTTTTTGAGGGACACTTTTTGTCGGTGTCCCTAATTCGACCTGAGATTGAGCGCTGACATCAAAGCGAATCCGCTGGTTGTTATCGAAAAAGCGAGCCGTACCGCCTACCTGACGAAAAGCGACTGGTACCCCCCTCCTCTCTGCTCTGGGAAGCAGAGATTCCAGTCGTCTGGAGAGGGTGTCTTGAGTGTTACTGCGCGGGAGATTTTGAGAGGGCAGCGTTACATCTACATTTCCTCTTGCTTCCTGGCTGCCTTTTTTCCTCTCTACAATTTTGGGCGTTGGTACCAGCACAACATCTGCATTTTGAACCCGAACGCTTTGGATATCCGTCTTAATCGGCCCACTCGGTTCTTCTGACTTCAGTTCCGTAGAAACCCAGCGCCCCTCTTTGTCTTGTTCAACGTAAATATCAGGGTTGACCAGGGTAATATCTAGCTCCAAAGTCCGCCTAAAGAGAAGCGCTAGTGGATCAAAAACCACGTCTACACCCTCTACCGAAGCGCGGTCGGGGTCAGTGGGCGTAACTGGTATCGAGGAGGCACCAAAGCGCAGATTGTTGATGGAAAAGCCTTCGACTTTCCCCAGCTGCACGGGTCGTTTCAGCGTTTGACTGAGATTTTCTTCAACAATTGGTGCTAACCGCTGATGGACAAAAATCCACGCCCACCAGACCCCGCCAATTGTGCCAAGCAACAGGATAATTCCCAGGCCAAGGCCGGTGCGGCTTAAGAGTACCCATAGACGCCGATTGGAACGGGTAGCTGCTGTTTCATTACCCGAATTTGGGGAGTTCTTCATAGAAAACTAGCAACGGCGGTAACGAGGGTGTCTTTAGACATGATTACAGGCTTCTACCGATGAATACTATCGGCTTGTCCTATGTTAAGTGTCAACTCTGCTCCTTACGCCTGTTCCTTATATTTGGGAATTTTCCCACACTCGCGTACTCAGAATGAGACTTGCTTTGAAAGGGTCTGCCTGCGATCGCGTAGGTGACACTCTTAACCTACAATCAATGCATAATCCAAAAGACTTGAGTAGCGCTGATATGTTTCACCAATCCGTCCATTTTCTAAAAATCATTCTCTTTTAGAGTTTTGATTTCTGATTTTGGTTCGTAGAAGATTGGCGGCGATCGCGTTAGCGAAGCGAGGCGTTAGCCTAGCGCTGAAAGAGTCAGTTCGAGTCTATTGCAGTAGCCACTGACAACCCTTTATTTGTGGCGACCTTAAGCTGAAATGATTTCAGTAGTATTTAATCTAGGGTGGCTTTAATCATACATTTGGCTTGCAGTACAACCAGCTCCCCTGTCTCAAAAACCGAACAACGCTGCATCAGACCAGACATGGCTGGAATCATTCCCCGATCTAGCATTCCTAACATCTCTTTCGCTAGCGGCTGCCACTGCCTAAACCAAGGATTGTTGGTAATATATTCAGAAGTAAATGCTGCGCGATCCAGCAAGAAAAAATCCACATCATAGGTTTGAATAAAATTTTGAATTTCTGCCAAATTCTGAGTGTACTGAGTGTGAATTAAATCGGTAGCTCGTTGGCGAATTTGACGCTCGTATATTACATGATAAGGATTTGCATACTCCCACCCGACTAAAATAGCTCTCTGGGAAAAAGTAGGCAGGTTATCCACTTCTTCCGATAAAGAAGCAATCAGAATATTTTTAGGTTGTTTCTGAAAAAATTCATATAGTGCAGGTGCCTTACCAACGACATAGTTACTGTTTGGAAATTTCTCCAATAAGTACGGATAAAAGAGGATTGTAGTTCCTAGTAGAGTGGTGAATCCCAAAGCTATAAACTGCCGCCGAATTAATAGTTTATCTTGCTGCTTTGCCCATTTAAAAACTGTATCTATCAGTGCGACTAATACGATTGCTGCACTCAAAATCATCACCAACTTGAAGCTATATCGCGTGTAACGAGCCGGAGCAAAAAGCTTGTAGAGCATGGCATGGGCAGCCACAAATATCCCGAAAGATGCTAGCGCAATCTGAGGCAAAATGGTGATGTTGCTGGCAATTTGCTTAATTAGGGGAAACCTGTCGGGATAGCGCATCAAGATTGGCAAGAATAATCCCAGCAGAGATAGGGGATGTTCAAACACATTAGGCAAAAGACCACTATGTTGCCCAAATAGCCAAAACCACAGGGGATTAGTGTTATCAAAAAAAGGAATTCTTCCCGTTTGAGAAAATGCTGGTAACGATCTTAGCTCCATCCCAGCGATCGCTGGGCCAACTTCAGAGGATTTCAAAGCATAGGGCAAGATCGCTAGCAGGCAAAATCCCAGCCCAGTAGCGCCGAACAGATAATCAAGCCGATTCTTAGATAGATGGAGTCGCTGTCCGTCCCAGCGCCACAGTCTCAAGATTAAGATTCCGGCTAAAATGAACAACAACGGGGGATAAAACAATCCAGCCAAAGCGATCGCGCCTAGACATAAAAATAAAGAGCGCCGCAGCAGATAGTACAAAAATGCTAGAAAAAATAAATAAATAAAAGATCGGGGAGTGCTAGAAACTAAATCATCCCTCATGGAAAGATTTTGATTGAGCAGCAGCGTACTAATAAATCCTGCTGTTGGTACCGGAAATATTTCCATGCAGACTGCAAAACAGTAGGCGGTTGTCAGCAGTGTCAAAAAGACTGGTAGTAATTTACTCAAGCCAAGTGGCTCAATCCCCAAAAATGCTATCAGTCGATAGAAAGCAGCATATCCAGAGGGGGTTATAGCTTGAAAATAGTCAGCAATAAAATCATTCGGAAACAAGCCTGAGTCTACAAATCGCTGCATCCAAAACACATACACCCGTGCATCATCTTGCACCACATATGAGCTACTGAAAGCCTGCTTGAGTCCTAAAGAACTATAAATGAGGGCGAAAGTTAAGCTTAAAGTGAACCAAAATATCATCTGAGATTTAGAAGTTTTAGCAGTCGAGGTTGTTAAAAATTTGTGCAGGTGAGTGATTACCATAGGTAAGGTGACAGACTTAAGTTGAATGGGCAAAATGAAACGGAATAGACAAACCCCGTAATCCGACGCTAAGCAGAATTAAACTTAAAGCTCTTCATCAGACTAGACACGGCTGGGATAGTTCCTTGTTTCAGGGAAGCAGGAGCGTCTCCTAGGCGGCAGATGCAGGTAAGGGAGTAGCCGCATAAAGCAGCATACGCTACGTGAGGAGCGTATACACGTACCTGCGCTCCTCGCGTAGCACTTTTCGCTCTCATCAACAAAATGCTCCCAGTTAGCTGCCTGGAGCGTACACAGGACACGCTCCAGGTAGCTTGCATCAGTTTGATGGGGTTGTAAGGGCACATGAACCCTTAGTGCCACCAGGGGTTCATGTGCGGAACTATGGCATTCGGCTGAGTAATTGGGCTAGACTTTGGACTTGAACGCCTTTGGATTTGTCGCGCTCATCGCCATTATTTGTCAATGACGCTACATCAATTACCAACCTGCTAACAGCTAGTAGAAACAAAAATATGGGGAAAATTTTAGTTACTGGTGCCGCTGGTTTTGTTGGTTTTTACTTGTGTAAACTGCTGCTAGATAGAGGAGAAGAGGTCATTGGCATCGATAATCTCAATGATTATTATGATGTCAATTTAAAACAAGCTCGTTTGGAGCAACTGAAGGACAAAAATAATTTTCAGTTTTACAAACTTGACTTGGCGGATCGTCAAGGAATTGCGGAGTTATTCGCGAATTCCCAGATTGAACAAGTACTACATATGGCTGCCCAGGCCGGTGTACGTTACTCGCTGCAAAATCCCCATGCTTATGTTGATAGCAATTTGGTGGGATTTACGAATATCTTAGAGGGGTGTCGGCATTCGCAAGTTAAACACTTGGTGTTTGCTTCTTCTAGTTCAGTTTATGGGGCAAATAAGAAAATGCCTTTTTCGGTGCATGACAATGTAGATCATCCGGTCAGCTTGTATGCAGCTAGTAAAAAGGCAAATGAACTGATGGCGCATACCTACAGTCATTTGTATGGTTTACCAACGACTGGCTTGCGCTTTTTTACAGTATATGGGCCGTGGGGTCGTCCAGATATGGCAATGTTTTTGTTTACCAAAGCCATTTTAGGAGGGCGTCCGATTGATGTTTTTAATTATGGTAAAATGCGGCGCGATTTTACATACATTGATGACATTGCAGAAGGAGTTTTACGAGTAGCTGATAAAATTCCACACCCAAATCCTGATCTAGCAGGAGCTGACTCCGATCCGGGAGTGAGTGCCGCACCTTATAAAATTTACAATATTGGCAATAATACGCCGGTTGAATTAGGGCGTTTTATCGAGGTTTTGGAAGATTGCCTCGGTACGAAGGCAGTGAAAAATATGCTGCCAATGCAACCGGGAGATGTTCCTGAAACGTATGCCGATATTAGCGATCTACAAAAAGATGTTGGGTTCAAACCTAGTACACCCATCGAGGTTGGAATTCCGCGTTTTGTTGAGTGGTATCGCTCTTTTTATGGGGCTTAGCGGTTAGTCATCAGTCATTAGTTCTATCCATGATTTTAAAAATGACTAGAAACTAATGACTACTTCCTAACAATTAATCACGAACAGCTAGCGCAATCCAAGTTTCTTTTGCAAGAGTTTCTTGGCATTCTCTACTTCTGATTCTTGATTAGAGGTGTAGTAGCGATCGTAGTAATAGTACGATCCACCGGCGTTTCTTCTCACACCGTTTGCAACCATACCCAAGACGGGGGCACTAGAGATTTTCAATGCATCTATCGCTTGTAGCAGGATGGAGCGATCGGTTTTGCCCAGTCTCGCTACCATGATCACGCCATTGGTATGGACAGCCAGGAGTCTGCCATCTGCCAGACCTAGTATCGGTGGCGTGTCATAAATCACTAGATCAAAAACAGCGTTCAACTGCTCCATCAAATACTGCATTCGCTTGGAGGAAAGCAGCCTGGTTGGGTCTGGTGGGATTTGTCCAGCGGTTAGCACGTAGAGATTGTCCCAGGAGGGCAAGCGCTGGATGGCTTCTCTGGGAGTTAGACCTGTGGCAATGACGTTGCTTAATCCCTGGTGATTTTCTAAACCGAGGACGTTATGAACCTGAGGACGCCGCAAATCTGCATCTACCAGCAAAACTCGCTGTCCCATTGCCGCAGCCGCCTGTGCTAGGTGTACGGATACAGTGGATTTACCATCACCTGGAGACGCTGAGCTAACCACTAGCGAGTGGATAGGGGTATCAGAACCGAGAAAACGAATATTGGTATGGAGAGAACGGAAGGATTCTAAGAAGGGAGAAGCATTGTACCAGCTAGCTTTGCGAGTGGTGGCACGCTCTTTAGATGGGGTTTCTCCGTTTTGGTTTTTGGCTGAGGCTCCGTTTCCATTTGGCTGGGCAAAGTTGGCGATTTCTGCAATGGGTTTGAATAGTTTGAGTTCTTTGTGGTGGGGAATCAAGCCAAGAATGGGCAGTCGGGTGCTGTCTTTGAGTTCTTCGGGGGAGTGGAAGACATTGTCGAGTCGCTCTGCTAATAAGGCAGATGCCAGCCCTAACATTACCCCTGCGATCGCGCCTAATATCAGATTTCGCTTGGGCTTGGGAAAGATAGGATCTTCTGGCTTTTGGGGTTTGGCGATCAGCTGCCAGGGGAGAGCTTTCTGTGCTGCTTCAATTTGCAGGGTTTCCCGAACGGCTAGAAAGCGGTTTAAACTCTCGGTTGCGACGTTGAGTTCCCGCTGTAAATCTGTGTACTGACGGGCAATCAGGGGCAGTAGTCTAACTTGTTGATTTAAGCGCTTTTCGGCTTGGGCGATCGCATTGCCGCGAACTTCCAGAACCTGCACTTGGTTTGCCGCATCCACAAATTGCTGAATCAGCTCTAAGCGCACCGTGCTGGGGGAAGACAAATATTGCCGTTCGTTGAGACCAGATAGATTATTTCCCAGTACTGCCGCCGCTTCTTGTTGCAAGAGGGGCAGCAAATTTTGCTGCTGCTCTTTGAGTGACTGAATGGTTGGACTTTCTGCCAGAAATCGGGCTGACTCGGTGGCAAGCTTTGTTTCGACTTCCTTAAGTTTGTTGAGTAACTGTTGGTAGCGGGGTGCTTCCGAAAGAGATGCAGCAGCGATCGCTTGATTGGGGGGTAGCCCTAACTGCTTTTGTAGCGTTGCATACAGCGACCGGACTTCATTATGTTTTAGTTGGTTATCGAGTTTTTGTTCCTCAACATTTGAGGCTAGCACGGCAAGTTGTTTGGCTTGTTCTTCCGGATCGAGGATGTTGTACCGCTGCCGGAACGTTTGCAGTTGTCCCTGGAGTTTGTCCACCCGTTGTTGAAGTCCAGGAAGTTGACCGTCTACAAACTTAATTCCCTGGTTGAGGTTAGTTTGCCGCTCCTGAAGAGAGTACCTCAAATAAACTTTAGCTAACTCAAATAATACATACTTGATTTTATCGGGATCGGTATCGCGGTAACGTACTTCTAAAATTTTTGTTTTATCTATTTGGGTAATTGTTAGGTTGTTTTCAAGAATGAGTGACTCATAGTCGATATCGGGATAGCGCTTTTGGATCTGAGCGATGAATGCCGCCATCCGTTCGGAACTGAGTAAAACTTTAATTTGGGTTTCGTAATCCAGACTAGAGTCGTTTAGAGCTGGCTCGATTGCCTGTAATTGAGTAAGTTTCGTCAGCTTATTTTCAGCCGTAACGGGTTCCACCAGGAGTTGGAACTTTCCTTCATACTTGGGTGTTTGGCTGAATGTCCATAAGCCGATTCCAGTCGTGACAACGATCGCCACCCCCGCAATCACCAAAGCACGGCGACGCACCACATTCAAGAGCTGACGAACATTCAAGTCGTCCTGGCTGTTTTCTAGAAACTGAGTTTCGTCGGTTAGCGGCAATGGCTGAAGTTGCTTGCCATTCCCTTTCGGCGATGACGGTTGAGAAAATTGGCCCGCTTCCATCTAAACCCCTGCACCTTGTTGGCTTGGTTGACGCGATCGCCAGGGAGATTCCTGGTTCTAGCCTCATTTTGTACCATGAATGTGCAGGATGCTACATCCAAACGATCGAATTTTTTACTCAGCTCTTGATTGTGGCTCTCCAGACCTAGCCAGCCACGTTTTTACTCGAAGATTCTAAAGAAGTTGAATAAGCTGAAAACCCCTCCCAGCGGACTCAATACCGTCCCCAGCGTGTCTGAGAAATTAGCGAGGTTAGAGCGGTTCACCACCACCACATCGTTATTGCGTAGAATCGGATTGTTTTGATCGTTGATGCCCTGAGCAAAATTGACCGGGACGTTCCGCTTTGATATGGTGCCATTGGCGTTGAGACGAATCAGCTCTACCGAACTCCTCCGGGCACGATTGTTAAATCCTCCGGCTGCCAGCACCGCTTGATTCAAGGTCGTATTGGGTGGCAGTTCAATCGTCCCTGCTTTGGCAACTTCCCCGACCACATTGACCCGAATGGTATTGGGAGAGAAGCTAGCCGATGCGACTTGGGGTACCTCAGAGGGGTCGATATTGCTGGCAGTAGGCACCACAACGGTATCTCCCTCTTGCAAGATGACATCTTGGGTGACATCCCCGGACTGTAAAAGTTGCCAGAGGTTGATATTGAGGACTTTTTCGGGTCCCGAACGGGCGGAACGGCGGACTTGAACCTGGCGAATATCTGCTAAGGAGGTAATTCCCCCTGCGACTTGAATGGCTTGGGTCACGGTGGCAGGAGTGCTGCTAGAAGCCGCAGTCGCATTCGCCTCAGGGGGAGTATTCGCAGTGGCAATGGTGGTTGGTGACACGATATAAGGCCCTGGACGGGATACTTCTCCGACGACGACAATCTTGATCGGCCCGGTGTTCTGGGGCGCAAAGCTGGCATCCGCTAAGGTACGGGATTCATCAGCGTTGATTTGGAGGCTGGTGGGGATAAACAGCGAGTCTCCATCTCGCAAGGTGAGGTCTTGACTCAAATCACCGTTGTTGAGTAATTCCCAGAGATTGACAGCGATGACTCCCGAAGAACCGGGTGAAATACGGCGCAGTTCTACTTGGCGGATATTGGCGGCTTGAGTAATGCCCCCAGCCAATTGCAGTGCTTGCGTGACGGTGGGAAATTGATTGCCTTCGGTTAGGTTAACGGTATAGGAACCCGGACGATTGACTTCCCCAGCCACTGCGATTTTGACCGGACGGGGTGCCAGCAGAGTAATGGTCAGCAAGGGGCGTCGGATGTAGCGACCGTATCTGCTAGAAATTTCATCGGTTGCTCTTTCGAGGCTCAATCCCCGAACGGGTACGCTGCCAATGATTGGCAGGTTGAGCGTACCATCGATTAGCACCTGGTACTCTCCGCTGTATTCAGGAACCTCAAAAATATCCAGCCGGACGCGATCGCCTGCGCCTAGAGTATATGGGGCATCCGGTCCACGTCTGGTAGATGTTCCCGCTGGGGCAGCAGAAGGGCGCAATCCGGGGAGTTGCGCGATCGCTGGTGAAACCGTCATTGCTGCCACGGCTAGAAGCGCGAAGCCCGCAACGGTTCGGGCAGCCAGTTTCGGAAAACCAGCACCGCTCGTACAAAAACTACAGCTTGTTTCACGATGCCTTTTGGCGCTCAACTTAGCACTCTCCATTCCAAATCTGTTAAACCTCGTTACACAAGTCACGCCATTGACGGATGCAATCCGTAAAAAGTTGCACTATAAATTTTAATCACCAACGTAATTTTCCCAAACTCGTGTACCTTTGAGGTGGCAAGGAATATTTGGGTATGAGGAGGAAAGGTTATGACGCCAGCAACAGGTGGGAGCCGTGTCAGTACAAGTGAAAAGAAATTGTGGTACCGATTACGCATCCTACTAAGTTCCATGTTTTTGGGCAGTACGATCCTCTATGCGGCTGCCAGTCTGGCTACCACCAAGGCAAGTTCTACCAACGGGAACACTTCAGCACCAGCCAAGGGTAGCGGTTCAATGGGTGACGCACTCTTAAAAACGATGCTGGGAGCTGACGCGCTGCGTTCTAACAACCCGGCTACTCCTTCAACCACCACCCGTTCCAGCTCTTCCCTACCAGCGATTCGCAATCCAGCCGCCCCAGGAAGAAGTTTACAGCAACCCGGCTCCGTCTCGACGCCGACTCAATTGGCTCAAGCCAGCACCTTCCCGGATGTACAAGGTAGCTGGGCGCAGACTTTTATTGAAGCACTCGCACAGCGAGAAGTAATCGTAGGCTTTCCAGATGGCTCTTTCCGCCCTGACGAGCCGGTGACACGCGCTCAGTTTGCCGCCATGATCCGGAAGGCTTTTCAAAGACCCGCTACTCGCCAAGCGGTGGATTTTGTGGATGTACCTGCCAATTACTGGGGTTACACAGCAATTCAGGAAGCTTATCGGACGGGATTTCTAGAGGGATACCCCAACCAGGTTTTTCAGCCGAATCAAAACATCCCCCGCGTCCAAGTCTTGGTATCTTTGGTCAGTGGACTTAACCTGAATCCAACCGCAGATACCGCCTCGATTTTAAATGGTTTATTTCAGGATGCTGGCAGCATTCCTGCCTATGCCCGCACCAGTGTTGCCGCAGCCGCACAAAATCAACTGGTTGTCAACTATCCAGATGTGGCGCTGTTAAATCCTAATCAGTTAGCCACCCGTGCTGACGTGGCGGCGTTTATTTACCAGGCTTTAGTGAATGCGGGGCAAGCGCCGCAGATTCCAGCAACGGATGTTGCCGCTCGTTACGTGGTTGGCTACGAACCCGTGGCGACAACACCACCTCCCCTGACAGCAGAACAAGTTGCAGCCTTGCGCCAACAGTATCGGCTTCCAGCACCCCCGATAGTAGAACAGCTGCGGCGGTTAATTGGCGGAAATTCTAGCATTACAACACCCACGGCTTTCGGAGCCGATCGGGGTCAGGCTTTTATCGGAGGGGGCTTCCAAGAAAGAACCCGCAACACCAATAAGGCAGACGGGGTAATTGCAGCAGGTATTGGTCTGGGCGATGCTCGGAGAGCAGTGGGTGTAGAAGGCGTTATCTCAATTTATGACCTCTTCGGCGATGATAGCTTTGAAGATGGTGGGATTAGCTTCAAGATTCACCGTCAGTTTGCTAATGACCTAGCCGTTGCGGTTGGGGTGGAAAATATCGAGACGTTTGGAGAACCCGATCCAGGGTACAGCACCGTTTACGGTGTCGTCAGTAAAGTTTTTCCGATAGGATCTCGGACAACGGCAGGCTTCTCCCCCTCAGTTACTGCTTCTGTGGGTCTGGGTGGAGGTCGCTTTCGTTCAGTACCTGATATTGAGGCTGGCAGAGACTCGGTCAATCCGTTTGGCAGTATTGGCGTACGGGTCGCTCAACCGATATCGGTCATTGCCGAATGGAGCGGTCAAGATTTGAATGTGGGTGCTTCGATCGCTCCATTCGAGAATATACCGCTGATCATCACTCCAGCGCTTGCTGATGTAACTGGAAATGCCGGTGATGGTGCGCGTTTCATCCTAGGCGTCGGTTACGGCATCACTTTCTAAGTTTTTTGCTCGTAAAATAAAAGCCATGAACATCAAACGTCTTTCTTTAAATCTCGGTCTGGGTTTAGCTTTGGGTTCTTCTCTACTGTTTTCGGAAACAGCATTTGCCCAGACTCCAGGCAATTCAGATGTCACTGGGCCGATTATGACGACTAGCGACGTTGTCAACGGAGCCTTCATACCCGACAGAGGCGGGCGGGGAAGACTCGCCTTCAGAACAGCAGCGATCGCGTCTGCTGTCAACCAGGCAGCAGCCTCAGTCAACTCCCAGACTGCCAATAATAGCTTAGGGAACGTTTTGACAGGGACTGGAAATGTTGCTGCTAGCGCGAGCCAGCTAGAAAGCGGTCTGGTGAATGCTACTGAAGGCATTAATCCAACCCTGGCTCGTAACGTGGTTGCCAACTTGCAAGGGCTAACCGCAAATGGTAGGGTCGATGCGGTTCGGCTGGCGGCGGCAGTGGAAGCATATAATGCTCTCATCAACTCCAGTAGCGGCGTATTTTTGAGCGAGCCTCCCGATGAGCTGCTAGCGATTCAATCTGTCCTGGCTGCATTGTTGAATGCGGCTTTTGGAGCAGGTTAATGGTAATTCCAAATTTGATGTCAATTAATGAGGATCTATGGGGTTGAGCGCTGCTACTATCAGTCCCTATCAGGGAGTTTGGGATGAAATCGCTCAGCGAGCTGAAAACTTGAGCTAAGTGTAGGTGAAACAAACTCTAGCAGCACAAAAGCTGCTCCATTCTTGGAAAAAGCTGACTAGTGGCTCGACCAACCGCCAAATCTTTGGTGCAGCTGTTACAGTTGCTCTGATGACAGCGTTGGTAAAAGTAGCAGCTGCGGGTAAGGAATTGGTAGTTGCTTGGAAATTTGGCACTGGGGACGAACTCGATGCATTTTTAATTGCCTTGCTCGTTCCTTCTTTTATCATCAATGTGGTAGCTGGCTCTTTTAATGCTGCCCTCATCCCCACCTATATTCAGGTACGAGAGAAAGAAGGTGTAGAGGCAGCGCAAAAGCTTTTCTCCGGGGTAATAGTCTGGAGTTTAGGGTTGTTGTTAATTACTACCATACTGATGGTGGTTACTGCGCCTCTATATCTACCCTGGATTGCTAGGGGGTTTAGCCGCGAAAAGTTAGACCTCACGTTTCGTCTTCTGTGGGTGATCGCGCCTGTTGTGCTGCTGGATGGGCTGGTAGTTATCTGGGTTGCACTTTTGAATGCGGGTGAGCGTTTCGCTTTAGCTGCACTTTCTCCGATTATTACCCCAGTTATCAGTGTGATATTTCTGCTGGTATGTTCGTCTTGGGGAATCTTTGCCTTGGCAGGTGGTTTACTGTGCGGTGCAGTTTTGGAGATGGTAGTTATGGGAGTGGCGCTGAAGCGGCAAGGTATCTCATTGCGCCCCAGGTGGTACGGATTTGATCCTCACTTGCGTCAGGTAGCTGGTCAGTATGTACCGATGATTGCTGGAGCTTTTTTAATGAGCAGCACCAATCTAGTGGATCAATCAATGGCGGCAATGTTGTCACCGGGAAGTGTCGCCGCGTTGAATTATGGTAATAGAGTAATTGCATTTCCAATTGGGCTAATGGCTACAGGATTGGGAACTGCTGTGATTCCCTATTTTTCAAAAAAAGTTGCCTGTGAAGATTGGACAGGAGTGCGCTATACACTGAAGCGTTATATATGTTTGATTATTACGATTACTGTGCCGCTCACAGGATTTTTGTTCTTTTTTTCTGAAACTATAATCCAAGTGTTGTTTCAAAGAGGTTCATTTACACATGAAGCCACTCGCTTAGTAGCTCAAGTACAGGCTTTTTATGCTTTACAAATCCCTTTCTATCTTACTGGCATTTTGTTAGTAAGACTGCTTTCATCACTCTTGTCAAATCATATCCTTTTGGGAGGAGCAATAATTAATTTAACAACCAATGTGTTATTCAATTTTATATTTATGAGAAAAATTGGGCTTCCAGGTATCGCTTTATCAACCAGCTGCGTATATTTGATTTCTCTAGTTTTTCTAATGCGCTACTACCTATATAAAATGAAAAAAATCGAATCATTATCTAAAACTTTAATTAATGAATAGTCCTAATCGCTTTAAATCATCTCCCCTTTTTGGCTTTGATAAAAAAGAGTCTCATTATTATAAGGGGCTTCGTATGAAAACTGATACTAATCTTCACGAGCAGTTATCAAATTTTATTAATAATAAGCTGGAATTGATTGACATACACGGGGAAAAACCTTGCGTCTTAGATTGGGGATGTGGAGAAGGAGCTTTTTCTCAGCGGTTATACGATCTTGGCTACAATGTTATCGCCGTTGATGGAGACGCTGATAACTTTAAAGCTCAAGGTCCTGTATTTTACAAAATAGACTTCAATCATTCTTTAGAAGTTGAAAGTTTTATCAATAAACATGGTGGTTCATTTGATCTAATTGTGTCCATAGAAGTCATTGAACATATTAAGAATCCTTGGCAGTTTCTAAAAAATTTATATCAGCTTTGTCGTCAAGATACTCATTTAGTAATTACAACACCAAACATTAGCTCTTGGTGGGGTAGATTCTGGTTTTTAATAACAGGAGAGTTGTGGGGATTTAATCAAAACTCTTGGGCTAGTATTGGACACATAAACCCGATTGGTAACGTAGAAATGATAAATATGTTATGTGAAACAGGATTTATCTGTTTGGATGTTTGGGCTGGTGGAAATTTGCCAGTTATTTGGTTGTACAATTGGAAACGCACGGTGATTAGTTTATTGATATTGCCTATATATTTGATAATGAAAGGGCAAAAACAAGGATGGGTGCTTTGTTATTATGCAAGGCGTAAACACTGCAAGTGATATTTTTAAATAGAGTAGACCTTGAAAATTACCTTAGTAATTTCATCTCTTTCTTGTGGTGGAGCAGAGCGGGTTTTGGCTTTGCTTGCTCAAGGTTTTTTTAGGAAAGGTTATGAGGTTGCTGTACTAACACTCTCTGGAATAGAGTCAGATTTTTATAAACTGCCAGATGCAGTTCATAGATTAGCTCTCAATATTGCTGAAAACTCACCAACGCCAGCCCATGCTATATGGAACAATCTGTATCGCATATGGATATTGAGGGAAGCAATTATATCAACTCGACCTGACGTGGTTATTTCCTTCTTAGATAAAACAAATGTATTAACATTGCTAGCTCTTATTAAGACAAGCTATCCAGTGATTGCTACTGAGCATTGTGACCCAAGTATAATTAGTTGCGGAAGCTTGTGGGAGAAGTTGCGACGCTTGACCTATCCGTACACTGTTAGGCTGGTGAGCGTAAGTCAAGGAGTTGATAGTTATTTTGACTGGTTACCTAAAACAAAAAGAACCGTAATCTATAATCCACTGGCGATAGGTGAGGATGAGCAAAATTCAATAACTTTACCTAAAGGTGCTGACTTAGGTAAAAAGTTAGTTATTGCTATGGGTCGATTAACGTACATAAAGGGGTTTGATATTTTATTATCCGCCTTTAGCAAAATCGCTGATAAACATCTAGACTGGCAACTTTTGATATTAGGAAAAGGCAACCTTCGGATAGAACTCGAAAACCAGAGAGATAGTTTAGGATTAACCGAGCGGGTTTTTTTTCTAGGGTCTATGAGCAATCCCTTTCCTATATTAAAACTCTCAAAGTTATTTGTTATGTCTTCCCGAACTGAGGGGTTTGGCAATGTCTTAATCGAGGCAATGGCTTGTGGGTTGCCGGTCATTTCAACAGATTGCCCTAGTGGACCAAGAGAAATTATTCGCGATGGTGTAAATGGTATTTTAGTGCAGAATGGTGATGTGGAAGCATTAGCTGTAGCTATGGATCGATTGATGTCCGATAGGGGAGAACGCAAACGTCTCGCTGACCGTGCAGCGGATGTCACTGAGCGATTTAGTTTAGAGAAGATTATGGGAATGTGGGAGGCGTTAATCAGCGAAGTGATGGGAGAAAGATAACAATGGTAGACCAAGTTCGGCAGATAACAGTAATAGAAATAGCCTGTCCGTATGTGTTTACCGTTTTCACCCCAACTTACAACCGCGCTCATACGTTGCATCGTGTTTATGAAAGCCTTAAAGCACAGACTTATCGAGACTTTGAGTGGTTAATTATCGATGATGGCTCCACCGATCGTACCCGTGAGTTGGTAGAACAGTGGCAGAAGGAGGTTGACTTCTCTATTCGCTATATCTATCAAAGAAATGCTGGCAAGCATATTGCTTTTAATCGCGGTGTGCGAGAAGCCAAGGGAGAACTATTTCTAAATCTTGATTCAGATGATGGTTGTGTCCCAGAAGCCTTGGAGCGATTCAAGTATTATTGGGATATGATTGCAGAATCCGAAAAAGAGAAATTTTCAGCCGTAACTTGCCTGTGTAAAAGCCCGAATAATCAGGTCATTGGTAGCCGTTATCCATTTGATCCAACTGATTCAGATCCTCTTGAGATTCGTTATCGCTTCAAAGTTACAGGAGAGAAGTGGGGTTTCCAACGTACTGATATACTCCGGCAGTTTTCATTTCCTGAAGAACTCGTAAAGACTTACATTCCGGAAGGTTTGGTATGGAATAAGATTGCTAGGAAATATAAAACAAGATTTGTAAATGAGGCTTTGAGGATTTATTGGACTGACCAGCAATCAATGGTGAATTATCAACATCCAAGTAAGAATGCTGTTGGGGGTCGAATGCGTCATTTGGCTGCTCTTAATGAAGAAATAATCTGGTTTGGGTATGCACCATTCAATTTCTTTCGCTCGGCTGTTCACTATAGCCGTTTCTCTTTTTATACAGAAACTACTATTAGGGAACAGTTTCAAGCGCTTAACACAGCACTTGGTAAATTACTTTGGCTAGTAGCTTTCCCAGTAGGATATTTAGTTTACTGGCAAAACCGAAAAAAGTAATATGATTAACATCCAGCCTTTTTCAGACGCAGAATTATTAAATGCTTTTCATACCTCCGATGTTGCCACTTCCAAACATTTATTAACTATTTACTCATTGGCTATTGGCTTAAATGCAAAAATAATAATTGATTTAGGGATAGGCTCAACCACAAGAGCTTTGCGTGCAGCAGCATTAAAAACAGGTGGAGTTGTTATAAGTTGCGATTGTGATGCTAAAAGATTCTCATCTTTATTAAAATTACAAGACAAGCATTGGCAATTGTACTTAGGCGCTAGTGAAACTTTATTAAGCTCGCTAGAACCTCCTTTTGATCTTGTTGTTCATGATGCTGCACATGATTATTTTCAAGTCAAATTAGATTTAGAACTAATTTTACCCAAGATGAAGACTTTTGGTATGATCTGCGTGCATGACACGCAGCAACCAGACCTAAATCGTAATATGCTGGCAGCAATCAGAGATGCGACAAAAGAACACAAAATTTCTATTACCCACCTGCCCTTCAATGCAGGTCTTTCTATTATTAGAGTCGAAGCCGGGAATCATCCTGCTATAACACCCAAGGGTGGTTTTTTACCAGATGGGCGGTTCGATACTCAACTAATACCATTTACTCCTTTTAGTGATGGAAAGGAAAAGGTTGATATTGATGCGGATGATTCTTCCTTACGACGATGGCTTCGTTGGAAAATACGAAAATTTATCAAGGGCTGGTGAAATAAAATGCAAAATATTTTGATAAAGCTTTCGTCTATATAAGCACAGAATTGAGATGGATAGAGAACTCAAACTATGGCTATTTTTTACCCGATGTTTGCCCAAAGTACGTGGAGCTGGAGTTATTGCTAACGTAGTTAAAAAAATTTACAACCGAAAATCAAGGAATATTGTCATTACTGATATATTTGACTTCAAAATGGAAGTAAATCCTAAAGAATGTGTTGATGGGGGCATTCTGTTTTATCCCCAGTTATATGATTATAAAGAGATTGCATTTATTAAACAAAACTTACCAGCTAATTCCTGCTTTCTAGATGTGGGCGCACATATCGGATTCTATTCGTTGCTCGCCTCTAGGCTGGTTGGGGAAAAAGGCAAGGTTGTAGCTATTGAAGCCGATCCTTATACTTATAATAAGTTATTAAAAAATATTTGGTTAAACAACACAAAAAATATTCAACCTCTCAACGTAGGTATTTCAGATCAACAAGAAATATTAAAATTAGGACTAAATCTTACCGGAAATCGGGGGGGAAACGGTTTTCTTTTTGCTAATTCAAATAGTATAGATATACAGTGTTACCCTTTACATGAGGTGTTATCACAGCAAGGAATCAAACAGATTGAAGGAGCTAAATTTGATATTGAAGGCTTTGAATTCCGAGTTTTAACTAAGTTCTTCGCAGCCGCCGCATGCGAGCTGTATCCCAAGTTTATAATTATTGAATATAATCCAGACTGGATTGAAAAAGCAGGTGGTAATGCCATTGAGTTATTACAGTCCAAAGGCTACAAAATTTATAGGCGTTCTTCCTATAACTACATAATGGTGCTATAGCTTGGAAAAGCTGACGATGAACAGTTACGCTCAGGAAGTTGAAGAGGGCGATCGCTTTGAGTTTGGTAAAAATTGGAGACGGTTTTTATCAGTTCTTAATGACGAACGCATAGCAGAAGCAGAGAAGTCTCTCAAGCAAATGCTAGCAGTAGAAAATTTACAGGGTAAAACATTTCTTGATATTGGTTCTGGCAGTGGATTATTCTCACTTGCTGCCCGTCGCCTAGGGGCAAAGGTCCATTCATTTGATTACGATACAGAGTCAGTAGCTTGCACGAAAGAACTTCAATGTCGATGCTTTCCTGATGATTCTAACTGGACTATTGAACAGGGTTCAGTGCTAGATGTAGATTATCTCAAATCTCTAGGGGAGTTTGATATTGTTTATGCTTGGGGTGTGCTTCACCACACCGGCGCAATGTGGCAAGCTCTAGAAAATGCTAGTTTGCCTGTTGCAGATGGGGGGATGCTGTTTATTGGTATTTACAACGATCAAGGTGGTAAGTCTCTACGTTGGCGCAGAGTCAAGCAACTTTACTGTTCAGGAATCGCAGGCAGGTCTCTAGTTTCTATCTTCTTTATTCCATATTTCATCCTGGGTGGGTTAGCTATCGATCTCCTGAAGGCTCGAAATCCAGTAATCCGCTATACTAAGTACAAAAAATCAAGGGGAATGTCCAGAGTTTATGATTGGTTTGATTGGTTAGGTGGCTATCCCTTTGAGGTGGCAAAGCCAGAAGATATATTTAAGTTCTATCAAAATAAAGGTTTTGTCTTAAAAAATTTAATTACTTGTGGAGGTGGCTTAGGTAACAATCAATTTGTTTTCATAAAGCAATGATTAATTATCTTCATGCTCTAATTGACCGACAAAAGTCCGTTCAAGGTAAACAAAATTAATAATTTTTTCCATGCCATCTATCCGTATTCTGTACATTGGCGGTGTGGGTCGCAGTGGCTCCACAGTACTCAGCACGCTGCTTGGGAATCATCCCTCTATTGAAAGCGTAGGGGAACTAACCAACTTACCGCGCCGAGGCTGGATTAATAACGAATACTGCGCCTGCGGTGAGCGTTGCTCTATCTGTTCGTTCTGGTCAAAGGTGCGTGCGGAATGGGTAAAAAGCATAGGATTTGACGATATTGAGAGGTATTTAGCTCTTCAGAATACCTTTGAAAGCATGAACTTTCAAAGCATGAAAAGCTTTTTGTGTTGGTTGCGTTTGTTTAGAGAGCGCATGAACGGCTCCCCTCAGTTTCAGGCTTATAGCGAATGGACTTGTGCCCTCTTTCAAACCATCTGCTCGGTGAGTAAAAAGTCTATAATCGTTGACTCCTCTAAGAACCCAGTTCGAGCCTTAGCGCTCTCTATGATGCCTGAGATCGACGTGTACTTAATTCATTTAGTACGAGATGGTCGAGGAGTAGCACATTCACTGAAAAAAGCATACAAACAGCATCAAAAAGGAGGAATAGAAGAGACGCTTCAAGCTTGGCCAGTTTGGAAGACCGCTATTTTCTGGAGTGATGTCAATCTGCAATCAGAATTGCTTCGTTCTCAATTTGACCCTGGAAAATCAATCAGAGTTTTATATGAAGATTTTGCAACTAATCCTAAGAAAACATTAGAGAGGATTGGGCATTTAATTGAATGTGATTTTGATGAAGTAGCTAATGCAGTTACGGCGGGAGAAGCTATGAAAGTCGGTCACGCTATTGCTGGGAACCGCTTGCGTATGAGAGGGACAGTGCAGTTGCAGGCGGACACAGAATGGATTGATAGGTTGCCAGTTCAGGAGCAAAATCTGTTTTGGCTACTTGCAGGATGGCTTATGCAGCAGTATGGGTATAAAACATAACTCCTCATGCAGATTGTATTTTTTATTGGTAGCCTTGAGACAGGCGGTGCCGAGTATCAGATTGTGCAACTTGCTGATGGCTTGGCCCAACGAAACCATGATGTGTGTGTTGTAACTTTCTACCCTGGTGGTCAAAACTGGGAATGGCTTCAAGCTCGAGGTCAAGTCCGAATATATCCGTTATTCACAAAGAAGTTCAGTGGAACTATCCCCGCTGGACTACAGTTAATCTGGGCTATCCCACGGTTGCGGAGCGTGTTGCGGAAACAGCAGACACCTCTATTCGTGTATAGTTTTTTGTACCTGAGTAATCTAATCGCTTGGCTTGCTGTGCGCTGGATGCCTGGTGTCACTTTAATATGGGGGATCAGGGCATCTAATCTGAAATTAAATTGGAAACGAGCGATACCTTTCAGTTTGTGTAAATGGATTTCGGCATCCGTTCCCTTGATCGTAGCTAATTCTAAGGCAGGGCTAGCCTACCACGAAGCTCAAGGCTATCGCGCTAAAACGAGTATAGTCATTCCTAATGGCATCGACATTGAGCTATTTAAGCCTGATTTAGAAGTTAGGGCAAGAGTGCGAGCAGAATGGGGGATTTCAGAGGATAGCATTTTAATCGGTTTAGTGGGACGGCTAGACCCCATAAAAGACCATCCAACCTTTCTTAGAGCAGCTGCACTCTTGTGCAAACAACGCCAAGATGTACGCTTTGTCTGCGTGGGTACTGGTCCTGAGATTTATGCTCAAAAGTTGTATCAGTTGACGGAGAAGTTAGATATTTCTGAAAAAGTTATCTGGGCAGGAGTACGTGTCGATATGCCTGCGGTTTACAATGCTTTCGATATTGCTACCTCTTCTTCTTATAGCGAAGGGTTTCCTAATGTAATTGGCGAGGCAATGGCCTGTGGTGTAACCTGTCTGGTGACAGATGTGGGAGATTCCGCTTGGATTGTGGGTGATACTGGGGTAGTAGTACCACCATTAAACCCAGAAGCATTTGCAGCCGGAGTTAAGCAGCTAATACTAGATAAGCTCCTTAATCGGAACTACATCTCAGTAATCAGAACACGGATGAGAATTATTTCTGAGTTTAATTGTGCAAGGTATATCGAAAGAACCTGTGCAATACTAAATAAAAATATTCCATAATTTTTATAATTAACCTATATAAAATAGGGAGGAAAACTAAGGTGGATTCACTGTTTGCATATCTACTATATTTAGCCACCTTGTCCCCTGTTGTTTGGGGTTCATTAAACAGCAAAAATTATTTTTTATTGATATTTGGGTTTGTTTATTCTATTTATTCTTTAGGGTTTATCATTAAAGATTTTAAATTTCAATACTTTTATGAGATATTTCATATAAATTTTAATGCAGATAATTACATTTTACTTATAATTATTAATTTAAGTATGCTAGCTATTATTATTTTAGATAGGGTTTATTTTAAGAATACAATAAAAAGTAACTATTCAATTAAAATTAATAAATTAAGAATTTTATCATATATTTTCATAAGCTTAGGTTCTTTAGCACTTCTAAACGAATTAGCTTTCTATGGTTTAAAGGATTTTATTTTATTAAATAAAGCGACTAGATTTGCTGAAATTTTAAAAAAAACACCCAATCTTTATTTTATCTCTATTAACTATCATCTTTTCTTACTAAGTGGTTTTTACGGGGTTGCTTCAACTAGTAAAAAAAAATTTAGTAGATACATCATCTATGCTTTGATGCTTATTGTGGGTATAGTTGGCTTGCTTCAAGGGTTTAGATACTATGTAGGTATCTTATTTATGTTATTCATTTTAAATTATCAAGCTAGAAATAAGTTACCGGTAGTAAAAGTAGTAGTCTTAACAATTATTGGTTTAGTATTGAGCGAATTATCAAGGGTAGTAGCTGGATACATTTTTTTCTATAATTGGGTAGGCAAATATGGATTTATTAATTATTTCTTAAGAGTTTTTGAGACTTATAACATTTTTATACCGAAAGAAATAGCTGCCATAACTACTAATACATATATTGGATTGTCAAATTTGGATAAGCTAAAACCTGATTTACTAGGTTACATTATAAAACTTTTTCCTTTAAGCGAACGATTTTATGATTTTAAAAATTTCGAGCACTTTTATGCCCAAATTGCTACAATTTCTGGATTGAGGCTAGAAACAGGTCAAGGGACTGCGTTCTCGTTTTTTTTGGAAAACCATACTTCGTATTTTTTCCCAATGTTTTTTGCAGCTCTTGTTTCATATCTATGGCGCATACACCAGTCACCTATCTTACTTGTTATTCTAATCAACCTAGCGCTAAATCTTGTAAGAAATGGTCTAATAATATCAATAGGAGAGTTGAAAACTCCCTTGTTAATATATTTTTTATTTTATTTTGCACTTCAATTAATTTTTGTAAAAAACTCTCGTAAGTATCCACTCGATATTAATCCATATGGTTAATTGGGCGGCTAAATCAACAAGACGATTATGTATCGCTTTTATCATTACTGGCCTAGGGACTGGCGGTGCTGAAATGATGCTCTATAAGCTGTTATCTCGGATAAATCGGGAAGAGTTTAATCCGGTTCTGATCTCTTTAATGGATAGAGGAACCTTGGGCGAGCGCATCGCCGCCCTAGATATCCCAGTTCACACCATTGGCATGCAACATGGAATCCCGACATTAGCCTCTATAGGGCGACTAATTCGCACAGTACGCCAAATTAAACCTCATTTGATTCAAGGCTGGATGTCTCACGGCAATCTTGCTGCACAATTAGTTAACATTTTTTTACCCGGGCAAGTTCCTGTAGCGTGGAATATTCGTCACTCTGCTTTGTCACTATCAGACACTAAAGTAAAAACTATATTAATTATTAAAATTCTTTCCTACTTATCTTACTTTCCCAAGAGAGTGATTTATGCATGTAAAGTTGGTGCCGACGAGCATTATAAAATTGGCTATTGCAACAAGAAAAACATCATTATTTCCAATGGTTTTGATACAGAACTATTTACACCATCATTAGAAGCTCGTGCCACTGTTCGCTTAGAGCTAAATCTGGCTGAAGAGAGTTTTATGATTGGTCTAGTTGGACGTTTTCATCCCATGAAAGACCACGAAAACTTTCTTAAAGCTGCTGCATTATTAGTAAAAATTAAGCCAGATGTAAAGTTTGTTCTTGCTGGTCAGGGAGTTGATTGGCAAAATCAACTTTTATGTCGGCTAATCCAGGAGCTAGGAATTTATCCCTACGTACACTTACTTGGTGAACGTCAAGATGTGCCGCGCCTCACGGCTGCTCTGGATATTGCTTCTTGTTCTTCTTATTGTGAAGGTTTTCCGAATGTCATTGGCGAGGCTATGTCTTGTGGTGTACCCTGCGTAGTTACGGATGTAGGGGATGCAGCCTGGATTGTGGGAGAAACAGGTTGCGTAGTGCCACCCAGCAATCCAGAAGCTTTAAGTAGAGGGTGGTTACAGTTAATGGAAATAGGAGCTAAAGGAAGATATGAACTAGGGAGAAAAGCACGGGAACGTATTAAAGAGAAGTTTTCCATAGAGAGTATAGTCAAACAATATGAAGAAACGTACAAACAGGTAATTTATGGATAAAAATATTGATTTTAAAGTAGTTGAAGGATTTGGTGATGAGTGGAGTAAATTTGACCAATCCGGACTTTCAGATCAAGAAAATCTAAAAATATTTAACTCATACTTTGATATTTTAGATTGGGATAAATTGCCAAAAGATGCTGTTGGCTTTGACCTTGGGTGTGGTAGCGGTCGTTGGGCCAAGCTAGTTGCACCGCGAGTTGGCAAATTGCACTGTATAGATCCAAGCCTTGCTGCATTAAATGTGGCTAAAAAAAATTTATGCCAACATCATAATTGCCAGTTTCATCTAGTAAGTGTTGACGAAATTCCCTTAGTTGATGGATTCGCTGATTTTGGATATGCTCTAGGGGTGTTGCACCATGTTCCCGATACGGAAGCAGGAATTAAGTCTTGTGTACTAAAGTTAAAAACAGGTGCCCCCTTTCTGCTTTATTTGTACTACTCATTTGATAATCGACCTGGGTGGTTCAGAATAATATGGAAAATTAGTGAATCTGGGCGTTTTATAATTTCTCGCTCACCTTACTTCATAAGATACCTGTTAAGTCAAGTTATAGCCTTTATTATTTATCTGCCGCTGGCGAGATTCTCGCTAATTCTGGAAAATTTTGGTGTGAATGTTAGTTCTATACCTCTGTCTTTTTACAGAAATAAAAGTTTTTATGTGATGCGGAATGATGCGTTAGATCGGTTTGGCACAAAACTAGAGAAAAGATTTTCTAAAAATGAGATATATCAAATGATGGAGAATGCGGGGCTGGAAGAGATTGTATTTAGCGATCGCCCTCCTTACTGGTGTGCAGTGGGCTACAAAAAATAGATGTGCGGTATTACAGGTTTTTGGGACACATCCTGCCAAAAAAGCGCATTGCAGATGCAGGCGATCGCGCAGAAAATGTCAAATACCCTACTCCATCGAGGGCCAGATGACGGCGGAGTATGGGTGGATGCTGCATCTGGGATTGGTTTTGGGCATCGGCGACTGGCGATTGTAGACCTTTCCCCAGAAGGACATCAGCCGATGGTGTCTGCAAATGGGCGCTATGTAATTGTATTCAATGGCGAGATTTATAACTTTTTAGAATTGCGGCGAGAATTGGAACGGCTAGGACATCGGTTTCGCGGTCGTTCCGACACAGAGGTGATGCTGGCTGCTTTCAGCGAGTGGGACGTGGAACCAGCAGTCAAACGTTTTAACGGGATGTTTGCCTTTGCGTTGTGGGATTGGCAAGAGCGAGTTTTACATTTAGGGCGAGACAAACTAGGCGAAAAACCCCTCTATTACGGCTGGATAAATGGAACTTTTTTATTTGCATCTGAATTAAAAGCTATCAAGGCTTATCCTAATTTCGAGGCTGAAATTAACCGGGATGCCTTAGCCTTGTTTATGCGGCATAACTACATCCCAGCACCCTATTCCGTCTATAAAGGTATTTACAAGCTACCCCCTGGCACTCTTCTAAGTTGGAATGGGGGTGCGACTCGTTCTCCTACCGTACCCTATTGGTCTGCCAAGGAAGTTGCTGAATCGGGTATTGCTAACCCTTTCACAGGTTCAAAGTCGGAAGCAGTAGAACAGTTGGAAGCTTTGTTACAGCAAGCAGTACATCTGCGAATGGTGGCAGATGTGCCCTTGGGTGCTTTCCTGTCAGGGGGCATCGATTCTTCGACTGTAGTTGCCTTGATGCAGCAGGTTTCCAGCCAACAAGTGAAAACATTTACCATCGGTTTTGATGAAGACGCTTTCAATGAAGCAGCTTATGCCAAGGCTGTCGCCAAGCATCTAGGTACAGACCATACAGAACTGTATGTGACACCAGAGGAAGCACTAGCAGTTATCCCCAAGCTACCGATGCTGTACGATGAACCCTTCTCCGACTCATCCCAGATTCCTACCTTCTTAGTGTCTCAACTTGCCAGACAGCAAGTTACCGTTGCCCTTTCCGGAGATGGCGGCGATGAACTATTTGCTGGCTACAACCGCTACTTCTGGGGTGCCAAAATTTGGCAGCAGATTGGCTGGATACCACCAAGTTTGCGGCAGGTTGCAGCGAGTGCATTAACCCGCTTATCCCCTCAAGCTTGGGATCGGGGCTTTACACATTTTGATAGCCTACTACCGGCTCGACTCCAGCAACGCCATCCAGGAGACAAACTGCATAAGCTGGCTGAGATTTTGGCAGTGTCTCATCCCGATGCCATGTACAAAGGTCTAGTTTCTCACTGGAAAAACCCCGAAGCTGTAGTCATAGGTAGCTGCGAACCACCGACAATCTTAAGCGATGCCTATGGTTCGGACTCTGCCCTCCGTCAACACTGGACGCGCCTACCATCCTTTATTCAGCGAATGATGTACCTCGACACTGTCACCTATCTACCGGACGATATCCTTACCAAGGTAGACAGAGCGAGTATGGGTGTGGGTTTAGAAGCCCGCGTACCGCTGTTAGACCATCGGCTGGTCGAATTTGCTTGGCGCGTGCCGCTGTCTATGAAAATTCAGAATAAGCAAGGTAAATGGCTGTTGCGCCAAGTTTTGTGTAAGTATGTGCCAAGTAACCTGATCGAGCGTCCCAAAATGGGCTTCGGCGTTCCAATTAAACGTTGGTTGCGCGGTTCTTTACGAGACTGGGCAGAGGAACTACTTTCTGAACAGCGACTGCGGGATGAGGGTTTTTTCAATCCGCAACCGATTCGTCAGAAATGGAAGGAGCATCTTGCGGGCGATCGCAACTGGCAATACTATCTTTGGGATGTCCTGATGTTCCAAGCTTGGTTAGATGCCTGACACTCTTTATCTGAATTCCTTATCAAAACTTGATAAATGTTAAGTCAGTAATTGATCCAGTTACTCTGCCCCTAAAAATAAACTATTGGAGGATATAAATGTCTAATCTAGTTAGACCACTCCGCAAAATTCTGTTATTGGAAATCAATGAAGTTCCGTGGCAGCTTATCGATAGATTCAAAACTGATCCACGCTTTCCTCACATCAGAAAGTTTTTTGACAACGCTAAAACTTACACTACGTTAGCAGTTGATAGCGGTGAACTCTCACCTTGGGTTACTTGGCCTTCATTTTATCGGGGTATGAGTAATCAAGAGCATGGAATCAAAAATTTAGGGCAAAATCCCGGTACTTTCAAAGGTAAGCCACTCTGGGAGGAATTTCGCGAACTTGGTCTAAGTATTGGTATCTGTGGCTCTTTACAAAGTTGGCCTCCTAGCGATCCAGGTGAGGGTGGATTCTACATTCCCGATACTTTTGCTCACGACGAAAGGTGTATTCCCAGATATATTGAGTCTTTCCAAAAATTCAACCTGGGGCAAGTTGCCAAAAACGGTCTTGTTGTCAAAAAAGATAGACTGATTTCTAAAGATTTATCAGGTTTATTAGCTTCTCTACCTAAACTTGGTATTTCCAGGAGTACCATCATACAAATCGCCAAGCAGCTTTGTATGGAATGGATTGACCCACCACGTGTTGCACGTCGATCAACTTTCCAGACTATCCTTTTATGGGATATATTCAAATCTCTCTATAACGCCCATAACCCACCCGCATTTTCTACATTTTTTACGAATCATGTGGCTAGTGTAATGCACCGCTACTGGCACCATATTTTTCCTGAAGAATTTGGCGATCGCTACTTCACTCAACCCAAGATCCATGCGGCTACCATGATTTTCGCTCTTGAAATACTTGACAAAATGTTGGCTGATGCCATGCAATTGTGCAAAGTAAATCCAGAAATAACTTTAGTCTTTGCCACCAGTATGGGGCAAGCCGCAATTCATCGGGATGAATATCAAGGGTTTTCATCGGCAATTTCAGATATCCCCAAATTTATGGGTGTATTCGGCTTACAAAAAACAGATTACAAGCAACTTCTGGCAATGGTGCCGCAGATTGCTGTAGAAATTCCCGACCCAGAAGTAAGATACCATCTCATTCAAAAGTTGAATAACTGTTACTCTATGAGTGGGAAGCCACTATTCAAGGTTGAAGAAATCACTAGTAGCCTTAGTATTACTATTAGAACGCCTCCTGCTATAGACATTAAATTAAAGAAATTTATTTATAAGAATAAAAATGGAGAAAGTATTGATTTTAGTTGGGAATCAGCAGGCATTACAATACATCAAGTCGAGGCGGGCACAGCCTACCATATACCAGAAGGTATAATGGCGGTATTCGGTTGTGGAATTGTACCACAGGACTCACGACAAAGAATTAAGGCTTCATCGTGTAAATCTCTACTACTTAAACTTGCCTTTGAAACTACTGAGGTAAAAAGTGCGTATACCCTCTTATGAAGCAGGAGCATTGCTTGAAAGCTACAACAAATGATTGATTATAATCTATAGGTATCAAGCTGAATACGCCAAGTAAGGTGTATAGCAAAGGTGCTGTAGTTTGGTATTAGAACGCCTAGTAAATTAAAATATTTCAAAACGTGGAATAGAAATTAGTTGGTAATACTAGGGTGGGATAAATGGTGTAGGAATGAAACATTTTCTAAAAAATTTCTGAGTCGCTAATATAAATTGTTAGCTTTGTAGTTATGGAATTTGCTAAGTGCGTGCCACTGACAATTAAAATTAAAAAAAGTTAGGGTACATAACTTTTGCCGCAAGTTTTATGTAAGTATATGCCTCGGAACTTGATTGAGGAAACCAAAATGGGCTTTGGTATCTCGATTAAATGCTGGTTGCCAGAGTTCTGTGTGCCACTGGTGAGAAGCATTGCTTTGAGAACAGCGATCGCAGCATTGGGGTTGTTTCAATCCTCAACCCATTGGTCAGAAACAGAAGAAGCATCTATCGGGGATCGCAAGCTGGCAATATTATCTATGGGCTGTCCTAATGTTCCAGGCATGGTTAGATGACTAAAGGCAGACCGATCCGGTTCTAAACATCAAAGAGAAGCAAGTATCATGAGCGATCGCAAAGCGTTTAGGCAAACAAATCGCATTGCCGTCATCGGTCTTGGTTATGTTGGTTTACCTGTTGCCTTGGCGTTTGCCAAAAAGTTCCCCGGCACAATTGGCTTTGATAGTAATGTTGAGAAAGTCAATATCCTCATGCAGGGCATCGATCCTGCGCGTCAAGTCAGCAATGATGACTTAAAAACCTCCAATCTCCAGATATCCACCGCGATCGCCAACCTCGCCGAAGCAAATTTTTTTGTAGTCGCCGTACCAACGCCAATCGATCGCAACCACCGACCGGACTTAACCTGCCTGATCCAAGCTTCTGAAACAATTGGCAAAGTGCTACAACCAGGAGCAGTAATCGTATACGAATCCACTGTGTATCCGGGAGTAACAGAAGATATTTGTGGGCCGGTCTTAGCAAAGGTATCAGGCTTACAGCAAGGTATAGATTTTAAGCTAGGTTACTCACCAGAGCGGATCAATCCTGGCGATCGCGTTCACACCCTAGAAAACCTGGTCAAAGTCGTAGCTGGGGAGGATGCCGAAACCCTGGAACGGGTTGCCAATGTCTACGGCAGCATCATTGACGCAGGCGTTTACCGCGCCCCTTCCATCAAAATAGCCGAGGCAGCCAAAGTCATCGAGAACACTCAACGAGACTTGAACATTGCCTTGATGAACGAGTTAGCCTTAATTTGCGATCGCCTAGGCATCCGTACCTGGGATGTTTTGGCAACAGCCAAAACCAAATGGAATTTTTTGCCCTTCACACCTGGACTCGTCGGGGGTCATTGCATTGGGGTCGATCCTTATTACCTGACGACTAAAGCAGAAGAGCTGGGGTATCATCCTCAAGTCATCCTAGCCGGTCGCCGTATCAACGACAGCATGGGTACATACCTAGGACAGCGCCTAGTCAAGCTTTTAGTTCAGGCTAATCTGCCCATCAAAGGGTCGCGAATTGGGATTCTAGGGCTAACGTTTAAGGAAAATGTGCCAGACCTTCGCAATAGCCGAGTGCCAGATATTGTCGCAGAGCTGCAACAATTTGGTGTAGAGCCACTCGTACATGACCCCTTGGTCGATCCCGATGAAGCCCAGCGCTACTACAACATTGACCTTGTCCCTTGGCAAGTCTTATCCGATCTGGAGGGGCTGATCCTTGCAGTCAGTCATCAAGTCTACCTAGACATGCCCAGCGCTCAACTACTCACTTGTCTGCGCTCAGGTGGAGTATTAATGGATGTCAAATCGGTTCTTGACCCTGCTACATTACCATCCACTATCCATTATTGGAGTCTTTAGAGTATATCTGTAAGGCGCTAATTATCTTGTAGTGGCGAAGCATTCAACTAGGAATGAATCGATAGAACCCTGTTTTTCCCTAAGATTGTTAGCTCTGAAGAGAGCCCCTACCAAGAACACATCTAAGCTGGGCGAATTGACTTTATAGACAACCTTATTAGTATTGGTTTCACTATCAAGTTTATATATTTCCATACCTGCATATAAACTAATTGATAAAACTAGGGTGAGATTAAGTTGTGTGGAAAACAAAAATCGCCTGAAAATTTTGCTAGTTGCTAATACGGGCTGGTATCTTTATAACTTCCGTCTGCCTCTAGCTAGATTTTTGCGTCTTCAGGGAATCGAAGTCGTTTTAGTTTCCCCTTGGGATGCCTACGTCGAAAGGCTGGAAGCAGAAGGGTTTCGTTGGATTCAACTGCGGCTGAGTCGGCGGAGTATCAACCCTCTAGTAGAACTCTTAACCATTGCTCACTTAACATACATTTACCTTCGTGAGAAGCCCTCCGCTGTCCATCACTTTACAATTAAGTGCGTTCTGTACGGAACGATTGGTGCAAAGCTAAGTAGAACCAGAGCAGTTGTGAATGCTGTAACCGGCTTGGGCTACATCTTTATTAGCACCGAGTGGAAGGCTCGTATTTTACAACCGATTATCCGGTTTCTGTATCGGCAGATATTGACTGCTCGTAGAGTGAGGGTTGTGTTCCAGAATATGGATGATCTGCAAGCTTTTGCAGACCGAAAGTTGATCGTTCCGGACCGGACGGTACTAATCAGAAGCTCTGGTGTTGACTTGAAGCGCTTTTCACCACGTCCTAGTCACCCTGATGCTCCACCTGCTCCGGTTGTGTTGTTCGCCGCTAGGCTGCTAGTTGATAAGGGTCTGATTGAATACGTTGAAGCTGCCCGCATCCTCAAAACAAAAGGAGTCTGCGCGACCTTTCAAATAGCAGGTGTCCCAGACACCGGAAATCCATCTTCAATTTCTGAGACGACCTTGGAGCAGTGGCGCAGGGAAGGAGCGGTTGACCTTCTAGGGTATGTAGAGAAGATGGAAAACCCGATCGCCTTATCAACCGTTGTTGTGCTTCCTTCCTACCGGGAAGGTGTGCCTCGGATTTTACTAGAAGCAGCTGCGATGGGGAAACCACTGGTAGCAACGGATGTCCCTGGCTGTCGAGAGGTGGTTATTCCTGGCGAAAATGGCTTTCTGGTTCCAGTTAAAAATGCTCGGCTGCTGGCTAATGCCATTGAGGTACTCCTGAAAGATCCAGATCTGTGCAAAGCAATGGGGGACGCCGGGAGAGAGAAGGTGTTACGTGAATTTGATGACCAGGATGTGGTAAGAAGGACGGTAAAAGTCTACGAAGTAATAGGAGTAAGACTATCAAGCGACATGGCAGCAACTGAGCAATAGCGATTAATTTCTAATTCTTGGAGTTGGTTGAGCAGTGGTTGGTAACGGTAGCCTCACTCACCCGCAGCAAAGGCAAACTGATGAAGATGTTTCATCCCCAGCGCAAAAGATACCATTTTTGTGTTTAGCTAGTTCTGCCTTTATCTTGCTATTAATCGAGATTATTCCTGTGGGAATAGGGATTACTTTCTATCTAAGCACCCTTGCCCCAAGCTATAAACGCTAGGTGGAGAACCAAACTAGGAAAAGTTTATTGCTCAAGTTGTCCAAATTATCTGTTACTGCAAATTTGGGTTTTCCAGGCACGCCGCCTAACCAAACTCGTGAAATTTTTCGTGCAGATGAAATTCCGGAGTGGTGGGTACATCTCGACCGGCGTGCAGTTGATCCGTCACCTAAAAATACCCTTTTGCCAAAAAAAACACCCCATTCCTAAAAAGTCAAGGGTGCTTGAAAGAGTGTATACCTGATTATTTTGGAGCTGCTAGCCTATCGCCCAAAGTGGTAGTCCTCAAAAGACTGGTAGTAAGAGTCTTCGGGATTGTACAGGTGACATTCATCTGTAATCTGCTTCATCAAAGACCAAGAGAAGCGACATTCACGAATTGAGTCTCCCCACTTTTCTTGGATACTGCGATGAGCTAGTCGCAAGTTATAGGAGGGAATTGCGGTAGAAATATGGTGGGGAATATGAACGTTGATGTCGTGGCAGAGAAATTCCACCCAGCGCGGATAATCGCAATGGACGGTTCCAAAGAGTTGCGCTTGAGCTTGATTCCACTCGTTGGCGGGGGTGAAGGGAATTTCCGGCGCTGTGTGGTGAACCAAGGTAAAGGTACTCATCCAGAAGTGGTACACCAGCCAGGGTAGAAGCCAAAATTTGACAAACCCCCAGATGCCGATTGTGGCAATTAATAAGGGGAAAGCTACGCTGGCAAATCCCAACACGACTATCGCCGATAATTTCACCTTCTGGCGGTCTTTGCCTTTAAATTGCCACCAATTAAAATGCATAACGCCCCAGTGGACAATCGAAGCCACCCACCAAAATCGACCCCGCAGTAAGCGATAGCCCCACTGTCCCAAGCTTCCTAAACTGTTATAAAACTCTGGTTGAAAGGGTTCCCAAGCATTGTCTTCATTAAGCTTATTGGTGTGGGCATGATGGTAATTGTGCAGAATCCGCCAACTGTGGAAAGGATAAATTAGCGGCAGCATGAATAAATGCCCCACGAGATCGTTCACCCAGCGCCGATTGGCAAAGGAGCGGTGTCCGCAGTCATGACCAATCACAAAAAAACCAGTCAACCCTGTGCCGATAAAAATCCAGAGGGGAGGTAAAAGAAACCAGGGAGCGATCGCTAAACCCCAGTAGCCCAAGCCAACCATTAAAACGTTAATCAGCGCTGTGAGCCAAGCTTTGCGGCGATTCTTGGTAAAAACCTCACGCGGTAGACTTCTCAAAATGTCTCTTAGGTGCAGGCTGTCAGTGGTTGCATCCGAGTTCGGGATCGTTGCTGGGATGGTCGATGTCATGCAGAGATTAAAGTTCTCGTGGTTTTCGTTGAGTGCAGTGCGTTTATACGCGCACAAAAATACTGCCCGATACAGATTTGTGGCAGGCAGTATTTTTGATCGGCGAATGATTTATAACTTCGGGCAAACGAAGCTAGCACCGAAGAGTTGCCGATAGAGTTACAAACAGCATTTCTAGGGATAAAAGCCTCTTCCTACGAACCTTACGGGTTAGCGGTGCTGGGTGTCGCCGCCATCTCGCGATCCGATGCTAACCGCTGCTGTTTGATTGTTTGCAGCTGTTGCAAGAGAATTTCAACTTCCGCCTGCAAATGCAGGAACTTAACTTGCTGGTCGGCTTGATAGACAGCTTTGGTCACAGGCTTCAGATGCTTTTCACCAGTTGGGGCTGTCAAAAGATTGCTCAGCGGCTCGGAATTGCCAACAGAGTCTTGCGGACGGGTCAGTGTAGATGAACGAGTGGACATCAGCTAAACAGATATTTCTGTGTACTCACACCATCCAGTAATTTTAGCCTGAAGTGGTAACTAAGTTAAATTTTATGTGTCGCTTTTCTAATTGGCTAAAAAAATGCTGTGTTCTGTAGAAGTTAGGTCGGTACTGCTACCTTTGTCGCTCTGGCGGATGCAGGCTGCGCCTACGGGTCGAATACGGCTCGCGTCGTTCCTTCAATAATGGACACAATCGAGGCGGTGCCTCGATTGCGAACCAAATTTAAAATCGGTTTAATTTCGCCAAGGACGACTCACCTGTTCCAATTGGGCAACTTCCTCGCTGCTCAATTCCCAACCGAGCGCCCCGGCATTCTGCCGCGCCTGTTCGGCTGTCTTTGCGCCTGGAATCGCAATCACATCGTTCTGAGCGATTAACCAATTGAGGGCAACCTGAGCGGGGGTTTTTTGATACTTTTCCCCTAACTGACTCAGCAAGGATGTCACTGGGGAGATTTTCTCTAAGCCGCTGCGGCTGAAGCGAGAGTCAAATCTGCGGGCACCCGTCGGTTCCTGGTACTTCTCAACGGTGTACTTACCAGTGAGTAACCCTTGTGCAAGAGGGCTGTAAGCCAGGATTGTCACCCCCAGTTGACGCGCTGTGTCTAGAATGCCGTTGGTTTCGATTTGTCGAGTTAGCAGAGAATAGCGTACTTGGTTCACCGCTAAAGGCACACCCCTGGCTGCCAGCAGTTGGTGGGCTTCTTTCATTTGTTCGGCTGAATAATTGCTGACGCCGACTGTCGCAATTCTGCCTCGCTTCACCTCATCGGCTAGAGCATTCATCAGCGTCTCTTGACTCATCAAAAAGGTAAAAGGCCAATGCACCTGATAGAGGGCGACTTGCTCAACCCGCAGACGTTTTAAACTTTCTGTTAAAGCATCTGAGACCGATTGAGCCGTGAATCGCCAAGGGGCAGGGCCGTATTTAGTAGCAATTTGGGCAGGACATCCAGTTTCTTGCATGAACTTTCCCAAAAGTGACTCTGACTCTCCGAACCCATAAATCTCAGCAGTATCAAAAAAGGTAATGCCGGAATTTAGCGTGGCTTCAAAGGCTTCTCGTAGTTGGGCTTCCCCGTAATCGCTGCCATAATTCCAAAACAGCTTGTCCCCCCAAGCCCAAGTGCCGATACCGAGTTGGGTGACTGTGGGACCATCGCGTCCTAAAGTAATCGTTTGTAGGCTCAAAATTTCTACTCTTTACAAAACTTTATATTTTTCAGTTTAACGTCGCAGACAGTCGCAGATGAGTATGGTGAAATGAAAACAGCAAAAGATGCTTTCATTTGCTTTTAAAAAAAGATGGCAACAGGTGATATATCAAATTTGCAACCAGAAGACTCGAAACCCCGCGAGTCATTTCCTCCCAAGGTGAATTTATTCACCATGTTCCGACTCGGCTTATTTCAGATGGGATTGGGGATGATGTCCGTTTTGGCGCTGGGCATCCTCAACAGAGTCATGATTGGGGAGTTAGCAATTCCTGCCACAATTGCAGCGGGTGCCTTGGCGATGCACCAGTTTGTTGCCCCAGTGCGAGTGTGGTTTGGGCAAATGTCGGATGCAAAGCCGATATTGGGGTATCACCGCACGGGTTATGTGTGGATAGGTGCAACACTGTTTGCGATCGCATCCTTCCTCGCCGTACAAGTTATGTGGCGTCTGGGCAATGTGGTGCAAGCTGCTGGGGGTTGGTCGTGGACAACCCAAACCTACGGCTGGACTGGTTTGCTGGCACTTGTGTTCGTGTTTTATGGCGTGGCGCTGAGTATGAGTTCGACTCCCTTTGCCGCGATGTTGGTGGATGTTTCCGATGAAGATAATCGTTCTAAACTCGTCGGGATTGTCTGGTCTATGTTGATGGTGGGAATTGTTATCGGGGCAATTCTCGGCAGCAGTTTGCTCAAGCAAGTCGGCACAGACGCACCCCTATCAGCATTGCAAGCCTCGATCGACCGCTTGTTTATGATTGTACCGGCGACCGTGGTGGGTCTGGCATTGCTGGCGACGGTGGGCGTCGAGAAAAAATATTCCCGCTATACCTCTCGTTCCACTTTAGTAGAGCGAGAAGATAGCATTACCTTGGGTAAGGCATTGCGAGTGTTAACCGCTAACCGGCAAACGGGAATCTTTTTTACGTTTTTGCTGGTGATGACGATTAGTTTGTTTATGCAGGAAGCAGTCTTAGAACCTTATGGGGGCGAGGTTTTCCGAATGCCAGTTTCGGAAACAACCAAGCTGAATGCTTACTGGGGACTGGGAACCCTGATTGGAATTAGCAGCACTGGTTTTTTGATTGTGCCGCGCCTAGGTAAGCAAAAAACCGCTAAGCTAGGCTGTTTGTTAGTAGCCGCTTGTTTTGTGTTGATTATCCTGTCAGGATTTAGCCAAAATCAAAAGTTATTGCAGGGTGCGTTATTCTTGTTTGGGCTTGGCTCTGGTGTCACAACCACCGGCGCGATTAGCTTAATGCTGGATCTGACAGCAGCGGAAACAGCCGGTACGTTTATCGGTGCTTGGGGATTGGCGCAGGCAATGGCACGGGCACTGGCAACCGTGACGGGAGGTGCTGTTTTGGATGTGGGGAAACAGCTATTTGCAAACCCGGTACTCTCTTATGGATTGGTATTTGCGCTGCAAGCCGTGGGGATGGTGCTAGCGGTTTGGTTCCTCAGTCGGGTAAATGTGTCAGAATTTCGCACAGATGCCAAAAATGCGATCGCAACTGTCCTGGAAGGTGAATTAGACTAACGAATTGCGAATAGATCATCGCTAATGGTGAATTGTATTGCCATTAGCCATCAACCCCGAACCACGAACGCAGATGACAGATTTTTGGGAGAAGGTTCTCAGCTTTGCACAAGAGACGACGGTTAGACTCGGTGAGCAACTGCTGCAAGATTTTGGGCAGATCCAGGCAGAACATAAAGCAGATGGGAGTTTGGTAACGCAGGCAGATAAGTGGGCGGATCGAGAAATTCGAGAAGCGATCGCGCGCACATTCCCGACTCACGATGTTTTAAGCGAAGAGGCAGAACATACTTTTTTCGGTTCCGAATGGTGCTGGGTGATCGATCCGGTTGATGGCACCACCAATTTTACGCGGGGAATTCCGATCTGGGGAATTTCAATGGGATTGCTGTATCAAGGCACTCCGGTATTCGGGTACGTGTATTTTCCCCCCACCAGACAATCTTTTCACGGTTTTTGGCACGGTGAAGGTGGTGACAATGGTGCTTTTTTAAATAATCGCCCGATTCACACTAGTCCAGATGCTCCGAGTAATAGTCACTTCTTCTGCGTGTGTGCCAGAAGTACCTCTATTTTGCAGAAACCTTTCCCCTGCAAAATCCGGATGCTGGGCGTCACTACCTACAATTTCCTGGCAGTTGCTTCCGGTACCAGCTTGGGCGGGGTTGAATCTACCCCCAAAGTTTGGGATATTGCAGCAGTCTGGGCAATTTTGCAGGCGGCGGGTGGGGTTTGGATACCGCTAAATTCAAAACCCGTGTTTCCTTTGCAAAAAGGAGTAAATTATGGCAGTATTTCTTTCCCGACTTTAGTCGTGAGTCGTCCCGAACTCGTCTCAACTTTTCAACCTTTAGTGCAATTTTTGGGCAATAACAATTGACACTCCCGCTCTTTAAGGAAAGCTTCTCACATCTAGCTGAGGGCGGTTGAAATCAATCCTCTTCCCTGAGCCCTCTTCCCTGACTCCTCAGCCCTCACTCTTTTTCTCTCAGCCCTCAGTCCTCAGTCCTCAGTCCTCAGCCCTCAGTCCTCTTCCCTCAGCCCTCTCTAATAACCGCTTGGGGCACCTTCGCCGCGAGGATCGGCAGCCCCTTCTAATAAGCCATCAGGAGTAACGACGATCGCGTTCGCATTTCCCCAAGGCGATCGCTCTTCGATTTTGTGCCCTCGACGACTCAGTTCTGCAAGCGTGGCAGCGTCTAAACCGTAAGGTTCCACGTTCAGCTTGTCAGGAAGCCATTGATGATGGATGCGGGGGGCAGAAACGGCGGCACCGGCATCCCTGCCGTATTCCAGGACGTTGAGGACAACTTGCATCACGGTAGTAATGATCGTGCTACCTCCAGGCGCACCGACAGCCATCCGCAGCTTGCCATTTTCGGTGACGATCGTTGGGGTCATACTGGAGAGGGGAATTTTGCCGGGAGCGATCGCATTCGCTTCACCGCCCACTAATCCAAAAACGTTGGGGACTCCCGGCGCAGCGGCAAAATCGTCCATCTCGTCATTTAGCAGAATTCCCGTTCCCGGCACCACTACACCCGATCCAAACCCGTAGTTAATCGTGAACGTGAGGCTGACAGTATTGCGCTCCTCATCGACTACCGTTAAATGAGACGTATCTTGCGATTCCTTGGGCTTGCCAAAGCCCTGTAGCGTCTCCTGATTCCCTGCCTTTACCTCAGTGGAAGCTCGTGCCCGTTCTAGACTAATTTCCTGGCGTCTTTTGGCGGCGTATGCCGGATCGATCAGAGCGTTAACCGGGACTTTTACAAAAGCCGGATCGCCCAAATGTACAGCCCGATCCGCATAAGCGATCCGCATTGCTTCCACCATCAAATGCAGGGAGTCTGGGTGGTGCCATCCTTTGGATTTTAAGTCAGTTTCCCCAATAATATTTAAGATTTGCAGCAGGTGAACGCCTCCTGACGAAGGCGGCGGCATCGAGCAAATCCGAGCAGCGCGGAAATTGCCGCAGACGGGGGCACGCCAAGCCGTTTTATAAGATTTTAGGTCATCAAGGGAAATCAAACCCCCATTTTTTGCCATATCGCTCGCGATCGCGCGGGCAATGTCGCCAGTATAGAAGTCTTGAGGATTGAGGGCGATCGCTTGTAAGGTTTTGGCCAAATCTTTTTGTACCAGCTTCTCTCCCGGTGCAAACAAAGTGCCGTTCGGCGCAAAAATTTGTCGGGCTGCGGGATTATTGAGAATGGCATCCTTACGGTTTCCCGCAACTTGGGCAAAACGCGAGGTAGGGTTAATCGTAGAGCCTTCGTTGGCAAAACGAATCGCCGGTGCGATCGTTTCTTTCCAGGGAAGTTTGCCATACTCGCGATGGAGTTCGTACAGTCCCGCTACCGTTCCGGGCACTGCGACTGACAAATATCCATTGACACTGGCATTGGGACGCACTTTCCCTGCTGCATCCAGATACATATCCCGCGTTGCCTTCAGGGGGGCGCGTTCGCGGAAGTCAAGCGCTTTGATTTCTCCAGTTTTCTCCAAGCGTACCAGGGCAAAACCCCCGCCGCCGATCCCAGCCGAAAAAGGCTCGACAACGGAAATGGCAAAAGCAGTTGCCACGGCTGCATCGACTGCATTGCCTCCCTTACGTAACATACTCAACCCGGCATCACTTGCCAGTCGGTGAGCGGAGACAACCATCCCCCGTTTGCTTCGGAGGGGCTGTACAAATGCTGCGGGTGCTTTGTCGCACCAAGACACGGAGACAGAGACAAGAACTGTCACCAGTGCTGCGGAAAAACGCTTAGACCTTAGAGAAATAGGCATTATTGTGGCGCAACAGAGCGATCGCGATTGCCCCCTAACATATCACTTACTACTGGCGATGATTGTTTTTTTTCTTAAACCAATCCCTTTTCCTGACCACCATTTAAGAATGGGTGCGTCCGGTGAGGTTAGCGATCGCTGTCGCTAACTCCACGGGGTTGACTGGCTTAGAAATGTGTACCTGGAAACCTGCTTGGAGCGCCTTTGTACGGTCTTCAACTCTAGCGTAGGCGGTCAGCGCTACAGCCGGAATTTTTCTACCTTGTGTATCCAGCGCCCTGACTTTACGAATCAGGTCGTAGCCATCTTCTCCCGGCATCCCAATATCGCTTACCAAGATATCCGGCTGCAAGCGGTGGAGGGCTTCCAGTGCTTCGCGGGCACTCGTCACAGCGGTGACTTGGGCGTGGTATTGCTCCAAGATGGCAGTTAGCACTTCGCGGGCGTCGGGTTCATCATCCACAATTAGCACTCGCAAGCCATCCAGCGTTACGGCACAGGAAGCGAAGTCGGCGGCGGAAGGAGGAAGGTGAGAATCTAATTCATCTTTCCGGTTTTCTGCTTCCTCCCTTCGGAGCGGTAAATTCACAATAAAGGTTGCGCCTAAGCCAATTCCGGGGCTTTGGGCGCGGACGGTTCCCCCTTGCAATTCTACGAGGTGGCGCACGATCGCGAGTCCAAGTCCGAGTCCGCCATGCGATCGCGTCGTTGTACCATCGGCTTGACGGAAGCGTTCAAATACATAAGGGAGAAAGTCGGCACTAATCCCTTGTCCCGTGTCAGTTACTCTGATTTCGGCATAGTTGGGAATCGGGAATTGTTCGTTCCCATTCCCCCTGCCTACAGAAAGTTGTACCTCGATCCGCCCTCCCTTGGGGGTGAACTTGACGGCGTTAGAAAGCAGATTCCAGACGACTTGCTGCAAACGAGCGGAATCGCCCAAAATGAGTCCGACTGAGCGATCGCATCTAGAGTCAATTTGAATGTTTTTCGCTTCTGCTGCGGGTAGCACCGTATCGATAGCCGCCTCAATCACGGGTACAAGTTCGATGGGACGCACATTTAGGCGCAACTTGCCGGTAATAATCCGCGAGACATCTAGAACATCCTCAATCAATTGAGACAGTGACCTGGTATTGCGGTCGATGGTTTCCAGGGCGCGGGCGGCAGTGGCGGCGTCAAACTTCCGGGTACGCAGGAGTTGAGTCCATCCCAGCATGGCGTTGAGAGGCGTTCGCAGTTCGTGGGAAAGGGTCGCTAAAAACTCATCTTTGGTGCGGTTTGCTTCTTGGGCTTCCCGGTAAAGGCGTGCATTCTCAACCGCGACGGAAGCCATCTGTGCCAGTTGGACGAAGATGGCTTCATCTTGTTCGGTGAAGTCACCCTCATATTTATCCGACAGTTGAATCAAACCGATATTTTTCCCGTTGTGTCCCGTCAGGGGTGCAGCTAGCCAGCCTCGCATCGGTAGATTATCAACAGTTTTGTCAAATTCTTTCCAAGCCGGATGTGCCTCCAGCTCAGCTTGCGTCATCCGCATCGGGCGGTTCCTTTGGCAGACAAGCGAGTAGATGCTCGTCGTCACATCAATTTTTTCAGGGGATTCGCGCCAAGCTGCATATTTGTCTGACACAGAGATGGCGTTGAGAGACTGCGCCCAGTCTTGATTAAAACTTAGTTTGGCGTGTGACTGGTGGGCACCGATGATGGTACGCGCTTGGTCAGCGATCGCTTGCAACCGCTCATCAATCGAGAGTGTAGAGTTGATGGCTAAAGCAGCATCCGCCAAGCCTCGAAGTTGGGTCGCCCGTTGTTGTTCGTTGAGCAAAAGTTGGTTGCGTTCTTGCTCTAACTGCTTGCGATCGCTAATATCGGCAACAATGGACATACAGCTAAGATTTCCCTGAGCGTCACGCACCGGACACGCCCAGACACTGATATCAACCAGTGAACCGTCCTTCTTTCGGCGACGTGTTTCTATAGCCGTTAATGTTCCGCCTTGCTCGATAGCATCAAGTTGTGCTATAAACTCGTCTCGTTTATCTTCTAGGATGCTAGGAAGAAAACAGCCGACTACCTCTTGTTCGCTCCAGCCGAAGATCCGCTCATCTGCTGGATTCCACAGTTTTACCGTTCCATCATCAATACTGAGAACTGTAATCCCCAGGGGACAAGCTTGAATCAGGCTGTCAAGAGTTTGGTTCGTTGCTTGCAGCGCTTTTTCAGCTCGCTTCCGTTCGCTGATGTCTTCAACCATGCCCAATCCATAGCAGGGGTTCCCTTCTCGATCGTAAATTGCCGTAGCTGTAAGATTAATCCATAAAATTTCCCCATTTTTCTTGATATAACGTTTTTCTACTTGATAGCGAGTTAGTTCACCTGTGAATAATTGCTCTGTATAGCGCCAATCTTTTTCAACATCTTCGGGGTGGGTAATCTCTGTAAAGGTCAATTGACTGAGTTCTTGCTCTGGGTATCCCAACATCTCACAGTAGGTTTTATTCATTTTGACCAAGCGACCGTTTATGTCAACCACGGAGATGCCAATGGGTGCCTCTTCAAAAAATTTTCGGAATCGTTCTTCGCTTTCTCGAAGTGCTTCCTCGGCTCGGACGCGCTCTGTAATATCTTCGTGTACCAAAACCACTTCGCGAATATTTCCGGTTTCATCTTTGACGGGATAGATGAAAGCCTGCGTCCAGCGTTCTTGCTTGTGGAAATCTCCTAGCTCCGAAACATAGTAGATGATGGGTGGCATGGCTGTCGCCTCGCCAGCAAATGCCTTTTGAATGTATGGCATGATGCCTTTAGCGACTAATTGCTCATCCTGCAACAGGTTGTATTCCGAAAGTTGGTCAAGCGTGATTCCCCAAAGTTTCTCCCAAGCCTGGTTGACCTGAAGAATCCGACCGTCGAGAGCCATAATTTGCGTACTCAACGGGGACTGATCTACCAAAGCTCGGAAGCGAGCTTCTGATATTCGCAATTCCTGCTCAGCGCGTTTGCGTAGCGTAGCGTGCCGCAGGCTTTCGCTTAAGTCAATCGCAAAACCCACTCCGATTTTGTTCGCTCCGCCCAGATAGCCTGTCCCCACTAGGACGGGAACCCTGGTGCCGTCTTGGCGGATGTATTCTTTCTCGAAAGGCGTATGGGTGCCTGTCTGCTGCATCTCCTCCATCGCCTGCACATCTAAATGCCGATATTCTGGCGGCGTCATTTCCGCCCAGTTCGCTTTTCCGGATAGCACTTCCTCCTGTGTATAACCGACGATGTTACAAAAGACATCGTTTGCCTCCAGGATATTGCCAGAAAAGTCCGCAATGATGACCCCGATAATATTTGAGTCAATCAAGCGTCTCGCCCGTACTTCACTTTCTCGCAGAGCCTCTTCAGCTTGCTTGCGCTGGGTGATGTCGCGGGAAATAACCACGATCCCCTTGATGCTTTTATCCTGATTGTGCAGGGGGGCGACGATATATTCGTAGTGTTGTAAGCCGCTAGCACCTAAGAACTCGTTCTCATTTCTGATCGGTTCTCCGGTAGAGATGACTTCTTCTCTGTGAGCATCAAATCGGCTCATAATTTCTTCTGGCAAGCCGATATCTCGCCAAGTTTTGCCTACCAGCTCGCTTGGCTGGAATCCCACCACTTGGGCACCGCCAGCGCTTACATATTGGTAGCGGCCTTCACGATCGAAGATGTAAATGTGATCGACAGATGCCGAAAGAATTGCATCCAGCGTACTGGCTTGTTCTTGAAGCTCGTTTGCAAGTTGCCGAGATTTTTCTTCCGCTTGTTTGCGTAGCGTAGCGTGCCGCAGGCTTTCGCTAATGTCCTGTTGAGTTCCCCACGCTCGTACTAAAAAACCATTTTCCACAATTCCTACGAGGTTATTTAAGAAATATTTGGGATTTCCTTCTTTATCCACCTCATAGGATTCTGCATCGCTGAGTCGGTAGCCAGACTGAATAAACGCCCGCAAATATTCAATATTATGTGGCTCCGAGGGAATTAAAAAATCTTCTAATCTTACCCCAATAATTTCTTCTACACTACTAAACCCATACATTTGAGCCATGACCCGATTGCATTCAGCTAAGTATCCATGTTGGTAAAAACGCTGAATCTGCTCATCTTCTGTCACTTCTATGGGAATCGGTTGCTCAAGTTCAAATCGCCAAATTCCTTCTGAACTCCGCTCAATAAAAGCGCGGTAGCGTTCTTCGCTGTTCCGCAACAAGGCTTCAGCTTGCTTGCGCTCAGTAATGTCTCGAATAATACTTAAAACTATTTTTTTATTGCCAATTCCTAAGCTTTGGGCACTCACTTCTACCGGAAAAGAACTCCCGTCTTTCCGGTAGTGAATGGTTTCAAACAAAATCCCTTCTTTGTCTGCTTGTTCAATTTGCTGAGCGATTAAATCCCGAGTTTGTGGCGCTCGTAAATCGTTAATTTTCAGGGAGATCAACTCTGATTTAGAGTAACCATAAGCTTTAACAGCAGCTTGGTTTGCTTCAATAATTTGACCATCAATCTGAATATATAAAACAATGTCACGACTGTGTTGAGAAAGAAGTTGATATCGTTTTAATTCTTCCTCAGCGGCTTTGCGCTCGGTGACATCAGTTAACATCGCGATCGCTTTCGGCATCGCTTCACCTTTCGCGTCGCTGACACCGCCTTCATTAAAAATAAGATTTGTGGAGACAATTGCCCAAAGCGTCGAACCGTCTTTGCGGCGGTAACGGAAGTCAAACTGCTCGTTGATACCCTGTTTTCCTCGCTCCAAAGATTGCTCTAACTGAATGCGAGCCTCTTCATCCATGAAGTCAAAAATTGGACGACCGAGCATCTCTTCTACACCGTAACCGAACATCTCGGCTAACCGTTGATTGACGTACTCTATTCGCATTTGGGCATCCAATAACCAGATGCCCTCGTTAGCCGTCTCGACGATGCTACGATACCGCTCCTCGCTGGCTCGTACTTTTAATATGTTCTTCTCGGATCGATGCTTGGCAGCTTTTAATTCCGCGCTGAGCCAACTAATAAATAATGCCACCAACCCAAACACCGCCACTCGCAGGATGTCCCCTCCACCAAACAAAACTGAATGGAACGGCGGGATAAAAAAATAAGAAATCGTTAAAGTAGACAAAACAGTAGCTAACAGTCCCGGTTTCGAGCCGCCGTACCAGGAACTCAACATTACGGCAGCAAAAAAAAGTGGGGAAATGTGCGGCTGAATGTGCGGCAATAACCACAGCGTCAGTACCCCAGCGCTAGCAACGGCGAGTACAGCAACACCGTAGCGCCGTAATCGAGGGTTGATTTTTTTTAACATATTCTGTTCTCCTGGCGGGTTCGGCATTTGGAGCGCTTCGCACTAATGCCAACACCGATTCTTAATGTAAAAAATGAAAAACGAATCTCCCGCACCAGCGCGATCGCGTTGCGCTGACTTGTCAGTTCGCTGGTTCGCACATCTACCCTAATGGCTCCTCGATCCGTATCATAGCCAGATGTCAAGATTTAGCGCCTCTATATTGCAAAATACTGATGATGCCAGTGTTAAACACAAAAATCAGCTCCAATTACGCTGTTGCACAAGATTGCACCATACTGTAACAATTTTGCGCGGTTGGGTTGTGAGGTTGGGAGAGTCTATTTACTACCCCCGATGCATTCATCCCTTAATTAGGGAAAGCTCCAATTACTGCAAGGGTTCAATCGCATTGTGCATTAAGTCTCCTAAAATTATCGGGGGATTAAGAATTTAAAAAAATAATGGCTCGTAGCCCTACTTTATCTTTTGATCGTGGCACTTTAATATTGCATCCGCCTCCTAGGGGCAAAGCTTGGGTGGAATATGCGACTTGGGACGATCGCGTGGAAAAGTTCCGCATTCCGGCGATGCACTATCGTCAACTGGTAGAAGCACTACAAGCGGAAGAAACAAATTTTATCGATGAGGCGAAGGGTTTTCAAGCGCTGGAACTCGTCGCCAGCATGGAAATGGAACCCTACCCGCATCAAACCGAGGCGCTAATGGCTTGGAAGCAAGCGGGACGTCAGGGAGTAGTGGTGCTGCCTACGGCGGCTGGGAAGACGTATCTGGCTCAACTGGCGATGCAGGCGACGCCGCGCAGTACGTTAATTGTGGTGCCGACACTGGATTTGATGCACCAGTGGTATGCCCACTTGACGGCAGCTTTTCCGGATGCAGAGGTGGGGTTGCTGGGAGGGGGTTCGCGGGATAGAACAGCAATTCTGGTTGCCACTTACGACAGTGCGGCAATTCATGCCGAAAACTTGGGCAATCGCTATGCCATGCTCGTGTTTGATGAGTGTCACCACTTACCGACTGATTTTAATCGGGTGATTGCCGAATATGCGATCGCTCCCTACCGACTGGGACTTAGTGCCACTCCAGAGCGTTCTGACGGCAAACACGCCGATCTAAATCTTCTCATTGGTTCCGAAGTTTACCGCAAAACGGCAGAGGAACTTTCTGGTTCGGCACTTGCTGAGCATGAGATCGTGCAGATTAAAGTCAAGTTATCGCAATTAGAGCGCGATCGCTATAACGAGTTAATTCAACTCCGCAACAACTTTTTGCGAGAATCAAATATTTCTCTGGGTAGCATACAAGGTTGGCAGCAGTTTGTGATGAGAAGTGCTGGTTCGCCAGCGGGACGTCGGGCGATGCTAGCCCACCGGGAAGCGAAAGATATCGCCTTGGGGACAGACGGCAAACTACGAATTCTCGCCAATTTGATTGCCGAACATCACCCAGAACGAATTCTGATTTTTACGGCTGATAACGCTACCGTTTATCGCATTTCCCAAGATTTCTTAATCCCAGCGATTACCCATCAAACGCCGGTGAAGGAACGCCACGAGATATTAACTCGGTTTCGGGAGGGAGAATACAAAACTCTGATCGCTTCCCACGTCCTGAATGAAGGGGTGGATGTCCCCGCCGCTAGCATCGCAATTATCTTATCCGGCACAGGTTCGCAGCGTGAGTTTATTCAGCGCATGGGGCGGGTTTTGCGGAAAAGTCAGGATAAAAATAAACGCGCTATTCTCTATGAGGTAGTGGCGGAAAATACCAGCGAGGAAGGTACATCCCAACGGCGGCGGGGAGATAAGAAAAACGAACCGCCAAGGCGCAGAGAACGCGAAGAAAGAGAGGAGAAGAAAGGTAAACAATTGGAGATTTTGCCGTCGAAACCGATTTATGGGGTAAATTCTAATGTCGCTAAGCGAGCAGCGGAGTCACCGGCAAAATGGGGAGAGGAGGATGAACCACCCATTAGCGATTAGCAATTAGCAATTAGCAATTAGCAATTATCTAAATCCAAATGTTACCTACCGACCTTTTAATCCATCGTCAAAATGGCGAAACAATAGTCCCGAAGCGCTTAAATATTGATGCTCAGAATTTGGGGATTGCATCCGATCTGATTACCTGTTTTCAGGAAGCGCTTGGTTGTACGCAGGGAGAACTCGATCGCCAGTTGCTGGAGTTAGAAGGAGATAGTCCAGATTATCGCCTGAAGCGAGGACTTGCCCACATTCTCAAAAGCAGTTTGTGTACGTTTGAAATCGTCAGTCCCTTGGAACCGCAAGAATTGCGGGAACGAGTCTTTGCGCTGGCGGCTCAATCTGTTCCCAGCCCCCAAGCCTCGGCGCAGACACTAAGCTTATTAGCTGACAAACTTAGCCAGGAACTCGATCGAGAAGTGCTGGCAAGTCAAATTCGCATGGGACTTTACGCGGATTTAGCCGAGAATCGCATCCTCACCCAGTTTGACACTCCCACGCCCGAAAATTTGTTGCACCGCTACAATTTATCCCAGGTGCAGGGTGTCTTCTATCGTGCGAGTCAAATTACCCTGAATGCTCACCGCAACGTTCCGGGCGAATATAAGCTGTTATTCCGCTATCTCAAATTATTTCAATTGATGGCATATATTGAAGGCGATGCGGATCATGGCTTCACGATAACAGTGGATGGCCCTACCAGTTTATTTAAGCCGAGTACGCGCTATGGGTTAGCGATCGCTAAACTCCTCCCAGCTTTACTCCACGTCACTAAATGGAGTCTCAGCGCCACGCTGCAAAACCGCGATGCCTTCACTGGCAACTGGAAAACCGGACGCTTTACGCTGAATTCTGAATGTGGTTTGGTGTCCCACTATCCACCTGGCAAGCCTTATGACAGTATGTTAGAGGCGTCCTTTGCCGACCGCTGGGACGCGCTGAAAAGTGAATGGGTATTAGAAAGAGAAGTTGACCTTATCCCCATTCCAGGCAGTGTCATGATTCCTGACTTTCGCCTCGTGCATCCTGATGGTCGCACGTTCTTACTCGAAATAGTCGGCTACTGGCGTCCCGAATACTTGCAAAAGAAGTTTTCTCAGGTGCGTCGCGCTGAATGCGAGAACTTAATTTTAGCGATTTCTGAGCGGCTAAATTTGGAGAAAGCCGGTGTTAAACTGAACGATGTACCGGCAAGAATTGTTTGGTTTAAAGATAAATTAGCACCCAAGGCGGTGCTAGCGGCAATGGATTAATCTCTACTTGCTTTCAGAAGAGTGCATTCGTCGCTCTGCTCATCATGACAGCTCACTTTGGCAATTTGTTTTGGCAATTTGTTATCAACGCTACCGAAATCCAGTTAATCTACTTTTAAATATTTTCTCGCTTCTACGTAACTTTCCGATTCCCTACTTGCATAGAAAACTATATAGCAATTTTCGTTTGGAGCAGTACAGTTTAACCCCCCTCCGGCTTCTCTCCGAAAGCCGAGTGGGTTTGAGGTTCAATGTGGAGCGCATACTTAGCGAGAACCGCGATACCAACTCTCGAAAAAGAATTTTTTTAACGTAGGGACTGCCCCAATACTGCTCCTTGAAAAATAATAATTTTAGCTTGACTTTAGCAGCAAAAAAAACAACAAATACTAATTTTGGTGGTTTAGCTCTCGTCAAATCTTATTAAGGAGTGCCCACTACTTAAGCATTGAGTATACTTTACTTCTACTTCTATCGGAAGTAGGAAGACGATTACAGAGGAATGAGTTTTAATCAAGTGCATCCCGATTTTAGGAGAAACCAAGTAGATACCGATGAATAAAGATCTTAAAACTCAAATTAAAACGCGAGTTGGCATGATGTTGGTTGTGAGTGCTGGAATTTTGCTGAGTTTTCCAGCTACTGCACTAATTAATAGTCCTAATAATCACTCCAATGCTGGTAGTGGCTCCGAGCAAGCTGATTTAACTGTGAGTAGCCAAGAGTTATTCGCTCAAGATGCGCCAGCCAGCCCCGAAGATAGTCCCGAAGATAGTCCCGAAGCCAGTCCTGAAGCCAGTCCCGAAGCCAGTCCCGAAGCTAGCCCTGAAGCCAGTCCTGAAGCTAGTCCTGAAGCCAGTCCTGAAGCTAGCCCCGCAGCTAGTCCTTCAACCACAAGTACTATGAACAACAACAACACCGACCTCATGCCAGGAATTTGGCTATGTTTAAATAATCCTAGCCCGCAGTGTGGTAATCCCCCCAGACCTTAAACTCTCCACCTGTCTGGAGTGCGAAGGGGGCGCGAAGGGAGCGCGATCGCACTCCAGCGACCAATAAAAAAGCCCCCAGAAATGGGGGCTTCTTCTTTATGTTTTAGTAGCGACGAGAGAAACTGTTGTTTCTGCGACCGCCACCATCGGACGAACTTCTGTCTTCGCGGGGCTTGGCTTTATTCACTTTCATGTCACGACCCATCCATTCAGCACCATCCAGGGCTTCAATGGCAGCTGTTTCTTCAGCCTCGGTAGACATTTCCACAAAACCAAAGCCGCGCGGACGACCTGTTTCGCGGTCAGTGGGTAGCTGAACCCGCTTTACAGAACCATATTCTGCAAAAACGCCGGTTAAATCGGCTTCGGTAACGTCGTAGGACAAATTACCTACATAAATAGACATAGATCGACTCCAAAATCATAGGAACGTGGAGATTTAGATTTCGGAGAGGAGTCTGTTAAGACCAAGACGAAAAAGCCAGTCAATAAAAACAAAACCTTGCAACCGAATCAACTCTCATTTGAGATGATAGCATTTTAGAATTTGATCTGGAAAAGAGCCATAAAAGTATTACAAAACGCAATATTGAGGATGATGTAGGGGCAAAAGGCGCTCGCATACTTGGATCGGCAGTTCTCTCCCCTTCTCTCCACTTAACCGAGGATAACGGTGCGCGATCGCATCAAAAGAGTCAGTACCCGCATGGGCGAGGAGACTCCATCCTGACAGCCCTATTTTCCAGTGAAATCCAAAGCGCTGAGTGCTGACAAAATGTATCTTCAAGAAGACGTTAAGCTGCATAGAAACTGTAAGTAAGTTTGGGTTGTTTGGAATCAGCAACCAGAAGCACAGAATTTGGACGGGTCTACGCGCTTAAACAACAAGCCATGTCTTCAGCCTTGCAGCCAGAATCGGATAGCTACTGACAACAGATGCGATAACCGCAAGCCTTCTACAACTCAAAATCTAAAATGGGATTAGTGTTGTGGATCAAAGCGATTGACGAAGGCGGCTACTGCAATCATTGGCAACCCCACCAACAGGCAAATGAGCCATTGATTTAAGTTCAGTGGTGTTGTGGAGAATAAGCCATTCATTAGGCTCCACTGACTGAAGATTACTTGCAAAAGCAAAGTGCAGGCAATCCCAATTGCCAGGGCTGGGGAATTGCGAATGCGTCCGATGCCACGAATTTTGGCGATGACAGCATTTCCAAAGTGGCTAATGCTTAAAAGATAAAAGATTCTCCCGACCACTAAAGCCTGGATTGCCATTGTGCGGGCTAAATCAATATTCCCGGTTGTTTGTTTCATCCATTCAAATACGCCAAAAATTACAATCCAGTTAAAAGCAGAAATTACTAAGATCCGCTTTAACAGACTGCCAGAAAGCAAGGGTTCATTCGGGTTGCGTGGAGGCTGTTGCATCACCTGCTGAGATTTAGGCTCAAAGGCTAAGGGGACGGTCATGGCAATAGAATTAACCATATTGAGCCAGAGAACTTGTAAAGATAAGATGGGCAATTCTCTAGCGAGTAACACGCTAATCAAAATCGTCATCGATTCGCCACCATTAACGGGGAGAATGAAGGCGATCGCTTTCAGGAGATTTCGGTAAACGGTACGACCTTCCTCAACAGCCGCTTCTATCGAGGCAAAGTTATCATCGGTCAAAATCATATCGGCGGCTTCTTTTGCCACCTCAGTACCCGCACCTCCCATTGCAATCCCAATATCTGCTTGCTTGAGTGCAGGCGCATCGTTAACCCCATCCCCCGTCATCGCGACAACTTCGCCTTTAAGTTGTAAAGCTTCGACAAGACGGAGTTTCTGTTCCGGTGCAACACGGGCAAACACGACTCCATCTTCTACCGCTGTTGCCAGTTCTTGTTCATTCATTTGAGCAAGTTCTTGCCCGGTAAAGGCCAGAACTTCCCCATGCCTTTTCAATTCCATGCGAGAAGCGATCGCTGCGGCGGTGACAGCATGATCGCCCGTAATCATTTTGACTTGAATCCCCGCTTCCTGACAGGCTTGCACGGCAGCGATCGCTTCTTTTCGCGGCGGATCGATCATGCCCTGCAATCCGATAAAAATCAGATTCTTTGCAATATCACCATGATCTACTGATTGTTGCTCGGCTGACACGGGCTTCTTCGCCAACGCCAACACCCGTAGCCCCTGTTCTGCCATTGCATCGACTTCCCGATGCACCGTTTGTCCATCCACAGGGATCAAACTCCCATCAGCATCTAGCATCTGCTGACAGCGCTGGAGAATTGCCTCCACCGAACCCTTCACGTAAATCGTCGTACCGGGGTTTCCCCGCCCGTCCCCATCGCTTTTACCTTCATGCAACGTTGCCATGTACTGAAATTCAGACTCAAACGGAATAACATCCAGCCTAGGCATTTCTCGCTCTAAGTTTGACTGCTTTAATCCCACTTTATTGGCAACAGCAATTAACGCTCCCTCTGTCGGATCGCCAATCACAACCCATTGCTCGTCCTTGACTTCCAGGTGAGAGTCATTGCATAACAATCCGGCTTTTAAACACTCTAGAAGAACGGGGAAATTGTTCAGGTTAATCGGCTTTTCTTCTAACAGGATTTCCCCTGCCGGATTGTAGCCGCTACCGCTGGCTGTATAGTGCTGACCTCCGGCATAAATGGCTTGTACCGTCATCTGGTTTTCAGTCAAGGTGCCGGTTTTGTCAGAACAAATGACTGTGGCACCACCCAGAGTTTCAACGGCTGGCAACTTGCGGACAATAGCATGACGACGAGCCATGCGGGAAACGCCAATCGCCAACGTCACCGTCACAACGGCGGGTAATCCTTCGGGAATCGCACTCACTGCTAAGGCTACGGCAGCTTCAAACATTTTTACCCAGGAATTGCCGTACCCCCATCCCACTGCAAACGTCAGCGCGGCGACTCCTAGAATGACGTACAGCAACTTTCGACTGAATTTGTCAAATTTGCGAGTTAAGGGGGTTGTCAGGCTGCTTCCCCGATCCATTAACTGGGAGATTCGCCCGGTTTGAGTCGCTTCCCCAATTGCCACCACAACGCCGCTGGCAGTACCAAAGGTCACGAAGCTGCCAGCATAAGCCATATTGGTTCGCTCCGCCAAGGGTGCGTTTAGGTGCAGAAGCGGGGCTTCCGTTCCCCCCTCTTTTTGCACTGCAACGGACTCGCCGGTAAGTGCAGATTCGTTCACTTGCAAGTTACGCACCTTCACCAGTCGCAAATCGGCGGGTACTTTGTCTCCAGAAGTGAGGAGTACGAGATCGCCCGGTACTAACTCAGTCGAAGGAACTTGTACTTTTTGACCCTCGCGCAGTACATTTGCATCTGTTTGGACAGAAGAAGCTAAGGCAGCGATCGCGCTTTCGGCTTTTGATTCTTGGACAAATCCGATAATGGCGTTAATTAGCGTCACGCCCCAAATTACCCACGCATTCACCCATTCCCCTAGAAATGCCTTGACTGCACCAGCAATTAACAAGATATACAGGAGCGGTTGGTTAAATTGCTGGAGAAATCGCACTAAGGGACTTTTTCCGGCTTTACCCTTGAGTTCGTTTGCTCCAAAACGTTCCTGTCGCTTTGTTACTTCAGCGGATGTCAAACCTGTTTCTATGTTGCTGTCTAAATTCTGAGCAACTTCTCCCACAGGTAGATGATGCCACTGATTTCCCACTGATTTCTCTTTCGCTGTTGCTGTCATTTTGTTGGCTCCTTTAGAGGCAAGAAGTCTATCTTTTGCAGACAAAAAACCAAAGGAGATTAGTTTCTTGCATAGATTCTGTTTTCTTTAGTGTTAGTAACAAATGTGACTAGAAAGTGACAGCGATCGCAAACAAAGTCGAATGTGCCGATTGTCGTCCAGCACAGCCATCTCGGTTCTCGCTAAGCTGAGAATACTAGCTCAACATGATGGCTGATGCCAGCAGCGATGAATCACAAAAGGATTTTTCGATTGATTCAAATTCAACAAACTAAAACAGCAACCAGCAGAAGCATACCCGCGCAAAATTTAAAGGCAACCATCAGGCGTCAGCGACGACCAAGGATAGCTTGGATATTCTGGATACCGATGGCTCTAGGATTGGTGGGGTGCGAACCTGCCGCAGAGTTATTGCGGCAATTGCCTGGACAGGATGTACCCGAAGCGCCGAAATTGCCTAACAGCGCCGCTCAATCCCCCACCAGTGCCCAGATGGAAGCTTCTGTCCGTCAGCGGATCAATGAAGTCCGCCAAAAGAATGGCTTAAATCCACTTCAAAACAACGAAAAATTAGCACGGGTTGCTCGCAATTACAGTCAGAAGATGGCTCGTGAGAACTTCTTCAGCCACGATAGTCCAGACGGCAGCACTTTGACTAAACGGGTTCGTGCGGGGGGAATCTCCTACTGGATGGTCGGGGAAAATTTGTTTAAAAGTGTGAATGCTCCCCAACCCGTACCGTTAGCTGTTGAGGGATGGATGAATAGTCCCGGACATCGCGCAAATATTTTGCAAGCCGAATACGCCGAGACGGGTATCGGAGTTTGGCGGCAAGGAAACACTTGTTACATTACGCAGTTATTCTTGCGATCGCAATTTTCACCCAAAGATTTATTCAAGTAATTGTGATGACAATTGCTTGACGACGATCTGGAACTGCTGTCATTAAAGAAAAAGCCCTCTTGCTGTTGAACGAGAGGGCTGTATTTTATGGTGTGAGGAGTAGAACTTTGCAGTTCTTACTATCAGCCTACTCAGCGAATGTGACGTTTTGGTGACTATCCGATGACATTTCTTACACCATCAGCATTGGCTGCCATCCATCAATTAGAAGAGGCATCGCTGCCGCTGCATCCCCAGATTTAGAACGACAATGCATGGCTAAGTGTTTAGAAAGCTGCCTGTGTCGGGTTAGCCGAAAAACCTATTGCATCATTCAGGCACTCGCCAAGGCAGCGGATAGAGATATAGAGAACGGCTTAATCTTTTTCGGAGCATACGCCGGACGCGCAGACCGAATTATGTCTGTCGCTGAGGTGATGGCGGAGTTAACCGGAACGTGTTGAGATCGAATCGGGTGCGTACCTGCCTGTGGCGGGATCTCTTTTAGCGATCGCATTTCCTGACAAGTTCCTCAAACTGCGTTTCTATAATGAGACTGGGGAATAATACCTAGCTTGAACGGTGATGGCTGAGCGAACCTCTTTTCAAGAGAACCCCCTACAGTTGCAACACTTAAAGGCAACAGAGATGACTATTGAAGAGATCCTGAATCGGTATGCCGAAGGCAAACGAAGCTTTCAAAGGGTCAACCTGCGAGAGGTTGATTTGCAGAATGCTCACTTTCATGGTGTGAACTTCAATCAGGCAGATTTACGGCAAGCGCGATTGGGTAAAACGGACTTTAGCCGAGCCAGCTTCCGGGAGGCAGACCTCAGCGAAGCGCTCTTGTGCGGAACTGATTTGAGCGAAGCTGATTTGGATCGAGCCATTCTACGAGAGGCAGACTTGAGTGGTGCCGAGCTGAGTTACGCCAATCTGGAGCGAGCGAACTTGAGTAAAGCAACCTTAGGAGGTGCGAATTTAGTCCGCGCCAGATTATTTCGTGCCAATTTGTTTGACGCCAATTTGCGTCCTACGTCCGACCAAGCGACGGATCTGAGTCATGCGATTTTAAGCGATGCAGACCTATGCTACGCCAATTTAAGTGGAGCTGTTTTATATAGGGCAAATCTAAATGGTGCAAAGCTTTGCCGCGCTCATTTAAATCGAACGCCACAACAAGGAATGAAATCAACCGATTTGAGCGCAGCCAACTTGCGAGGAGCTGACTTGAGTTATGCCGATCTCACGGGTGCGATTCTACACAAGGCAAATTTGAGAGATGCTGATTTGACAGGCGCTGTGCTGACGGATGCAGAGTTGCAGGGAGCAATCATGCCCGATGGATCGGTGCATGAGTGAGAGCGATCGCACGCTTGAAGTTAGCAATGAACCGAGTGACGAATTCCGATGGGCGATCGTGCTTTTACTGGATTAGCGATCGCCCTACAATCAAGAGAAATTGTTCACTACCGAAGAGAAGTCTGATCGACAACTCAGGTATCGGTATGTTATGTTATCCAGCACTTTTGACGGATAAGTGCCCCGATCTTCAGGCTTAACTATCAAATATGACAGATAACACCCCAAGTTCCCAGACTTATTCTGTGAGTTTTCTGTTTAATACCTTAAGACTAGATGTTATCCAGCATATATGCAGACTAATTTGGAAAGTCAGGGTGTTACCTAGTAAATTTGACAGTGAATCTATAGTTATGGTAATCAAATTTGCGGCTTTGGCAGTACCGTAAGGCTATCTCTTGTAGTGTTAAGTTAAGTTTCCTTAAGGTTATGTGTTAAACAGTATTTTGGGTATAGTGATGAATGGATGAGCGCAACTTTAACAGGCTGTGAATACTCCTTGATAAGGATTGAAGCTTGTTTTTAAGCAGTTATATTAATTTTGTAAAATATTAATAATCTAGTCATTATGAAGCTCGAAGAAACTTCTCTTGAGTGGGCACTTAAGCATCTAACTAAATATTACGATAGTGATTTCTACCCCAAACTATTCGAGTATGAAGCGATAGCTCACTACTGGTCAGAAGTTAAAAGTTATATTCAAGGGCTTGATCTATTAACATACGCTCCAAAAACGCCTTTTTCCTCTCTGGCATTTAAAGCAAGCGGTACTTTTCGTGTTGTCCATCAACTTGACCCTATAGACGCAATTATTTATACAGCTCTTGTTTATGAAGTTAGTCAAATAATAGAAGAGTATCGGATTCCCGCAACTGAACGTATTGCCTGTTCATATCGTATAGAAACTAGTGTCAAGGGTTCTTTCTTTGATAAAGACAGCGATGGTTGGTCAAATTATATTGAAAAGTCTGAAAATTTAGCCATATCCTATCAAGAAGGATATGTTTTATTGTGTGACATTACTGACTTTTACAATCAAATTTATCTCCATCGTATACAAAATATTATTTCTGAAGCAGGAAGTAGGGCATACGTTAGCCATGCGAAAGTCTTAGAAGATTTTTTAATGTGTCTCAACACCAACACATCAAGAGGAATTCCTGTAGGTCCTGCACCCAGCATTGTGTTGGCTGAGGCAATCATGGGAGACATCGACAAAAAAATAGCAACTTTTACGCGAGACTTTACTAGATGGGTAGATGATATTAGGATATTTTTTCCATCTAAAGAGCAAGCACAGTTCGTATTGCATGAATTGACTCGCTATTTATATACCTCCCACAGACTTGTGCTTTCAGCTCAGAAAACTTGCATCATTACTGTCAAAGAATTTCAAACTAAATACCATAAGAGCGAAGAAAAGATTGAGAAAGAAGCAATTTTAGATGAATTTACTGAGTATTTATATAACAAGAAAATTGAGTTAAATAATCTATATTTAGCAGTGTTTAATGACGAGGATAATGCTGATTTAGAAAAATTAAAAAATGATGAAAAATTTAAAATAATAACGGCTGCATACGAAGATATACTTCAAAAAACTGTAGTTGAAAAATACCTCGATCTTGGTATTGCTCGGCATATTTTACGGCAGGCAACTAGATATAGATATCGGAGTTTGGTGCCAATAATTCTAAAAAATTTTGAAAAGCTTCTACCTGCGATCAGGGAGATTGTTATTTATTTCAACAAAGTTCTTTCTGAAAAGCAAATTCAAAGTTATAGAAACGAATTTGAACATATTCTGTCTCAAAAGTATATTGAATTGCCTTATGTAAATATTTGGATATTTCATTTATTTCAAAATGAGCGATTTAATAGCATTGATTTGCCAATAAATTATGATTCGGTCAAACGAATTAGAGAAAAGGCTTTGATAGCAAAGCGTAAAGGTGACACGACATGGGTAAAAGAGTACAAAGATAGTCTGGACGTTTTGGGACCTTGGGATAAAAGAGCAGTGTTGTATGCTGCCTCTGTCTTATCTAAAGATGAGATGACTCACTGGATTAATCTAGCTTCTGCAAGGGGTGATATTTTAGATAAAGCTATAGCAGCATATCTAAAGAGTTCAACTACTCCATAAATCTAGACCGCAGCCTAACAAGTTGCTGCACCGGAACGCTGCTATATGGTCAGATGAAGCAAAGGCAATCTGCGTCCGGTGAGCTTGGTCGTTATGAGGATGAAGATTGGTAGTAGTCCATTACTAGCTGACGAGCGATCGCCCTCTCGCCACAGAGCGCTCGTCTGACCATGTAGTATCAGTATAGACATCTATCTTTAGATGTATTAAAGTGCCACTTCGCCGGGTGGCATTATAGCCTTGAGTAAGGGCTGCCGATCCCCATTCACGAGATATTGCTATGAATAGTTCTCTTAAGTCTGAAACATCCATGAAGGGACTCGAAATTCCTTTAGAGCGGGATATATTTTTACGTACCTTAATTCGAGAGTTGGCAGGTACATTACAGGATGTCGTGGGCTTAGAGGAAGCCTCCGGGTTTATTAGTGTCGTGGGTCAAAACATGGGGAGGCAAATCGACCGGGACTATAAAGCGGCTCTAGAGGTATCCCATCTAACGCGAGAGCAAGTTGCTGATGTTTTGGTAGATTTGAAGAAGCGAATCCAAGGTGACTTTTATATTATTGAACAAACGGATGAAAAGATTGTCTTAGGGAACCGGGCGTGCCCGTTTGCCGAAAAAGTCATCGATCGCCCCGCTATGTGTATGATGACCTCCAATGTTTTTGGCTCCATTGCAGCGGACAATCTGGGGTACGCCAAAGTAGAACTGCAAGAGACGATCGCAATGGGTGCGCCTGGATGCCGTGTGGTTGTTTATTTAAAACCCACCCCAGAGGCGGAAGAAAGTCACGGCAGAGAATACTTCAAAGGAGAGAGTGAGGGAGATGACGAGGGGTGACACCCGAACAGTTTCTCGAATTCGCTAGACCTTTACCCGAACCCATGCTCCTAATTGCCGGAAATGGTCAGCTTCTGGCTGCCAATCCGCCATTTTCCAAGATGCTGGGGCTACCCCGTCAGCTCCTGCAAGAGAAAATGCTCTTTGAGATGGTCGTCGATCCTGCTGATAAGGTTAAACAGTATCTGCGTGCTTGTTCCAGCAGTCGAGAAATGGTGATTGGCTCATTAACCTTCAATGCCAACAATGGAGAGACTTGCTTGTGTCGCTGTGAAGGAGCGGTCATCCGACCGCGATCGCCTGAATCCCCGGCACTTATTCTCTTACGGTTGAAAAACAAGGAATCTGCCAGTAGCCGATTCACCCTGCTGAACAAGAAGATCGATGAATTAGCCAAAGAGATTCGGCAGCGTCAACGAGCGGAAGAAGAGCGAGCTAAACTTCTGGTGCAGGAACAGAAAGCACGAGTAGAAGCTGAGAAGCTGAATCGATTGAAGGATGAATTTCTATCTACCGTATCCCACGAACTGCGAACCCCTCTCAATGCCATCCTTGGCTGGTCTAATATCCTGAGAACTAGCAAGGTAGACGCAGCCAAGATGCATCGGGCGCTGGAAACGATAGAGCGCAATGCCAGATCCCAGGCACAGTTGGTTGACGATCTCCTGGATATTTCCCGCATCATTACAGGCAAGATTCGCCTCAATGTGCAAACAGTTGACCTATTGCCCGCGATTCAGGCAGCAATCGATACGGTGCGTCCTGCTGCTGATGCCAAGAATATTCGCTTGCAGTCGGTGCTCGATCCAGCAGCAGGCCCTGTTTTAGGAGACTCCGAGCGATTACAACAGATTGTCTGGAATTTGCTCAGCAATTCGATCAAGTTCACACCGAAACAGGGGCGGGTTCAGATTGGCCTGCAACGGATTAATTCTCATATTGAGATTGTGGTGGCAGATACGGGTCAAGGCATCAGTGCAGAATTCCTCCCCTACGTCTTTGAGCGCTTTCGTCAGGCAGATGGTTCCATCACTCGTTCCTTTGGCGGATTGGGGCTGGGTTTAGCGATCGTTCGCCAATTGGTAGAACTGCATGGGGGAACGGTGCATGCCCAAAGCCCCGGAGAAGGACAAGGTGCAACATTTACCGTCAAACTACCCCTGCTTGCCGTTGGGCCAACAGCGATTGAACCAGACCGGGTGCATCCAACCGTGGGAGACAGTGTCCCATTTGACTGCTCCTCTCAACTAGAGGGATTGAGGATACTGATCGTGGATGATGACCCGGATATGCGGGATTTGCTCGCCTACACGCTGGAAGTTTGTGGGGCAGAAGTCATCGCCGCCGCTTCAGCAGACGAAGCCATCTCAGCACTGACCCAATCTTCACCACCGATGGATATATTAATCAGTGATATTGGGATGCCAGATGAAGACGGTTATGCTCTGTTGCGTCGCGTCAGAGCTTTGGAGTCAAACAATAAAGGCAGAATTTCCGCGATCGCCCTGACCGCCTATGCAAGAACTCAAGACCGCACGGCTGCGCTTTTAGCAGGCTTTCAATCCCATATTGCCAAACCCGTTGAACCTGCTGAATTAATTGCAGTAATTGCCAATTTAACTGGACGAATCAGCGGTACCTAGAATATTACCGAACCGTTCCTCGCAATGCCTCAGCATCAATCGGTTTAACACGTAAATTCGCAGGAGATGACCGCGATTGCAAGCTGGAGCGGTAATTTGCGTAATGCTTTCAACCACTTGGGTTGAGATGTGCGCTCGCAGAAATCTTTAAATAGCGATCGCAAGAGCAATGTAAACGGCGGAAAAACCTCCGGATGTTCTGTAGAAAAAAGTGGCTCTACAAGCGAGATTTCCAGGTTTACCAGAGTTGAGGATGCGATCGCAAGCTCACTGCTCACCCACCGCTCCCCTGAATTCCCACCGCCAAACGAATCTTCTCCGGCAAAAAATTCAAATCGTCTCAATTACAAAAATTTACTTAAAACTCTCTCACTTCAAGCGCAAGCGGGGGAAGATAAGGAGGAGTTTTTCTTCGCGACGGTTTGGATTGGGTTCGGGACTCCCGCAATGGAGAACCCAATTGATTCGGTTTTTCCCGGCGAGATTTGCTGGTTTCCAAGGCTGGTTATTCAGCTAATTCTGAATTCCAAGGTTGCTGTCACTTTCTGGTCACATTTATTGATGACCCTGAAGATGGAAACTTACCCGACCCTGTAACAAAACGATTGATGATAAGGAGTTTTGGTTATGGTTGGAATCCTCATCACTTGGTTAGTCACTACTATCAGTTTTTTAATTATTTCCCGGCTGCCGATTGGCGTAGAAATTGACACTTTTGGAAAAGCCGCAATTTCCGCAGCAGTTTTTGGAATTTTGAATGCTCTGTTAAAACCCATCTTAGGGTTCTTCACCTTTCCATTCATTCTTTTGTCATTTGGTTTATTCCTGTTTGTCTTAAATGCAGTTATTTTCGGTTTAAGTAGCTGGGACTAATTAAATATAAGATGGGATAGGTTCTCTAAAGGGAGTTTTCCATTATTTATGCCTGCTCCGATTCGGATTATCTTAAGCGAAGCAGAGGACTCAATG
>NZ_JAMPKC010000016.1:0-135048 GCF_039961975.1 Trichocoleus sp. DQ-A3 | reverse complement strand
ATCATCGACGGAGCAGAACAGGTCTTCTAGACTGAACATGGGGTAAGCAGATGGATGAGAATTCGCGCTTTCAGCCTATCTGTTTTGCCCCTCTCTTATCCCGAACTCACGTTAATTAAAAAAGCTGACGCCTGCGATGAGGCTCAGCCTCATCACAGGCGTTTCAAGTTGGAGGCTGGGAGCGGGAAAAAGCAAACTTTCAGTGACGGAGTGCGATCGCCCGCGTGGAAGATGAAGCCGCCTATCCAGAGGAATCATCTGGTTTTCCGTAGTAGATGCCCCTACCATTGGTACCGATAAACACCAGCCCAAACTGCTGCCAACTCGCCTCCATCACATTTGGCTCACCACCGATAGGATTCTCTTGAGAGCCAATGCTCGTCCAAGTTTGGCCTCTATCAAGAGACCGAAAAATTCCCTCGCCCATGCCAGCAACTTTTCCATACAGATAAAGTGCCGGAGTCGTGCTGCCATCCGGCGGTTTCCCGAAGGCGAACAAATGTGCCCTCTCTACTGAAGGCAGCTTAGTCAGAGTCTTGCCACCGTCTGTTGAACGGTACAAACCATTCCAGTCCAGACTAAGCCACACCTCATCTTTCACACCCGGAACTGTTTTCAGCCTGCACCACAAATCTGCCCAATACTCGCTTTTAATCGATGAGTTAACAACCTGAAACGATGCGCCCCTATCAGTACTGCGATAAACTTTGCCTTCGCTGTAATAGTAAAACGTGTTGCCATCTACTTTATCTGCGGCCAACGGCTCACCCCAATACCAGGGGCCTTTAGCCCCATTAGGTAGCCCCGACACTTTACTCCATGACGCGCCGCCATCAGTTGTCTGTATCGGCTGAGCCTCGCTGAGAGTCACGACAAAATTGTTTGGGTTATTTGCCGATATAGCTACGCGCAACGGCATTGCCTTTGAGGGAAATGACCCAAACTTCTTCCAAGTCAATCCGCCGTCTGTCGAAGTTGTTCCGCCATTGTGAATTGGTTCCCACTCCACACCACCAACCCGCACCACCCGCGACGGGTCGCTTTCAGAGTAGGTAATACCGTAAGTATGCTGAGGCCAAGGTCCGATACCGCCCATCCTTTTCGATGGATAAGAATTAAGCCCATTGTTGTGATTGAAACCGTCTACATCGGCTACACCACTTAATAACACAGCACCTTTTGGAGGTGCAGCTAGGGCGAAAGCGACTATCTCTTCTTGTCCTTGCTGATAGTTAGCCCAAGTCACCGGATTGGCATTGATATTGTCTGTTTGCCAAATTCCAGAACCATTCGTCAACCAAACTTTTCCCGGTACTTTCGGGTCAAATTCAATTGCTGAAACCCACGATTCAAACATGGCATCATGCCACCAAGAAACCGTGTGGTTTATATTTGCCTTTTTTTCTGTCCAAGTCGCTCCCCCATCTAAGGAACTATAGAGGATTTTGCTAGTTATTTGACCTAAAGATACTACTAAATGATTGGGATTCCTTGGGTTAACACCCAAGGCATTGAAAAACGCTGGCTTGCCATCTGGAGTGATGTTACTCCAGGTTCCACCAGCATATTTGCTAACTCCTGATTTGTGCGTAACGTAAAGAATACCGTTGCTGGAAACGGCCATTCGCTGTGCCTGTGTCGGGCTTCCCTGGATTTTGCTCCAAGTATTACCCGTGTCAGTAGATTTATAGATTCCATCTCCATAGACATTCGCGTAGACTAAACCGGGCGATCGCTTGTCAAACGCAATGCCTAAAATTCCAATTCCTTTTGTCAGATTTGGGGAAAAAGAAGTAACTCTAGCCCATGTCGCCCCCGCGTCAGACGACTTCCACAACCCATCGTGCCGCGAACCAAAAAAGATTACTTTAGAGTTAGACGGATCGACAGCTAACCTTTCTCCTGCCCACCGCTCTTCGGAGTTGCTGTCCATCCCTAAGTCTATCTTCAACTTAGTCCAAGTTTTTCCTCGATCGCTAGACTTGAAAATTGACCCCTTTGGCTCCCACTGGGAGTATTTGCCTGCCGCCATGTAGACAATATTCGCATCATTTGGATCGACGGCTAGTGCTTCTCCCCCGTAATAAGTTTTTTGGGCAAGTGGAAAGCTGTCATTTAAAGGAATCCAACTTTTATCTGCTGCATTCCAGCGATAAAAACCACCAACGTCAGTTCTGATATAAACAAGATCCTTTTCTAAAGGATGGGGGTAGACACCTGTAACAAACCCACCTCCACCTATAGAAACGTTAGCCCAGCGATATCCATTTCCCCCGATCGAGTAGATGGGTGCTGCGGCTACAGATGCTATGCCAAGGCTTTTGTATGTTTGCGGTTGTTGGTTGCTAGTGGCACACGCAGCAATAATTCCCACCAAAATAGGCAAACCAGTCAAAGCGATAAATTTTGGTATTTTCATAATCTATAACCAAAGATAAACACAGATGAACCCCAATGAATTATTTGTGTAAGTCTCTGTTCATTCCCGATTTCATTCCTAGTAAATTGATGGTGTACGAGAAGTTATATTGCTTAAGTTTAATATTTAGGATTTTTTACAAAATTATAGAAAGCTCTCATATAGATTTTTAGTTTATCTATCGGTTTTACGGTGGCAAGATGATTTTTAACAAGTTTTTTAAACTCCGCATCCATTTCTCCATTCCGGAGATACACACCCATTCCTGTCGCCATCATGTGGTTAGAAAACTCATAAAATGATGAGAATTTGACTCCTATCCAATAGCCTAAAAGGATATTGATCTTGGCGGTTCGCTTCTGATAGTCTTTTGATTTCCCCTTAGTCTCTTTTCCGATAGCATTGGCGTTCTTCCCATGTACCCGATAAAGACTTAATTCCTTATCCAAAACGATCCCTTTACTTAGCCCTAATGAGCTAAAAATTAAAAAAGCATCATTGAGCAAAGTGCTTCCTGCTTTATCCGGCATTGGCAGAATTTGTTGTAAAAGTGACCGTTTCAAGCAAAGACCAGAGGTAGAGGGGTAAGGAAAGTTTTTGTAGAATCTGCCACTTTTCGTTAACTGTGTCAAATCGTACTCGCGGAATAAATCGGGACTGGTTTTAAGTTTTTTATCATTTATTTCCACTAACTTTTCGTCCACAAATTTAAGAGGATGGAAACACCAACCTAAATCTGGGCGATCGCCTAATGCTTCTACTACTTTTTCTGCTTTTTCAGGTACAAAAGTGTCGTCAGCATCCAAAAAGCAAACAATATCTCCTTTACTCGCGGCAAAGCCTGCATTGAAAGCTGAAGCTTGTCCCCCATTTTCCTTTAGCACCGGGAGAATTTTATCGCCATAACTGGCAATAACTTCTCGTGAATTGTCAGTAGAACCATCGTCCACCACAATTACCTCGACGTGGGGATAGGTTTGGCTGAGGGCGCTATCAATTGCCTGTGATAGGAAACGAGCATAATTGTAGTTATTAATGGCGATACTAACTTTAGGATTGCTGTTCATACTTTTAGTGTTGTTATGAGCGTCTGGTTTGAGTAGTGACAGTTATAGCAGCAAGCTTGGGAAGAACACAGCAATGCCTATGAATCAATACCCAATACTTGCCGATACTGTGCTACAGACTTTTCCAGGGAGAACTCATCAGCTCTTAGCCGCAGTGCTTCCGAGTCAGAAGGCTTATCTAAGGTAGTCGCGATCGCTTCTGCTAAACCTTTGACATCTCCAACACTGACTAACTGACCGTACTTTCCGTTTGCTAAAATCTCTTCTGGTCCGCTAGGACAATCGGTAGAAACTACCCTGGTTCCCATAGCGATCGCCTCAATGAGTACAGTAGGCAATCCTTCATATAAAGAAGATAGGACGAATACTGCTGAAGATGCCATATAAGCATAGGGATTCGCCACAAACCCAGGTAAAGCCACATTCGATGCTATACCCAATTCCTGCACCAAAGCTTCAAGCTGCGATCGCTCCGTTCCCTCCCCTAAAATCATCAGCCGCGCCGGACGCTGTTGTTGCACTTGAGCAAAGGCGCGAATCAAAGAAGGAAAGTCTTTCTGCTTTTCCAGGCGTCCCACACCCAAAATCACCGGAGGCTGTCCCGGCTCAAACCAAGGATGTTCCACAAGTTCACTGGCTTTTTTGAACAGATCCGGGGTAACAACTGGGTTGTAAATAACTTTGATTTGCTCTTTTGCTAATCCTAGATGCACCAAATCATCAGCCGACCCTTGAGACACACTAACAACTGCATCAGCCATCGGGTAAAACCAGCGTACCAAGTAAGGTGCAATTCGCCTTTTCAGCTGCTTAGAGTTTTGCGCCTCCTGAGACAGGGTGTTATGTACGCTCACTACCACTCTTGTAGATACACCAGCCAGCCTTCGAGCCAACAAAGCCACTATATTCGTATCTTCCAAAGCCGAAAGCAAAGCTGTAGGTTTATTTTCTTTCAGATAGCGTACCAAGGCGGGGAGACTTGATAGCAGCCGCTTACCTTTCAAGTCCACAATTCTCACCTCTGGCGGTACTAGAGACAGATAAGGTCCTTCCACCTTAACTAAAACTAAGTCTACGCTTAAGCCTTGTTCGACAAAACCACGAGCCAAATTAACGAGGACTCTCTCAGCGCCACCGCCATATAGGGAAGTGAGAAAAATTGTTAGGCTAGACATTTTTATTTGAGGTTGAAAATACTTCTATTCCCTAATTCCCGCTCTCTGGGGAGGAGTTAAGGGAAGGGTTACTTGAGAAAGTTGGTAAATTTATTGCTAACATTACTAGGTTGTTTCAACTAATCCTTCCTTTCTTTCCTCTGGTTCAAATGGCCTAATATTCGACATTGGGAGGCGCTTCAATGATAAAGTTACTGATACATACAATATCCAAAACAGAGAGTGCGGTTCTACAATTGTACTTTCGGTATAGTTATACATTAGTAAAAACGTCACGTAGGTTATGGGCCATAAATCTTCTGGTTCTTTAGTCGAACGCACCCATTTGATGGCTCTAAAGTAGGTGAAAATAATACTAAGCCCAAAGAAGAATATCCCTACAAAGCCGAGATCAACCGTCAAGTTTAAAAAGCCATTGTGAGCGTGGTATACCTTGTAGCGAAGTACACGCCAAACATATTCCGACTCCCCTCCATCCAGCCAAAATCCCTGATAACCATAGCCTAACCAAGGGCGATCCCAGATTTTTTCTATTACAGCATCCCAAATCTCTGTACGACCGCTGAGGGTAGGATCTTTGCCTAAGCTAAACAGCAAGTTATCCCAACTTGCCACGCCCCATGTAGCTAGACTTCCACCGATTAATATCAATGTAATGAAGAAGGGAATAGCTAAGTTGTCGCTCCACCGTAAAGCGCTGTAAAAAGGCAAGAGAATTATCAAAGTCAAGAAGATGATTAAAGCAGTTTTTGAAGTTGTAAGTACAATCACGCCAACGCAAATACCACAAACACCCCATACCAAGTAACGATATTTGCGAACGTTCAGAGCCACAAGTAAGGTAGACAATGCTGGTACCAGCATCAGGCGAGACAAGAGGTTTTTGTGTAACAAAGGCCCCCGCCAAGCTCCTGCATGAGTTCCGCTTTCTATTCCACCTCCCCGAAAAACTAGGGTGTACATTACGGTAATTACTGCTCCTATACCCAGCGCCCACGCTATTATGCGTACTTGCTCTTTCAAGGTATAGCGCGAAGCAAAATACAGTCCAAACAAGGTTGTTTGTAACACATTGATGCCAGCTTTTCTAGAAATAGGCGGAAAATCAGACCAAAAAAATGAGATTACAATTGTTGCGACTAAACCCCATAAGAAAACGTCTCTCAAAGCTGGACGAACAACACTTTTGAACCGGGCAATAATAAAGAAAATTGTCCCGGCATAGACTCCCAACTGTAGCAGCGATATAATCTTGTCAAACACAGAAGGAACATAAACAGCGTAGCCAGCTGTTCCCTCCGACGCATTGTTTAAGCTGGCAAAGTTTAATAATCCTGAGAACACTAGCAGCGCCAGAACCGAGAATCTCTTTTCAGCGAAATTTAGGAGTGGATTCACGACTTTAGAGGGTGGTAAAAGTATCTAGAATTCAACTCAAGTCTAGGTCTTTTCAGTCGGGTGAGGGGGGAGAAAATGACTTTTGACAAGTTTCTAGGATGATGCAGTTTTTGTTGAAGGTGGCGTTAAGCTTCGGATGATTTTTCCTGCTTTACTCCTTTGATACTTTTAATATAATCTCTCAGCTTCTGCTGGGTACTGGGCAACAATGCCACGACTACTAAGCCCAAAACTACCCACCATCCTAACTGGTAGGCAAACAAAGCTATTCCAAAGGTCCCGCACCACAAGCCAGCCAATCGATAGTCAGGACTGCCAATGTCCCGCACTAGGTAGAAGTGGATGACAATATAACTCGCTAAAGTCGCCACCTCAGCCCAGCCGTATCCCACTAATTCCAAGCGGGGTAACAGCACGAATGCTGCTCCTACAAAAAGAGCCATATACACGATGTGAAAAACTGTAACTTCCCAGTTCCGCCGCAAAACGTAGAGGGTTGAGGAATGCATATTAAACATGGAGTTGGTCAGATTGCTCAAGGCGATATAAGGATAGATCGCCACTACAGGAAGCCAGCGATCGCCAAACACCAATGGAATAAGCACAGGCAAAGCCCAGCTGACTACTACGAGCAGGGGTCCTAAAGCTAATATCTGAAGACCCATGCCCTCAGTGACAGCTCTGCGTAACCGCTCTCGATCTCCCTGCAAGCGCCCCAAGGTGGCAATGGAAATCCGCCACGTTGCGGTTTTTACGAAACTGAGAATGTCGATGATCCGGATGGCTAGGGCTACATATCCCACTGCCTCGGCACCAGCGTATCTACCTACTAGCAGGGGGTTGATCAGAGTACGTAGTTGCCACACCCAGACTGAGGTGGAAAATCCGATGCTGTATCCCAGCATCTGCTTAACTAAAACCCAATTCCAAGCAAAGCGGGGACGATATCCGGCACTCCAGTAGAGTAGTGCTAGAGTTTGAACTTGCTGTAGCCACCATCCAGCCACCAGCGCCCAAACTCCGGCTCCCCGAAAAGCCATTGGAAAGGCTATCACGTAGTAAACTAACTGACCGAGAAGTTCAATTAAAGCTACCCGCTTGTAATCTAGATTGCGCTCTAGCCGAGCCATCGGGACTTGATTGAGGAGAACGACGGGAAGTCCCAGAAACAAGACTTGCGCTACCGGGCGAAACCCTTGGATATTCACCCAGCTTTCTACTAAGGGAAGCGCCAAAAAAGCTAAAAGCATTCCTGTAAACGCTTGCAGCAACAGCAGGGTGAAAGCTTGGTGATATACTCCGAGTTCCTCTTCCCCTTCCCGCCGCACCAGATAAACTTCAATGCCTAGCTGGCTGAGCATCTGAAGGTACAAAAATATACTGATGGTGGCAGCATAGAGACCGTATTTCTCCGGTCCTATGACTTTGGTAACTAGCATCACTCCTGCCAGACTGATGAATACTCCCAGTCCCTGACGCAGTACCAGGTAGACTCCTCCCCGCATGACTTGCGTTTTCAGGTTCATGCTTGACCCTCAAAGTAGCAAATATTACGGAGAAATCCTTGATGTTCTACCAATGAAGACTTCCAGAAAAAGAGATTTATAGATAGCGATCGCAGCTTGGGAGTCTTTAGCGGCGCAAGATGCGGGAAAATCGGTAGAATGCTCATCAATTTTTTGAGCAGGTGGCTCAGCTCCAGCACATTTTTCTCCTTAGTTTGCCTTGGTTCATCGCTACTGCATCAGTAGACGGCCTTCTAAGGTCGTCAGCATATTTCATTGAATAAATAGTCAATTGCTACTAACGCTAGTACAGATTGGCAAAAATATCTCAGCAACAGTTAAAGCGATCGTACTTGGGTGCCAATCTCTTTTTAAGCAAGCAAATTTAATTTACCACAGACAACAGTGTGGATTTGTGAGAATTCCCCCCCAAAGTTTAAAGCTTTTATAAAGACACTGAATATTTACACATTTGGCATTGAGCTATGGAAGGCTTGATAATTCTTCATTAGAACTTCAACTTTATGAAATAGATAACTTACATTATTCTCTGCAAAATGTCTGTAATCTTACCAGTGTTTAGGCAATCATGATATTAAAACTTCTCCATCGGGCTGTGGCTCCTGTGTTTATTGGCACTATGCTTGGGTGTACTGCTAGTAGCAATAGGTAGCAACCAACAGCCGATTGTAGGCGCGGATCTTGTGTCCGTACTGATGGCACCCACTTCCTACGTCGCTGGGCTAACGTGTCGATAGGCAGTAGAGGGTTTGTTACAGGTGTTTATACTTACAACGCACAAAAGGATCTGGTTTAGATCAGAACCGACGTTGGTGGCTTTTATCGCTGGAATGCCGAAGATAAAACCTGCATTCGATTACATGACAGCTTCACAATGAAAGAGAAAACATATTACGGGGAAGAAGCGATCGCAACAGATCCCATCAACCCAAATATCGTTTACATGGCAGCAGGTAAATACTCCCAGTGGCAACCTAAAGGATCAATCTTTAAGTCCACAGAGCGAGGTTAAAACTGGACTAAACTAAACATAAACTTAGGGATAGACAGTAATGTTGAGCATTGCTGGGTGGGAAAAAGACTAGCTCTCAATCCGGCTAACTCCAACATTATTTTCTTTGATTCGCGGCACGATGGGGTGTGGAGATCCTCGAATGCAGGCGCGACAATGGGCGAAAGTCGCAACTTTATCCCCAACGCTTACAAAGAGCGTTGGCATCTTGTCCGCGTTGGCGGTTCAAGGTGGAACTCAACTTCTACAGGAGCAACTTCAACAGACGGTGGATTAACCTGGAAGAAGTTTGCGTCGTTTCCGGCATCAATGCCACTGCGCGTAGCGATATCGGCAACTAATCCAAACTTGTTCGTTGTAGCTGTAAGTAAAGCTCTACCCCTACGCACCACTAATGGCGGCGCTTCAGGGAGTGCAGTGTCTGGACTACCAAATTGCTCAGAAGGTCCCTGGTATTGAGATCAGCCCTTGGTGGCGAATAAAGTAGATGGAAATACTTTTTACTATTAACGTGAGTTCGGGTTAAATAGACTCAGGCAAAAAGGCATCGGGTAGGAGGGACGGTTATCTTGGGCTGGTGGCAGTAGGCAATCAACCCGCAGACCAAGTTGACTCTTCAGTTGACCGGCGAACGGTGACGAGAATGCTCAATCTGAGAAATGTTCTTCAACTGGTCAATTACCGATTCAATGATGGCTCGTCGCCGCAGGAGCAGCTTATCTGCCAAGCTCATCAAGCGGTTTTTCATATTCCGTTTGAGCTTGGTCACCAGGTGAATGCTCCAGTCTTGCCATAGCTGAAGGGCGAGTTTTTGGGAGACATAACCCCGGTCACCAAACACCTTACCAAAGAGCTGTTGCAGCAATCGGGGGACAGGCTGACGGTCATCCACATTGCCCGGAGTGAGGAGCGCGTTAAGCAACTCCCCATGCTCGTTGACCACTAGGTGCAGCTTAAACCCAAAGAACCAGTCCACCGATGTTTTGCCCCTCGCGGCTAGGGACTTGAACACTTTGTGGGAGGCGATGCGACAGTTGTGGCAGACCTTGATGCTGGTCGAATCGATAAAGCTGATGCCCGTACAGTTGCCTTCTTCAGTGGCGCAGGTAGGCGCACAGTGGAATCAGGGTGGAGGGCATCCATTCCACGAAGCGTTGGTAGCTGACTAATTGAGGAAAGGCGTTGCGCCAGTAACGACAGACAAACTGGGTATAGAACCACTTGAAATTGCGATACGCCGATTGATGGAAGGCAATCAAGATCGTCATGATCTCGCTTAAACTCAAACTGCGGGAGCGGGAACGACGCTGTAACCCTTCACCCAACAGGCGTTGTTGCCACTGCGGTTCAAACCATCGGCAAAAATCATCGACATGGCAAAACAAGGCTTCTAGACTAAGCATAGGGTGGTCAGATGGGTTGAGAATTAGGTACTTTCAACTGTATCTGTTCCACCCTTCCTTATCCCGAACTCACGTTACTATTACAGCGACAGCAAAGTTTACCGCAGCACTGACCAAGGTGCATCCTTTAGCGTTGTCAACTCATCGATTCCCAATATTAGGAGTGACTACTATTCGTATGCGCTGAAAACAGTTCCAGATGCGAAAAATGAAGTCTGGCTCAGCTTAGACTAGGAAGGTTTATTCCACTCCACAGACGGTGGCAAAACGTTTGCTAAGCTGCCTTCAGTAGAAAAGGCGCATTTGTTTACTTTCGGGAAACCGCAGACCGGAAGGACAACTCCAGCGCTTTATTTGTATGGAAAAATTTCTGGTATGGGCGAGGGAATCTTTCGTTCTCTCGACAGAGGCAAAACTTGGATAAGCATTGGTTCTAGCCAAAATCCCATCCCTGGCGAGCCAAATGCGATGGAGGCGAGTTGGCAACAGTTTGGCTTGGTTTTCGTTGGTACCAATGGCAGGGGCATCTACTACGGAACTCCTGACGATTCCAAGGAGTAGGCTGCTTTATCTTCCGCGCCCGTACACGCAATTCGCCCCTGAATACTGGTTAAATTTACCCGAAAAGTACCAAGGCATTAGCCTTTAACAGAAGACGGTTCTTTCACGCTAGTAACACGTTCTGTTAAAGAATGATTTTGTAGTGCTGTTACTTGTGACAACACGTACGAGACGAGGGATTCAACCGTCATCAAGACTACCGAAAATGCCAATACTACGAAACCAGCAGCCGTGAAGAGAAACATGACGCTTGTAGAAATTAGTTTTTTGATAAAGGCGTTCATTTTGGTAAATAGTTTTGTTTACCCCTCTAGGATATGAAACACTACAGGGTCTTGACATCAGTGAATTTTTTGAATTTTTTGTAAAGAACTCCTTTATAAACCCGAAAACATACGGAGACGCTTTAAGTATATTTTTCTACAAATAAATTAAAGGATGTTTTTCTGATTTTGTCCTGAAAGCTAAGTTTTTTAACTGAATGCTGCTAGTAAATACGTAATTGAATGTAAATATGTGTGTCGCGCTTATAACACTGGTGAAGTGAGTGTTAATGGCTATTTTGTGTAAAAAAAATATAAAGATAATATAAAGACAAAAAATAGTAGGGGCGTACAGCTATTTGTGCGCCCCTATCACCTGGCAGGAAAATATTAAGTTATATTGACAATTTAGAAATGCAACAGCGCTTTTAAGCCTTGACCAGGTCTGATGGAACTGGAATTCGTTTGCCGTTTTCGTTGTCTAGTGGAGCAAGGGCGGTGAGTGTTCTGTACAACTCCAATGTTTCGCTAGTAATCTGGTTCCAGGTATAGTGTGCTTGCACATAACTCTGGGCGTTTTTAGCCATTACCGCCAATTCATTCTGGTGATTGATTGCCCATTCCAAGCTGCGGAGGCAGGAGTCTACATTTTTTACCTGGAAAAGCATCCCTCGGTTTTTGCCAATCAATTGCTGATGCACGGGAATGTCACTACCGAGTACGGGAACACCTTCCTGCATTGCTTCCAACATTGATAGAGGTAATCCCTCCAACTCAGAAGGAAGTACAAACAATCCCGCACCCCGAAGGATTTCTGCAAGACGGGGACCTCTAAGTTCACCTGTGAATATGATGTTCTTGTTATTCGCCGCCATCTCGGTGATCTCCGAGGTGAACTCATTGGTATCGCTGGTACCGCCCACCATGACGAGTTTCCATCCTTCTTGCTGAAGATTTTGGAAGGCTTTGATGAGTAAGTCAGGGCACTTTTCCGGTACGAGCCTACCTAAAAATAGAATATAGCGTCCCTGTTCCAGACCTAGCGAAGTTCCATAGCTAAAAGTAGGGTCTGAATCACCCATATTTGAGGGTGCGTTAGGAATATAAATTGTCTCCTTACCGTAAGTTTCCTTAAAGTATGAGCGCAGTTCCTCTGAGACGACGATCATGCTATCAGAGAAGCGGACAGCAGCACGTTCGCCGCGACGGATTAGGTCGCTAGAAGCTTTGTTCCATTTGGCACGTTGCCAATCTAAGCCATGACAGGTAACAACAACTTTTGCCGAGGAAGCAATTTTGGGTAGCCAAGTAAAGAGGGCTGGTCCTAAAGCATGGAAGTGAACGATATCATAACGCTTCGCATTGCAAGCGATCGCTCCCAGCGCCGAACTCAACAGAGCATCCATTCCCTTGATATTCAAGCTGGGTATGGAAACAACCTTCACACCATGAACGTTATAGTGGCTGAGCGAAACATCTCCAGTGTATGAGGAACGGGCAAACAAATCCACTTCATGACCCTGTTCTACAACCCGTGAATAAATTTCTTCACAGTGGTGCTCGATACCACCCTGTTTAGCAGGCAACCCTTTTGCTCCAATTACGGCAATTTTCATGGCGAAACCCCGGTAAAAGTTTTTTGATTAATCTGGCTAGTAGACAAATTCCGCTGTTGCCAGCGGCTTAGCATATCGCTGTAGATATCACCCACGACAGTCTTGGCACTGTAAGGTTTGGCAGCTTTAACGCACGCCTCGATTGGATAATCTCCACCGTTGTGCAGTACCTTCCGCAAGGCATCTGCAATTGCGGCTGGCGATCGCTCCTCGCACACCACTCCACTATCAGTAGTGAGTAGGTTTGGAGTTTCGCCGCATTGGGTTGTCACCACTGGCGTACCACTGGCAAGTGCTTCGAGAACGACCATAGGAAGACCTTCATAGGCGCTCGTTAGTACAAAAACACTACATACACGTTGCAACTGTGCAAGTTCTGCCTGGGCTAATGGTCCCAGCAGCGTTACCTGTCCGGATAATCCAAGGCGGGAAATCTCAGAACGTAGCTTATCCTTTAAGTCTCCATCGCCTGCTATGAGGAGGTGAACAGTTGAATCGTTCAGGGCAGCAATGGAGCGGACTAGCAAGACGGGGTCTTTCTGGGCGTGAAGGCGACCAGCAAATAGAATAAAGCGTGTATCTTCCGCTAAACCCATCTGCTGTGCAAGTGTGCGCCTACCTTTCTCTCGTTCATCTAAGGTCAATGGGTAGCAGATTTCGTTATCTACTGTGTTTTTGACGTAGGAAATGCGCTCTGCTATCTCTGGGTAATGCTGCTGGTAATGTTGCACCGATTCAGTATTACACGACAAGATTTGAGAAAACTGACTTACAAGATAGCGTTCGATAGCAAAATATGCTGCTGGAAAACGTTGCCACAGAATCGCATTTTTTTTGTCCGCAGAATTAATTTGCTTTTGAATATCGTTGTGAATAAAGAGAGTCTTTTCTCCTGACCAGTTGCGAGTAAAAAGTGTGGGTTCCAGCCTGTGAAAGTGCATGAAATCCGAACTCAAATTCCGACCCAAAAGGGCAGCCGTATATTTAATAGTGGTTGGTACTAATTTTTTAAAGTTATCGTTTTCTATAAAAAACAAGGGCATAAAGCGGATCTCTCTGCCTGCCAACTGGGCGTCTCTCCATACTCCTATGGGTTGCGATGGATCGTTCTCCGTTCCTACCAGCCGGATTTCAAACTCGCTAGGAGCGTATTTAACAAAAGTGCGTATGACTGTTTGTATACCCCCGATGCTAATGCTACTCGGATTGAACTGGTAGAAGATAGTCAAAACAGGTTTACGCATAACAATACCTATATATAGCTAGGTGTATTGGTTGTTTTTTTGTTGTGGCAAAGATTAATTAAGCAGTCTGTCAGTAGATTTATTTCAGCATGATTGCTTAGCTGACTTGAGAGTCTGAGATTCTCTTCCTCATAATTGCTTAGATTACTGTAAAACCCTACTTAAGTAAATTGAATTTGCCAGATTTTACAGAAAGTTCTCAAATTTCCCACTTGACTTCATGGCAACTTTATAATGAGGTTCAAGACGCTATGAAGGCAAAAAATGGCTCAATTTTAACACTGCCCAATAATTTCTCCCAAACCCGAAAAACCCTGACCCAGCCATTCCTAAGCTTTTACTAAATCTAATACCACTCTAGAAGAGAACTCGTTACTCCTACTACTACTATCAAAAGTAGGAGTTATAAAATACTCCTTATGGAAGATGCGGACTGAGTTTATACGTAAGATTACTTAGTTGGATGAATTGTACTTTACGATTAACTTTCCGAAGCCTATTACTACTATCAAAAGTAGGAATTATGAATACTCCTTATGGAAGATGCGGACTGAGTTTATACGTAAGATTACTTAGTTGGATGAATTGTACTTTACGATTAACTTTCCGAAGCCTATTACTACTATCAAAAGTAGGAATTATGAATACTCCTTATGGAAGATGCGGACTGAGTTTATACGTAAGATTACTTAGTTGGATGAATTGTACTTTACGATTAACTTTCCGAAGCCTATTACTACTATCAAAAGTAGGAATTATGAATACTCCTTATGGAAGATGCGAACTGAGTTTATACGTAAAACCGCTTGATTGTATAAATTGTACTTTCGTACTTTACAATTAACTTTCCGAGGCATCGGATATAAACTGCTAATGAAGTCTGTATTTAAAAGTGTAATTTGACAGCCACTATGCAAAAATACAATTTTATTTAATATTCTCTACTAGAAGATATTTCTTTGCCGATCCGCAGTAGCAGCCTGCAAGAGCGAATTTGCTTAGTTGTCCTATTGGTGAGGGGTATCAACGTAACGCATTTAAGCAAGTGTATATCAGCGGTCTTCTCTACACGGAAAGGGGACTCGCCTTTTTCCCATAACAAAATTCTCCTACCCCGAACACGGTTAGGAGAAGAGGATTCGCCATAAGCGTATAGAACGTCCTTACAACGGTACGCTTATGGTTCGAGCTAGAGAAGTAATCGATTAATGCTTGTTTAAGCGCGATCGCTATTTTTAGGAGCCTTCGCTGTCAGCATTTTTGGCGTACTGGCATCTTCCTTGTAGTATGCCTTGGCATGGTGGAAATAACTATCAGGTTCGTTTTCCACAATCACACCATTGACGACCAAGCCCAAGACCTTCTGACCTGATTGCACCAAAAATTGCTTACAAGCAGCAGCGCTGACAGTATCAACCACGCCTGGGCGAACTACCAATAACATACCATCAGTCATCTTGCCTACTGCCAGAGCATCTGCCACCAGAACAATTGGAGGCGTATCAAGGATTATAAAATCGTAGTCTTTAGAAAAATTGTCAATTAATCCAGCCATCCGCTTTGAGTCAACAAGAGCCAATGGATTAGGAGGAATCACCCCAGAAGGAAGCACATCCAAGTTATCCATCACTTCTCGCACAGCCATCTCAAACTCAGCTTGATTAACGATGACATCGCTCAGACCAATTGCATTAGTCAAGTCCCAAATATGATGCTGCATGGGATGGTGCAGATCCGCATCTATTAATAAAACTCGTCTTCCTAGTTGAGCCATAGCGATAGCCAAGTTGGCACAAACTGTAGACTTGCCTTCTTTAGAAACAGAACTTGTCACCGCAATGACTTTCAGCTCTTGATCTGGACTGAGAAACTTCAAGTTTGCCTGAAGCATACGGTAAGCTTCACTGATAACCGAATGTGGATTATCTCTAACAGGAAGCTGCGGAAGAATTCTTTCTAGTTTCTTACTGCGAAAAGTAACTTTTTTCTTCAAAGAAGGAATCATTCCCAGGACAGTATATTTAAATAACTCCCGCACCTCCTTGGCAGTTTTGATAGTTGGATCTTTCAGGTCTACAAGGAAAGCAGTAATTACATAAAGTAGACTGCCTGCAACAATTCCGGCAGCTATGATTATTAGCTTGCGAGTACCTACGGGCTTTTCTGGAACTGTAGCGGCGGAAATTAAACTAGCGTTGCCTACATTTTGATTTTCCGCAATCTGTACCTCTTGAAGATTTTTCAAAAGAATTTGGTAGGTAGATTGCGCGGCTTCTACTTGCCGTTGTAAATCCCGCTGACCCTGTTGCAATCTAGGTAAAATGTTCGCTCTTTGTTTGTACGCCTCCTGAGCGCGAGATAAAAAAGTCACTTGATTAGCCAAACCTAAGCGTTGCACTTCTGCGTTGACTAACTCTGCGGTCAGTTTTTGTTCAAGTTCCCCAATTTGTAAATTTGCTTCGGATACTTGTTGGTTGGTGCCAACAATCTCTCCTACCCGTTCCTGTAGTAAAGCTTTTAATGCCGCTTGTTTGCTTTCGAGATTAATTATTTTGGGGTTTTCATCCTGAAAGCGGGTGCGCTCAACTGTCAACTCGCCTTCAATTTTTTGGAGTTCTATCAGCACTTGCTGAACTGCGGGAGATTGGCTGAGCGAGTTTAGAGCCATAGCCCGCTGTGAATTCAGTCCTATCTTACTTTGGAAGGCGGCGACTCTAGCAGTTGCATCTTCAAGTTCAGCTTGAGTTTGCGCTTTTTTGCTGTCTAGCTCTGCGATCGCTTTTACGGCTGAGCTTCCTTCTTCTTCTAGAGCTACAATGTTATTCTGTTCTTTGAAACTACGCAAAGCGGCTTCTGCTTGACGAACAGTGGCTTCAGTCTTCGGTAGCTGCTTACTAATAAATTCGCGAGCCGCCGCTGCTTGAGCGCGGTTATTAAGTACATTCTTCTCGCGATACAAATCCATCAGTTTGTTGACTATCTTTGCAGCTTCCTGGGGATCTTTGCCTTTAACGGATATCTGCAAAACATCGGTTCCTTTGATCCCTTTTACCGTAAGCTGTTTTAGGAAATCAGCAGGTTTTAGGGGATCTCCCTTTTTGTCTTTTAGGTTTAGAGAATTTATCGTCTCTTGTATCAGAGGCTCAGAACGGACTATCTCGGCTTCTGTATCCAGAGGAGTATTCAAGACATTGAGCGGTTCCAACTGTCCGATTTTTGCTCCCGCCTCTGTGACTAAAGCAGAAGTCGTATTTTGCTTCTTAAACAAAAGCCTCCCTTCGGCTTCGTAGGTAGGCTTTTTTAAGAACGCAAATGCGGCGGCGAGTGCAACTGTAAATATAAAGACGGTACTGGCGGGTAGCCAACGCCGTTTGAGGATAAGCCAGTATTTTTTAAAATCTATATCTTCTGTGTATTGTCTAGTTTCCATAAGAGGCTCGTGTAGGAGAGTGGTAATAAGGTTGTTTTGGAGGCAGGTGTATTAGCCGCTCCCAGAAGCGAGTCCTTGCAGTGTAGACTATTTCCTCGCTTATCGAGAGGCAGCATCTGGTAGTTCTTACTCAGCCGACAATTGTATCCTAACAAGGCTAGTAAAAGTTGGAGTGATAAAAAAAACTGTTAATCAATGAAAGGATGAGCTTAAAGCTGTATGCAGTAGCATTCGGCTGGTAGCTCTAGATAAGAGGGATTAACAAAAGCGGGCTGCGAAATTTTTTTGATGCTGACGGACAACCGGACTATGGCAAAGAGTAGAAGTGCGATCGCTTTGGATGAAAGCACCTTAAGCTTACACCTTAAAGCAGGATTAACTGCGCGATCGCTATAGAATGACTCAAACAATTGAGTCGGAAATATTTTAGGTCCTATCGGAGGCAGTTTTGGGACGATTGCCGGAGTGACTGGAAGATTAATTTGGCACAAATATCTGGGAACATATTTCTGCTTTGTGCGATCGCCCTCAAAATCCTGAGATATCTGTATAAACATCCGATTATTCTTTAGCCAAAGAGATTACCACCAGCCTGAACAAATCGGATGATTGCCAGGATTCACGGCATGAATATCCTTGGTGTGTGAATGAAACCGTCCCCGCTCCTGAAGATAAATCTCTTACCTTAAAGCTTTCAACCTGTTTGACAGGTTGAAAGCCTTTGCCTAAACTCCCTAAAAAAAGTTGCACGCGGCGTGAGCCAAATTGCCTGACTACGGCTTAATCAAATGTTGCTCAAACTTGCGATAGTTACCAATTAACCTTGCCCGCTCAAAAGGGGGATAAAACAAGATGGTTCCCAAAGGTAAACCAACTGCCAAAACAGCGCCCATCACCAAAGGATTTAGCAATCCAACTTGGAAGCCAACTCCTAAAGTCATGCCTAACGCCATTGCTAATAGCGACACCCCAATCGCGAGATTGGGACTAAATCCTCTTTTCAAACAACTAACTGCCAGACTCTGCGCCCCAAAACCAGCCATAAATACAGCAAAATCCACCGCTTCAAACCCAACCGCCGCCGAATTTGCCGCTCTAAATTGCTCGCCAAAACCCGTCACAAAAAAAGCGACAATTCCCGCAACCAACAAAGCTACAACCGTGTCTATACCCGCAAACTTAACTTTATACCTGGATAGAAGCTTAGCGACAAACACAGCCCCAGCCGCCGCCGTAGCCGCTGCTGCCACACCAAATGCAGCGACAAACAGCGTGATAAACCCAGCCATGACCACACCCATCGCCCCAACTTGGGCAATCGTTCCGCCCCAAGCGATTCCCTCAATCCAAGCCGCCGAGGCAGCAAGTGTCACCAGTAAAGCGAGCGCGATATAAGGTAGTTTTTTGTTCGTAATCGGAACCGGGGCAGTCTGAATCTTAACAGTAATATCGTGAGTTTCTGGCAGAGAATTTGTGTGTAATAACAGATGTCGCTCGTAGGTCTTATCTGCCATCAACCGGCTGGTATTCACATTGATTTTACACTTCGCCTGATTGTTCTCAAACTTAACGGAATCAAAAGAAATCCAAGTGTGAGTATCTGGTGTATGGGGGGGATCGCTTTCGTGGGGTGCCACTTCCCAATTTCCTTCCAGAAGGGTATCAGGAATCGAGTTCGTAACTGCGATTGTTTGAGTCACCCTTTCACCTAATTTTCTTGCCTTAAATTCTAGGATGGGTTTACTCAGCTTCGCTTCGGGTACGCGAATCACATAGATAGGCTTGAGAGCTTCCAAGGCGATCGCTGCGTTAGGATAGCGGTCTTTTGGTTTGATTTCCACCATCTTTTGCAACCAGTCAATCCACCGCAGACTGAGCTTGGGAACGAGATGCTTGAAATTAATTCGATAATCATCATCAATTAACTGGCTAATCTCAGAAGATTTGATGCCAGTTAATAAGCAAATCAGCGTTGCTCCCAAACTATATAAATCTGAGGCTTCAGTGAGTTGGCGATGAAATAATTGTTCGGGCGGCATGAACCCTAAAGTTCCTTTCGCCACGCTGTTCATCGTCACTTCCCCATCCCCAATTCGAGCCAAACCAAAATCAACTAAAAAAACATTGATGTTGCCATCGACCAAGATATTTTCGGGTTTAATATCTCGATGGATAACGGTGGGAATGCGATTTTGCAGATAAACAAGAATTTCTAATAAAGAGACGGCAATTTTCTTAATTTCATCCGGGTCGAAGCTACGAGGTACGGCTAAAGACGGTGCTTTTTTATACTCCTGAACCATGCAAAAGCCATCGGATGTTTGGAAGGAATCTAGGTAGCGGGGGATTCCGGGATGATTCAGTCCCTGTAACACTTGAATTTCGCGCTGGTAGGCGTCGTAGTCTGACCAGGTGGCGTTGATTTTAGCAAACTGAAACCGTTTAATGACAGCGGGTTGCCGAGTTTTCAGATTGAGCGCCAGGTAGGTTACTCGACCACCGGCGCGGTTGTGTCCTAATTCTCGGACGACCTGATAACCGTGGCTGGATAAGTCTGGAAAGTTGCTCATGTGTGAGAGAACGAACGCAGGTTGAATGAGTTTATGCAACTGCTACGCGAGCAGTTGCAGTTAACGGGAGCAGCTAGAGCGAGTAGCCGCTAACTTGCGGTCATATGCTAGAGCGAGTAGCCGCTAACTGCGGCAGACGCCAAAGCGATCGCGCAATCCGAACAAACCAGGGATGGCAGATAAAGGAAGTGGGTGTACGCCTTTTTTGAGACTTGATCTTGCCCCTTTTCCCAGTTGTCCCTTCTCATCCTAGTTCACCAGCTTAGGAGTAGGAATTTCTGTTTTCGCTGTGAAAGTTCATAAAAATAAAGTGAGTGAGCTACACCTAGTTAAGAACTTGATATCTAAGGATCGTAATTATGACACAGCTATCAGAAGCGAATGTGGCGATTTCTAAGGAAGTTAATAATTCGAGAGGTTCCGATTGTTTAGGTTGGGAGTGTCTAGGCTGATTGTTGCGATCGCCTTCTTCCTATGCGCTCTTAGCCGGGAGCGTCGCCAGCGAATGCCAACTTTTGCAACGGCTCCTCGGAAGCATCCACGTTAGCACTGCTTGCAACTTTGCAAACTCCAGATTCGTCACCATTATTGCCAACATCCCCGCTTGGATTGACCCGAATGGGCGATGAAGATTTGGTTACAGTGTTTATACAGTGAAGTTAGCAACTGAAAAGTGATTTTAATTATGCGTCAGATCCTGGGCACTCTTTCTCTATTGGGGTTTCTACAATGTTTTCCAGCAGTTGTTTCTGCTCAAACACAACCTGCTTCAGACGCCCCATCTGACCCCATCGAACAGGTGATTGCTGCCAAATTAATGACTGCATATCCTGATGGACAGTTTCGTTCAGAACAATTCATCAGTCGTGCAGAACTTGCCTCAATTTTGGTCAAAACTTTTAAACTGGACAAACGAGCGGGTGCCACCAAACAAGAAGTTATTTCAGTTCAAGATGTACCTTCTTCCCACTGGGCATATAACGATATTCAGACAGTTTTAAAAACTGGCATTATGAAGGGATATCGGGGAGATATGTTCTTCCCCAACCAAAAAATCAATCGCGCTGAAGCTTTATCCATCTTTGCCCAAGCTCACGGTGTATTTCAGTTTCCGAATGACACCGTTGCTAAAATTCTTGCGAAGTATCCAGATTCCGGGAATATACCGGATTGGGCTAAAAAATCAATGGCAACTGCACTTTACGAGGGATTTGCTAATCCCGATGAACAAGGCAATCTGAATCCCCTAAATCCGATGACGAGAGGGGATATGGCTTACGCCTTGAGTAAATTTTTGGAACGACAAGAAGCACCCGCACCGCTGTTGGAAGAAGATTTACCTTCGCCAGCGAGCTTACCAATCCAATAAGTTCCGAATAAGTTCCGAAAAAGCCGTTTTCTTTGAGAAAACGGCTTTTTTGCTTTTGAAGAGCGCCAGAAGGCGGCTGGCTTGTTACACTCGATAAGTTTGGAGTGAAAAGTTTGGAGCGATCGCTAACCGATGAACGCCACGCCAAATAATCGAGATATGCGGCGAGATTTTGCCAGCCGCGACGATTTAATTACCTATCTCCGCGAACAATTTCCTACCGCCGCCGAACGCGATGACGCGATCGCTACCACCGTAGGAGGACGTAAAGCCGCAGAAGCCTTCTTAAGTCAAGTAGATCCCGCCCGTTACGCCAAAACGCGCAATTCTTTTAGTGGCGCAGTCACGCGCCTTTCACCCTATCTCCGCTACGGCGTCTTGAGCTTGGCAGAAGTGCGGGATGCTGTGCTGGACAAAGTGGAAAACCGAGATGACGCACAAAAACTCATCAACGAACTCGGCTGGCGCGATTACTGGCAGCGTCTCTATGCCAAGCTGGGAAACGACATTTGGGAAGATCAAGAGCCTTACAAGACAGGCTACACAGCCAAAGACTATGCCGAAAAGTTACCGGAAGATGTTGACAAAAGTAGCACCGGCATGGTCTGTATTGACAGTTTTAGCCGCGACTTGCACTCCTCTGGCTACCTGCACAACCACGGGCGAATGTGGCTAGCCGCTTACCTAGTTCACTGGCGGCGGATTCGTTGGCAAGTCGGGGCAAGATGGTTTCTGCAACACTTACTGGATGGCGATCCAGCCAGCAATAATCTCTCCTGGCAGTGGGTTGCCAGCACCTTTAGCCAAAAGCCTTATTTCTTTAACCGGGAGAACTTAGAACGCTATACGGATGGCGTCTATTGCCGCCAATGCCCCCTGTACGGTCATTGTGACTTCGAGGGCAGCTACGATGAACTAGAGAAGCGATTGTTTCCTAAAGCTCAAAGCTTCGATCGAAGTGGCGGTAGCAAGAGTTTTCAGCGCGGGAAGAAGCGTCGGTAGTGCGTGAGTTTTGAGTGCGCGAGTTTTGAGTGCGTGAGTTTTGAGTGCGTGAGCCTTGAATTAATGAAACAGCCGATTATTTGGATGCATGGAGACTGTTTAAGTCTTGGAAATCCCGCATTGCAAGCATACCCTGAAAGCCCCGCGATATGGGTTTGGGACGATGCTTTGATTGAAGAGTGGCAGCTGAGTCTCAAGCGGATTACTTTTATTTATGAATGTTTGCTAGAACTGCCAGTAACGATTCGACGCGGTGATGTCGCTGCTGAAGTTATCGCTTTTGCCAAGGAACACAATGCTGATGGAGTCGTTACAGCAGAGAGTCCTAGCCCGCGATTTGACCACATTTGCGACAAAATTGAGGAATCGCTTCCTATCGAAGTGTTATCTGTTGAGCCATTTGTAAAATACGACGGATATATTGACCTTAAACGCTTTTCTCGCTACTGGCGCGTTGCCGAACGTTATGTTTTTGATTAGCACTGGGAGACTATTGTGAAGAATACAAGAACTCAGAGTTTGATCGCGATCGCTCTTTTTTCCTCAACTAGCACTGCCGCTTATTCGCGTCCAGCGCCGAATATACAAACATTGGTACCAATGCAGCAACAAGTTGGGGAAGTAGTGTCGCATTTAGTCGGAGTAATGGACACGTCTGCACAAGCGCAAGCCAATCCCAAAGCCCCAAATGTGAGAATGACTACCTGCAAAGTCAGCGTAGAAAATACTAAAAAAAATCCCAAGGTAGTTTTCCTCTACCAAGAACAAGCCATGTCTCAGAATCTTGCCAAACCCTATCGGCAGAGACTCCTAAAAATTGCCCCCAGTGCTGATAACCAAAGCATAGAATCGCAATCATTTAAACCACCAACACCAGAAGCTTTGATTGGTCTATGTAGCAAACCAGAAGCAAAGCGTGTCATCAAATTAACCGATATTGGTGCTGCTAAATGCAGCGTATTTTTAAAACCTGACGGTGAGAATTATATCGGCGAGACACCGAAGGCAGGTTGTCCCAGCGACTACAAAGGCGCAGTGAAAGTAACAAATCGAATTGTGCTGCATTCTACTGGAATGGACACATTAGATCGGGCTTTTGATGCCGCAGGGAATCAAGTTTGGGGGTCAAAAGGCGAACCTTATCAGTTTCGATGGGTTCAGCCAAGCGCGAGTCGCTGAATTTGCTAGCCATTTTTTGTGATGTTTGTTTAGCTAGCGATCGCTTCTTTATCCCTGCGGACGGACTACCCGAATTAATTTACCCTTCAAGGTTTCTTCATTAGAAATCGCCTCATTAATGCGGATAGCCATTCTCTGTCTATCTGCGTCATCTTTGCAGGCAATAATACCCGCATGGTCTGGTTGTAAGCGATGCAAACGGAAGAAATCAACCCGATTTAAGGTCAAAACTGCGCGATCGTTACTTACAGCAAATTCCAATACCTCTTCATCAGGAATCTTTAGCCCAGCATTCCCCGCTTCCTGTACTGTCAGTACATCATGACCCAAAGCGCGTAAGAATTCCACCACCAGTCGTGGGAATTGTTCATCTGCATATAAACGCGCCATGAGTTAATCTTCCTCATTCTCTCTGATGGCTATTTCAATCTCATCAGGATATGCCTCAGCATAAGCCCAGGCATTTGCTAAGTCAGCAGCAGAGATAGTCGGATAGTCATCTAAGAGTTGTGTTTCACTGATACCTAAACGACGCGCATTTACCAGTACCCAAACTGGAATGCGAGTTTTTGCAATACAAGCATCACCTCCACAGACGCCAGGAGTCTTTTCTATTCCTTTCCAAGCGTTGCTTAAACTTTGGGCTAATAGTTGTATTGCCTGAGCTTTTTCAGTTGGAGTCAAAGCCAAAAGTTGTTTCTCTAATTCTTTGAGTGTCATAGTTATTTTTGCTTTTCTATAAAAAAATGTCTAGTTAAAGTTTGCCGGTTGTCTGTTTGTTGGCAGCGGCTGTGTAACGGACATCTTATCTGTAGTAATCACACTTTATTAACCCAAACAATAACAGTTTAGACATCCTACAATATACTCTGTCGATACTTCTCAATTTGGGCAATGGGTAATAACAATGTGTCCTCAATTTCCTGCCGTACTGCGATAGTTACTTCACAACCGCTATTGAGACAAGCCACCAGGAAGTTATTAGCATTGTAATACTGCTGAAGCAATTCTTTCTGCTGATTGCTGAATTGCAAATTGTGACCTATGTTGCGATATTCAATCATCGCTGCTCTTAATTTATCGGTCCAAGCGTGACCGTTGGCTTGCCACCAGTCTTTAAATCTTTGTCTATCTTCCTTTGAATTAGGGAGTTGAGCTTTAAGTTGTTGTAGGGGTTGTTGTAATTTACAGTTCTCAGCGAGGTCAATAGTATCGTCAATCCTATCAGTAAAGTCAAACTCCGCATCAAATATATATTCAAAGGTGCTATCTTCAACCATATCTAGAGCGCTGCTAAGAACACCATCAAGCTGACGATCTAGATGAAGCTCATCACCAACATCATTAGTAGATTTACGGTCAAGAACATAGGCAAGGGAAAGAATATTGGCGTAGCCAAAGGTATTCCTCAAGCTAGGATTAACATAAGAGCGTCCAAAATTTAAGGCGCAGGCAGAGTAAAGATAAGAGTCTCTAATAGCTGCTAGTTTATACGAAGCTTGCACTGAACTAGATTTTTTACTCACCCACATTAAAAAATCCTGCAACTTCTCATCACCTACGATCGCATCAGTTCGTTGCTTCATTAATCGCAACAAATTATCAGCATTAGGTAACATTTCAGCTACTAGCAAAAAGACTTCGCGCCAACGATACTCATTGATGTGACTGACCAGATCTTGCCAATCGCCGCCATCAACAATTTTTTTTGCGGTGAAATACTCTTGAAACGTTAGATGAGAAAACGAGTAAATTCCCCGCGCCCTTTCCACCAATAACCCATGTTGCGCTTCAATGGCTTTCAGCACAGCCTGACTATCTCGTTGTAAAGTTGCTCGGTCAGTCTGGGAATTAGGTAAAGTACAGAGATAGTCAGCAATATGGCGCTCGATATCGCATTTTTCAAAGAAGTAACAGCTATCATAAAAAGTGATTAGTGCTACCTGACTAACAAGCTCTATCTTATGATATAAAGACAAATTGCGATAAACTTCATCCCGTTTAATCTTCTGGGATTCATCCCATCTGACTAGCAGAATATCCAGTCCTTGCTCATACAGCTTAGAACGCTTAGATGGAAATTCGCGCTTTTCTAAGAAAACGAAACAGGTGAGATTTAGCAATATTGGTGTAACAGCCAGTTTCTGGATGCGATTATTTTTTGGTAGATTCAGCGTCTCATTAAACTCCCTCGCTCTGGCTTCCCCCTCTTCCCGGTTATTCCTGGCAACTGCGACAAACCACTTTCTCGCAAACGCTTTTACTTGCTCTTTCTCAAAATTTGCTACCTCGACATCAATAAAATTCTCCTGCTGAAATCTGTACTTTCCGGCAGCAATGCGACAGGTGATAATAAACTGATTTTGGAAATACGTCTCATAAAACTTCCGAATCTGGTCTACAACTTCATCATCATCAGCTTTAGAAACCTCATCCAACCCATCTAGCAGAATTAAAGCCCGCCCTTGAGTGAGTACGATTTCAGTTACCGATTCATCGGCAATGCCACAAGTACGGAATTCCTTTTTAATATAGTTAAATAGCTTAAAATCAGATTCACCTCTAGTATCTTTAGCAAAATTTTTTAGCCTGATAAAAATTGGTATCCGGTGCGGCTGAAACTCGCCTAAGTCGCACTTAATCGCTATCCACTGCAAAAAGGTGGTTTTACCCGCCCCTGGTTTGCCGAGTATCATCAGCTTAGAGTAACGCGACACCGCATTCATCCCTGGTACTCGTTTCAGACGCTTGCCAAGTCCAGGTCTGTCAAAGTCATCTGATTCTGGGTTGAACTCTTGTAGCAAGTCAGAAATCTCTCGCCATTGCTGGCAGAGTATCTCTTCCAAGATATTGACCTCAGTGTAGATATCTGTGAGTGCGATCGCCTGGGAAATGTCCAGCATCCGCATGGTGCCGCACTGATCTCGGATTTTCTGGCGGCGGAGCGATCGCACCTTCTGCACCAATGCATCAATTTCGCTGGTGTCCTGCTTTTGCTCCTCTGGTGTAGGTTTACTGCGTGGTTGAGCCGCAATCTCATCCCACTCTAACCGCAACTCCTCGCAAATTTTTACAAAATACTGCCGATCAACAGGCTGACCTCGGAAAAATTTTCCGACTGTCTCCCGCGAGAAACTTAACTCTTTGGCTAACTCCTTCTGAGTCAAGCACCTATCAGTTAAAGCATCTTGTGCTGTCTGAATTGCTTCTGGAGATACTTGGAGCGATCGCACTGCCATAGCTTCACTACGTCACTGTGCCAATTTTAACTACCCAAGTTAAAAGTCTGTCCTAACTCTGACAAAGACACGCCTCAATCTGGCATTCCACAGTCCTTGCTCTAGCTTGAACGCCGACACCTATTGTCGAACCTGAAAGAGTACAGATACACAAGCCAAATCCATGAACTCCTTTGTACTCTGGCTAATCAAAAAGTCTGCTGAAATAGTCCTTAGCAAACTGATAGAGAAGATACTGAAAGATGCCAATATAAAAAACTGCCTGAAACTTCAGATTCTCGTACTTTGCTTAGACTGGGTGTTACTAAAGACACCACTCAATCCGGAAAAGCTTGCTCAACACTTATATCAGCAACAACGGCAGGGAAAGTAGGAGAAGTGTTTGCCCTCATTCGCCTGAAATTTCAACTTCAGGCGGGTGAAGTAACCAGATATTGGAGCGATCGCTTCAATATCTCTCCCATCCTCTCCTTCCTCTGCGCCTCTGTGCTTCATTTCTACAACAAGGAGAAGGCACGATCGCATCCCTTCAACCAACCACGAGATCGCTCTTGATAAGCTTGAAGCTTCATCTAGTTGCAATGTTGGCTCAAAATTTTAGAATGCGATCGCTGCTGAGTTCAACGCCCATTGTCCTGGCAGCAGCAATGCACATTTCCTTACTTCGAGATTAAGCGGCAGCGGAGAGGTCAGCCACTACTGTTACCCGTCCTTTGAGTACAGAACGCAGCAGTCTGTTGACGCAACCTCTTTCTTCCTCATCCAAGGACTCATCCAGAGCGGCTGCCATCAGTCCATAACGGTCAGCCAGAGTCAGAATACCAGTTTCGCTAACAGAGGCTAGGATTTCAGAGATAGCACCGGGGAGCAGTTGGATTTGGGGAAGCATGGTTGTTGGGCGTCAACTCTACGATATTTAATATCTCACTCCTTTGCGTCTCGCCGAGCGATCGCTTAGATGAGTAACGTGTGAAAATTCTCAGCCTTTCGAGTGATCTGAATTACATAGGCACTCAACCCACAAGCGGCTCAAGCGCGATCGCATCCCTCAACCAGCTACGCGATCGCATTCTCTCAGCTTCTTTCCAAAAAAATAAAACCGATGGACAAACAAGAAAGCAACTTCACCGGCTGGACGCATATCAGCTATGAAAAAATACCGGAAAGCTCGAATAATTGGAATTTAACAGAATCAGATTATCGCATTTTCAAGAAAACTGCCTGGGTGGTAACTGAAAAAATTCACGGGGCGAATTTCTGTATAATCGCAGACGGCTCAGACGTTCGCTTTGCCAAGAGAAAAGAATTATTGCAGCCAGACGAAGACTTTTTTGGATATCAAACGCTTAGATATAAATTAGCCCAACAAGCCAAAGATATATTCAAAATTATCCAGTTGGAACATCCGGAAACTTTTAGAGTTTCTGTGTATGGGGAATTGTTTGGTGGAGAATATCCCCATCCTGATGTAGCGGCTGTTCCTAGTGTTCAGGCTGTCCAAACAGGAATCTATTATTCACCTAAAATTGAATTTTGTGCTTTTGATATCGCTGTTGAAGAAAATAATAGAACTGCCAAACGAGATTACATAGATTATGAGAAAGCGCTGAAATTATTTCAGCAAGTAGAAATGCTGGGTGCTAAACCGCTATTTACTGGAAAATACGAACAAGCGCTTGCACAGAAGATAGAGTTTAATTCTACTATTCCTGCCTTATTAGGTTTACCCAAATTGCCGTTTAGCAATCAGGCGGAAGGGATTGTCATTAAACCTGTAAAGTCGATCTATATAGATACTCCCAAGGGAAGAATTAGGCCGATTTTGAAGAGAAAAATCCCAAAATTCGCTGAAGAGAGCCGATTCCATCAGGCAGAAAAATGGAGCGGCCAAAAATTAGCAACATCTCCTCCCTATTTGAGTGATAACAAATGGCTACATGAGGCGATGCTTGCATTGGTTACAGAAAATAGATTGATGAATACTCTATCAAAAGTAGGCCGGGTTTCTGGTAAAGACCCAAAAGCAATAGACAAAGTTTTTCAATTATTTGTGAATGATGTAATAGAAACATTTAACGAATCTTATGAAAGCATTTTTAAAAGCTTACCTGAGAAAAGTCAACAGACTTTAATCGAACAATTGGAGCAGGAATCTAAAAAATTGATAAATAATTACTTTAAAAAATAATATTTAGGAACAGGTGTAGGGTGAGCAGCGGCTAACTAAATACTTGATCTGAAACGAAGAGTGCGAACTGACTTTTTCTGCGCTAGGCTAACGCCTCGCTTCGCATGAGCGCGATCGCTCTCCTGTCTTCAATGATTACCCTGGAATTAGAGTTCCCACCTTGTTGACATGAAATCGATACGTTTCTTGCTGCTTCTGCTCATCCTGACTACAGCAGCCGCCTGTGACTCAACTCAGGCATCCCTCGACCCCCAGACAACCCAACCAACCGAACAACCGACAGAAACTCCGGCACAGCCGAACCAACAGCTTGCCCAAGCGACGCAGACTAATAACGTGGTGCGAACCGAACCCCTGACACCCCAACCGATTCGCATCACCCTCGATAACTTACCCAAACCCTACGCCAGCGACAGCGCCTCCAACTCGCCCAACGTGGTGCCCATCCCAGAAAACCCCACCCTGCGCGTCCCGGCAGGCTTCGTCGTCAACGTTTTTGCCGATGGATTAGATGCACCCCGCTGGCTGGCACTCACCCCGAACGGTGACGTGTTAGTCACCGAAACCCGACAAAACCAGATTCGCTTGCTGCGCGACACTAACGGCGATGGCGTCGCTGATGTCCGCCAAACCTTTGCCAGTTCCCAAAATGGGGTAAATATCCCCTTTGGCATGACCTTTGCGGGCGGATACTTCTTCCTCGGCAACACAGGCGAAGTCCGGCGGTATCCCTACACGCAAGGACAACAACAACTCACCGGAACCGGCGAAAAAATTGCTAACTTAACCCCCGGCGGCTACAACCAGCACTGGACGCGCAACGTCGTTGCCTCACCCGATGGGCAAAAGCTTTATGTCTCAGTTGGGTCGGCATCCAACGCTTCAGAAGAACCCATCCCCCGCGCCTCAGTACAGGTGATGAACCTAGACGGTTCCAACCAGCAAACTTTTGCTTCCGGTTTACGGAACCCAGTCGGACTCGACTTTCACCCCACCACTGGCGAACTTTATACCGCCGTGAACGAACGAGACGGACTGGGCGACGACCTGGTACCCGACTACCTAACCCGCATCCAACAGGGAGAATTCTATGGCTGGCCTTACGCCTACCTGGCACCAAATCTCCTTGACCCGCGTCATCTGGTCAACGGAAAGAGCAAACGTCCCGACCTGGTAGCGAAAACAAAGACGCCCGACGTTCTGTTCCAAGCCCACTCGGCTGCTTTGGGATTGCAGTTTTATGACGGTAATACCTTTCCAGAAAAATACCGCAATGGCGCTTTTGTTGCCTTTCGCGGTTCCTGGAACCGCAACCAAGGCACCGGCTACAAAATTGTCTTTGCCCCCTTCTCTAACGGGCGTCCTCAGGGCTACTATGAAGACTTTCTCACTGGGTTCCTGCTAGACCCCTCTGTCCCAACCACCTGGGGGCGTCCGGTGGGGTTACTCGTGCTACCCGATGGGAGTTTGCTGCTGACGGAAGAAGCCAATAACCGGATTTACCGCATCCAGTATCGTGGCTCTTAAGTAGTTGTTAATCGCGGCTCAAAGAACTGCCCCATGCGCCCAAAACTCGTTAATCAATTTGCTGTCCTTAAGCCCGCGAAGGCGGGCTTGGTTTGTTTAGCTGCGACTTCAGCCGTCGGAGTGTTAACGCTTGGCTTACCAACCCCAGCCCAAGCGGCAAACTCCAAAGACTTGCAGAAGTTACTGACGCTGAAAACTTGCCCTGGATGTGACCTAAAAGATGCCCAACTCAGGGGGATTAATCTCAGAAACGCCGACTTGAAGAATGCCCAGCTTGACGGTGCGGATTTAACGGCGGCTGACCTTTCGGGCGCTAAGCTAGAGGGTGCCCAGCTCAACGGTGCCAAACTAACTGCCGCTAATTTGGAAAAAGCGAACTTGAGACAGGCAAAATTGGCGGCGGCGAATAAAATTGTTGCTGATTTAACAGACGCTAAATTGCGGGGGGCAAACTTATATGCAGCGAACCTCACGGGCGCTAAGCTAGAGCGTGCCCAGCTAGCCCAAACTCAACTGAATTTTGCTCAGTTAGTTGGTGCAAATCTCGGACAAGCGAATTTGATCGAAGCGAATCTTTCGGGTGCCAATTTAGGCGGGGCAAACCTAAAAGACGCTCAGATGCAAATTGTTAACTTAGCTGGTGCCAATCTGACAGGTGCCAAGTTGAATAATGCCCAGTTAGAGACTGCCAATATGGATAGTGTCAACTTGAGCAATGCTGATTTGAGTCAGGCTTCTTTGAATAATGCTGACTTGAATGGGGGAATTCTCACGGGTGCCAATCTGCAAAAAGGATCGCTGACAGCAGCGAATTTCCAAAGTGCTACGCTCACAAATGCCAATTTGACGGGTGCCAATTTGACGGGTGCTGGTTTCAATCGTGCCAATTTGACGGGTGCTAAATTTAACGATGCTGATTTAACAAATGCCAAACTGCCGCTTGCCAATCTTACCAACGCTAATTTAGCGGGTGCTAACCTCCAGGATGCTTATCTGGATAGTACCAATCTCAACGGTGCTAATCTCAGCGGTGTAAACTTGCGTGGGGCGAATTTGCGGTCTGCCAATTTAAGCGGAGCGTCGATGATGGGTACCAACCTAGAAAGTGCCAATCTGACGAATGCTATTTTGACAGGAGCCAATTTGAGTTACACCAATTTCAGCAGTGCCGATCTCCGGGGTGCCAATTTAGGAAATACTAATCTGAGTTATGCCAACTTGACTCAAACAGATTTGGATCAAGCTAGCTTAGCGAATGCCAACCTGACGGGTGCCAACTGGAAGGATGCTAAGCTCAAAGGTGTCATTGGATTGAATGGATATTGAGCGATCGCATTCTATCCCCATTGACTCTTTTGTTCTGATTTTGTGCATTCTATAGCGCGATCGCGCATGGCTACCAAGAGGGTGTTTTGGCAGTTCAATCGATACTCATTTCCTCAGTTGGCTAGCCTCCCATGAAACCAGGAATCCTCGCTGTTGCCCTGTTGATGCCTGTCTGCTTTGCAGTGCCGGTCAAAGCAGAGAATCCAGAACACGTTCAGAGATTATTAATTTATAAAGAATGCCAATTTTGTGACTTGAGCAATGTGAACTTAACTGGGTATGACCTCAGCGGTGCCAACTTGAAGGGTGCCAATCTACTCAATGCCAATCTCACCAGTGTCGTGCTAGCTGGAGCCGATCTTACAGCAGCCACCTTGGAAAATGCGAATTTGAACAATGCGGTTCTTAATGGCGCGAACCTCAGCGGTACGAAGATGCGGTTTGCGAACTTGCAGTATGCGAGTCTACAAGGAGTCAAAGCGAAGGAAGCATTTGACGTGACAGGTGCCGATCTCACCGGGACAATTATGCCTTCCGGTCTAGTTTACAAGCCGCTTGCTGAGGGTCAAAAGAAACCGGCACCTGAGACCGGGAAACCCCTCAACCAAGACCGAAGCGACCCGATAAACCCGTAAAATCAATAAGCTTTTTAGTATAATACCCACACAGTAGAGAGGGGAACCAGCTCCAAAGCCCTAATAGGAGTTGGAACAAATGTGATAGTATCCCTTTGCTTTCCTGTTACACGCAGTCCTCTTCTGTCCCTGAATTTTGCCCCATGCAACTGCGAAATCCCCAGCGCCGGACAAAAATTGTCGCAACGATTGGCCCTGCTACCAGTAGCCCAGAGGTCTTACGCGCTTTAATTGAAGCGGGTGCGACGACCCTGCGCCTCAACTTTTCTCATGGAACTCATGAAGACCATCAGCGGAGCATTCGCTTGATCCGCCAGATGGCTTTTGAACTGAATCAGCCAGTGGGCATTTTGCAAGATTTGCAAGGCCCGAAAATTCGTTTGGGACGGTTTGAAACGGGGTCTATCGTCCTGAATAAGGGCGATCGCTTCATCCTAACCAGTCACCCTGTCCCAGGCACCCAAGAAATTAGCTCTGTCACCTACGAACCTCTAGCAGATGAAGTTCCAAACGGGGCAACGATTCTCTTGGATGATGGCAAAGTAGAAATGCGGGTCGAGCAGGTAGACCGCACGGCGCGGGAATTGCACTGTCGCGTTGTCGTCGGCGGCCCACTTTCTAACAACAAAGGAGTGAATTTCCCCGGCGTCTATCTGTCAATTAAGGCGCTAACTGACAAAGACCGTAAAGACTTGATGTTTGGTCTTGACCAAGGGGTTGACTGGGTAGCGCTGAGCTTTGTCCGCAACCCCCAGGATGTGCTGGAAATTAAAGAGCTGATTTCTAGTGCTGGTAAGCAAGTGCCGGTGGTTGTCAAGATTGAAAAGCACGAAGCCATCGACCAAATGGAAGCGATTCTCTCGCTCAGCGATGGTGTCATGGTAGCTCGTGGTGACTTGGGCGTAGAATTGCCTGCGGAGGATGTCCCAATTCTGCAAAAGCGGCTGATTGCCACGGCAAATCAACTGGGGATTCCGGTGATTACGGCAACTCAGATGTTGGACAGCATGGTGAACAATCCCCGTCCCACCCGTGCTGAAATTTCCGATGTCGCCAATGCGATTTTGGACGGAACCGACGCCGTGATGCTCTCCAACGAGACAGCGGTGGGTAAATACGCCGTCGAAGCGGTGGAGACGATGGCGCGGATTGCCGTGCGGATTGAGCAAGAACAAATCGCCCGGAACGTCCGGGGCACCACTCGCTCGATCACGAATGCGATTAGTCAGGCGGTTGGTCAAATTTCTGAGCAGCTAGGGGCAGCTGCGATTATGTCGTTGACCAAAAGCGGTGCCACTGCCCGAAATGTTTCTAAGTTTCGACCTTCAACGCCCGTTCTAGCAGTGACTCCCCATGTAGACGTGGCGCGGCAGTTGCAGATGGTGTGGGGCGTGAAGCCGCTTCTAGTGCTGGATTTGCCTTCTGCGGGTCAGACGTTCCAAGCGGCAATCAATGTGGCGCTGGAGAAACAGCTGCTGGCTGAAGGAGATTTGGTGGTAATGACTGCCGGGACGCTCCAAGGTATCTCTGGTTCAACCGACCTGATTAAAGTTGAGGTGGTGACATCCATTCTTGGCAAGGGAATTGGGATTGGTCAGGGATCGGTGAGCGGTCGAGCGCGAGTGGCTCGCACTGCCAGAGAGGTGGGCAATTTCAATCATGGGGAAATTTTGGTAGTACCGGGCACAAATGCCGATTATGTGGAAGCAATTCGCAAAGCATCTGGGATTATTACTGAGGATGAAAGTCTAACCAGTCATGCGGCTGTGATTGGCTTACGCCTTGGGGTGCCGGTCATTGTGGGCGTCAAGAAGGCGACGGAAATGATTCGGGATGGGGCGATTTTGACCCTAGATATGCAACGGGGTCTGGTTTACTCTGGGGCGATGGCGGGGACTTCTCAGACGACTCCGGCACTGCCAGTTTAAGTGCGATCGCGTCTGTTTATCTCTCATAAGCGATCGCGCTTTCCCCAAACCTTCACAATGAGGTAAAGAAAGTAAGGATTTAATTTTTACTACACGAGACCACAAAAAACATAACCTCCAGCCCCCTTCGCATCTCTCTTCCTGCTCCTAATAGGAGCGGGAAGAAGAAATTTTTATCTGCAAGGGATCTTTCTCCCCTTCCCTTGCAGGGGAGGGGTTGGGGGAGAGGTTCCTCATTCAGCATGGACACTCTCAACTTTTTCACCGACTATCTAATTGCTAGCCTGCGCCTCTCAGTACCATTAGCCTTTGCTGCCCTTGGTGGACTTTTTTCCGAACGATCGGGAGTGCTAAATATTGGACTAGAAGGAATGTTACTCTCCGGGGCATTTGCGAGTGCAGCAGGAGCATTTTTTACCGGCAACGTTTGGCTGGGAATGCTTTTAGCAATCGTCGTCGGGGGATTGGTCGGACTGCTTCATGCCTATCTGTGCGTTACCTTGCGCGTCGATCAATTAGTATCTGGACTTGCCATCAATCTTACAGCAGCAGGATTAACTTCTTTCTGGTCGCGTGTCTTATTTAATAGCGGTCAGGCGCAGCAACTACCAGGCATTCAAATCATCGGCATTCCCGGATTAAAGAATATTCCGATAATTGGGAATCTCCTCTTTCATCAAGACCCCTTAATTTACTTATTATTCCTGTTAGTTCCCCTGAGTACATACCTACTATTTCGTACAAGTTTAGGCTTATCTTTACGCGCCGTTGGAGAATATCCCCGTGCTGCGGATACTGCTGGCGTTTCTGTCACCAAGGTGCGCTATGTTGCAGTCACTCTCAGCGGCTGTCTCGCCGGTTTAGGAGGAGCTTATTTAACATTAGTTCACGTCAGATTCTTTGTAGAGGATATGAGTGCAGGAAGAGGTTTTATTGCCCTTGCAGCTTTGATTTTTGGCAGATGGCATCCCGTCAGTACGGCTTTAGCTTGCTTATTATTCGGTGCTACAGAAGCTTTGCAACTGCGAATTCAAGCTTTTAATCTGAATATTCCCTATCAATTTTTAGTAATGTTGCCTTATGTCATTGCCCTGTTGGCGCTAGTGGGATTAGCTGGAAAATCAACCCCTCCCGCAGCCCTCGGTGTTCCTTACATTCCCGAAAGTCGCGAACAATGAGTCGATATCAGTTAATTATTTTTGACTTTGATGGCACTTTAGCAATTACGCATCCAGCTATCATATCCTGCGTTATTAAAACCTTCCAAACATTTAACATCGATCCGCCAGATGAAGAACAGATTCGTTCAGTCATTGGCGTTACGCTTGCCGAGGCTTTCCCGATTTTTCATCCAGCGATCGCGCCCGAAGAAATTCCTAGATGGATTCAAACTTACAGACACTTTTACCAAACAGAAGGTTTATTAAAAATCAATTTATTTTCGGGAGTGAAGCAAGCGATCCAAGCTGCATCCTCCGAGGGTTTGAACTTAGCAATTGTTAGCGTCAAACACACTAAATTTTTAAAGCTTGCCGTAGAAAAGCTAAAAATTAATACTGACTTCGATCTGGTTATTGGCGATGACGGACAAACGCCAACCAAACCGGATGCAAGATTATTCCACTCAGTCATCCAGCCAATTTATCCAGACATCCAAAGTAACGAAGTTTTAGTATTTGGCGACAGTCATGTAGACTTAATGTTTGCTAAAAATGCTGGATTAGATGCTTGTTGGGCTACTTATGGTTATGGCGATCGCGCAAAATGTTTAGCACTCAACCCAACTTTTGTCGTTAACGAGATTTCCCAACTGATTTCAATCATCAAATCCTAAGCGCAAATCGCTACTTTGTCCCGTACAAGCGATCGCCTGCATCCCCAAGTCCTGGGACAATATAACCGTGTTCATCTAATTTTTCGTCAATTGCAGCCGTATAAATAGACACGTCCGGATGTTCGCGGCGTAAGTGTGCAATCCCCTCTGGTGCTGCCAGCAAGCACAAAAACTTGATTGACATCGGGCTAACTTCCTTAATTCTGTCAATCGCTGCGACGGCTGAATTTCCGGTTGCCAACATGGGATCGACAACTAAAATATCTCGCTGTTCAATATCATTCGGAACCTTGAAATAATACTCGATCGCAACATGAGTAGTCGGGTCGCGATATAAACCAATATGCCCGACTCTCGCTGAAGGAATCAGTTCCAAAATTCCATCTAAAATTCCCTGCCCTGCCCGCATAATTGAGACAATCACCATCTTCTTTTCAGCAGCCAGCATCGGTGCCAACATGGGGGCAATAGGCGTCTTAATTTCTTCATATTTTAGCGGTAAATCTCGCGTCACCTCGTAAGCTAACAACATTCCGATTTCTTTGAGGAGATTGCGAAATTTTCCTGTGCTAGTTTCCGTTTTCCGCATCAGGGTTAATTTATGTTGGATCAAGGGATGTTCGATTACAGTGACTTCAGCATTCATTAATAAATTCCTCTCGAAAGATGCACAAAGACAAAGCCTACCTACGCAGGCTCAAAAAATAAGCAAAAATTCCTTTTCACTTGAGTGCAATATATAAAAGAACCTCACCCCCAACCCCTCTCCGTGAACGGAGAGGGGGGAATATTTAACCCCTCTCCGTTTACAAGCAGGAGGGAATATTTAACCCCTCCCTGTTTACGGGGAGGGGCAGGGGTGGGGTTAAACCATACTGCATCCAATAGAGAATTGCTATATTCACCAGGTAATTTCTATTAAAACACGGTTCCATCACTCGCAATTTTAATTGGAGGAACGCCGCCTTCTCGTAATTGTGCGGCAATTTTTCTCCCCGCACTCCAAGTTCCTCCTTGTAAAACTTTTACTAGGGGTAATTCATCAGCAGTCATATTCAGTTTTTGTCGAATCGTTGCCGCAATTTTATCTAACAAACTAACCGTTAAAGCCCTCCATTCTACAATTACCTCAGAACCTACTGGATGACGTTCCTGCAAAACTGCTGAATCTTTGACTTGTAACAATCCAGTATCTAGACATAAACCGCCATTACGATATTCGGGCAAACCTGTAAGTTCCTCTAGTCCAGTGATTTTTAAATCGAGTTCCTGAAGGGGTTCTAAAAGAGAATACGTTAACCACTGGGAGAGTTTGTGAAATGGCACATAATTGTCACTTTTCCGATCTCCCGGTAAAGCGGAATGAATCCAGACATCGCCTAGGTTTACCCCAGCGATCGCAAGTCTTCCCGACCAAATTTCCCCCAACCCTTCCAAAACTGCACTCAACACCTTACTTGCAGCCAGTTGTCCGTGATTGCTGTTATCCCACAAATAATTGACTAGATTGCCAAGACGCGGGCTTTCGGTGCCAAAAAACTTAGGATTTTGAGTGAGGATTTGTCCCAAACGCTGTAGCATCTGAACGCGCCCTTCTACCCCTACCAGCGGATTTTTTTCACTAACTTGGAAACCCTGCGCTAAAGCGTCTTCTGTTAACGGTAGGAGTCCATTAGCATCTACCTGTAATGGTAATTTCGAGTGGCTAGAGAAAGCACCTTGAAAAAACATTCGGAAGCTAGCCACGGCTAAGCCTTCCGAACGCCGAAACACTTGTCCCGTTTCTGGTTCGCAATACTCCCAATGAGTGCCTGCACCTGCATCCAGTAAAACGCTAACAATCGCTAAATCAAACTTAACTTTCGCTTTTTCTAATCCAGTCAGTCTCGTTAAAGCTTGTTCAAGTTCCAAAAGACGAGGCACATTTCCGACTTCAAAATGTCGCCAGCGACTGTGAAAAGGAATATCGAGATCGGGATAATCATCGCGCATCACCCCGATGACATAATCAGCGCATTTCTCTAACTGCGTTAAATCAACTCGAAAGTAACGCAGTTTGTCTTCACAGCCTAAAAGAAAGAGGCGATCGCATCTTTCCCGAATTGCCGCCGGACTCCTCAAATATGCGATCGCTTCCCGTTCAGAATTGCTCATAAACAATAAAAACGCAAAGATTAACTTTGCGTACCTTTGCGTAAACCTTTGCGTACCTTTGCGTTAAAAAACCTAATCCCCTAAACCCCGTCCCTTAATTTCTGCCAGAGTTGTCGCAGTGGGCACCTCTCCCGGCGTGTAGTAACCAGCGGCTTGCTTGGCAGCAATTTCCACCCACGCATCTTCTGGAATCCAATCATCGGGAATCGGGATGCGTTGGATTACCTCGATACCAGAATTTGTAATCGCGTTGTATTTCATATCACTCATCGACACCAAGCGGTCAATTCGCGTAATTCCTAGCCAATGCAACACATCCGGCATCAGTTCTTGAAACCGCATATCTTGAAGTCCCGCCACGCATTCAGTCCGGGCAAAATAGGCATCTGCGCGATCGCCTCCTTCCTGACGCTTCCGGGCATTGTAAACTAAAAATTTAGTTACTTCGCCCAAGGCACGACCTTCTTTGCGGAAATAGACAATCACCCCTGCGCCGCCTGCTTGTGCTGTCTGGACGCAGACTTCAATGCCATGCACCAGATAAGGGCGACAAGTGCAAATATCGGAACCAAACACATCTGAACCGTTACATTCATCATGTACCCGCACGGCAAGCAGTCGGTTGGGATCTGTAATTGCGGCGACATCGCCAATCAGATAAATCGTCGTGCCGCCAATCGGTGGTAAGAATACGTGTAAATCTGGGCGCGTTACCAATTCTGGGAACATCCCGCCTGTTTGCTGGAAGAGAATGCGACGTAAATCGCTTTCTTCAATGTTGAGTCGCTTGGCAATCCCTGGTAAATACCAGACTGGATCGATTGCGACCTTTGTGACGACTAAATTACCGTTACTTTTGATAATTTGACCATCAACTTGCAAGCGCCCTTTTGCCACAGAATCTTGCAATTCCGGCATATTAATGTGAGCTTTGGTGACAGCAATGGTAGGGCGAATATCGTACCCTTCTTCATAAAATGAAGGGTAAACTTCACCCACGATTGCTCCAAATGGATCGAGTGAGACAATTTTGTTCGCATCTGCCCAACTAGGATGTGGCCCAATGTGGACAACCGGAGAAGTATTGGTTAAATCGGCGCGGTGATTTGCCTGGAGAGCGCCAGATGCGATCGCAAGTGCCCGATAAACGGCATAAGATCCCGAATGCGTGCCAATTGCATTCCGTTGATTTGGGTTCGCTAATGTCCCAATAATGGGTCCTCGTTTAATCGGATCGCTTTCTCCCCAATGAACAGAAACGGATTTTTTACCCGATTTACCGGGATGGGATGTTAAAACAATATGCTTATGCGAAGATACTTTTTTTGGGTTTTCCATAAATAGCTCACAAGATGCACTCAAGATGTCGTCTAGGGCAATCTACGCAGGGAATTGGAAATAAGCTCTCATCATAGCAAGGGGATTTTGGCTCTCGGAGTATCCTGCACAGCCAAATCTGTTTGTGGTTGCTACCCTTTCATTTAGTATTATTTGCTACAAACTTATACAATTTCCAGATTTTTAAATTAACTTAATAGAAATCTAATCCTATCGCTATACTCCTATGAATTCATCCATACAAACGTTTGTGCTTAACTTTTCTCCTGAGGTTTTTAGAGGATTTTCAGCGCTAGTTAGGCTTTATGAGTAAGTTCGCTCGGCGCGATCGCGGCAGACGATCCCCGCACTACAATACAACGCCCATACAGAGAAATTATGCTTAACCGAGAATCACTATATTGTCAAGAATATTCACGAAAAAACCGCTAGAGAAAACTCCCCAGCGGTTGCGGCTTGGCTTTATTGATAATACAAACTTTACCGAGCATCAAAAAAGCGCAAAGGACCATAACCTAAAAATTGCTTTTCGGGTTTATCGCCTGTAGGAAACGCTGACACGCCAAAGTTATAAATCCCAGAGACACTAGGATTTTCAAAGGGTCCAATGGCAACCGTTACAGTTTGACCGGGTTGAATTGGGGGATCGAATACTAGGTCAACTTCCTGAGTTTTTTTGTCAACTTTTACTTCGCCCAACTTACAATTCTCTTTGGGTTTCTCATTGAGAAACGCCTTAGTTCTGGCAGAATCGAATTCAACTAAATTGCCACCATTTTGACGAATTGTTACTCGATTTAAAGATTGAGACGCCGTTTTTGGTAAGTTAAAAGTGAAGTAATAGCTTGCGCCTCTGAACCGGACGCTGGCTTGACTCGTTCTGGTATTACTTAATTGAAAAGGAACACCAAAAGAACTTCTGCCGTTTGAGAATTGAATCGCCTGCGCTGATGGATTGTTTACTCCAGAAGCGCCGACGCCAAAGGTAAGAGTGCCTGCAATTAATGCCAGAGACAATTGCTTAAGACGCTTCATTGTTGTGACCTCCTAGGGTTGCGAGTGTCTGGTAGATGCGATTCAGGAACTTGGAAAGCTGTTCTAAAGGGAGAGCCATTTACGGCAAAGCGATCGCGTATATCATCTTCAACAATTATTCATGAAAATGATAAGTAACAATGCTACCTAAGAAGGATGCTTTATCTTTCTTACCTTTTTTATAGCAAAGAATTTTAAAAGTAGCTCCGCCTTGAACATATAATTTTAAACCTTCATTTAAGATTTGAGCGATCGCTCCTAATAATTCCCTTCAGATTTGTGCAGTTCTCATTCGCCGCTTCTAAGTTTACAGAATGTCAATAACTGCATCAAATCAGCTAAAAATCGGAAAATAATAGATAAAATCAAGCTACAGATTAATTTTTAAAGCGCGGTTGAGCAAAGCTGAGAACAACCGAGTTTTAACCTAACTACAAAAGATTTTGAAAAACTAGGGAGTTTTTCACAGGTTGTCTTTGCCGACTCAGCGCTTTCACCAGCGTGTATACAGGTGTGCGGAGGAACTATGTTTAAGCTATTCCGGGCTTTAGGACTTGGTATAGGCATCTGGGGTGTCGCTTTGCTATTGTGCAATCGTGCCGTTGCTATAGAAGCGATCGCCACAGAAATTGCCAATACCGAACCTAATACCACTTCCTTAGAAACAATTGCCTCATCTACCCCAGAAACCCTGGAGTCACCAAAAGCAAACAGCACCGAGCTTGCACCAATAGATGTCAGCATAGATGTCAGCTCAGTTGCCGTTCTATCTGAGCCGACTCGTGCCGCTACCGATACAAATTTACCGGAAGCGCCAGTTATTGAATCAGTTATTGAAACAGAGTTAAGCGAAAAAGCGACAACAATAGCGCAAACCCCCGACGACTTGGAGCCAACCAGCCTAGATGAGCTAGAAGCTGACTCGATGGAGCAAGTCACTTCCGTCACTCAACTTTCCGATGTGCAGCCGACAGACTGGGCATTCCAGGCGCTGGAATCCCTAGTCGAGCGCTATGGTTGCATTGCAGGTTATCCCGATAGCACCTTTAGAGGCAACCGCGCACTCAGTCGCTATGAATTTGCCGCCGGGTTAAATGCCTGTCTCAATCGAATCAATCAACTCATTCAAACCTCAACTGGCGAACTTGCCAGCCAAGAAGATTTAGCGACGCTGCAACGATTACAAACCGAATTTGCACCAGAACTTGCAACCTTGTTAACTCGTGTCGGTAACTTAGAGGCATCTGTTACTCAGTTAGAAGAACAACGCTTTTCCACGACAACTCGACTCCGGGGAGAAATCCTGTTTGCCGTCAGTGGAGTTGGTGGCGGCGAAATCAACAACCAGGATGTCGATGCGAATGTTGTCCTCAGCAACCGAGTTGAATTGAATTTAGATACCAGTTTCTCTGGTCAAGACTTGTTGAGAACCCGATTAGCGGCTCAAAATACGCCTAACTTTGCAGAAGTCACGGGAACCAACTTTGCCAAACTCTCATTCACCGGAAACAACGAGAATGACATTCAACTTGGCGCACTGTTCTATCGGTATCCGGTGACAGAGCAAGCGATCGTTTACTTTGGACTGATCGGGATTGGCTTTGGTGATTTTACGCCTACCCTCAATCCCTATGTCAACAATTCTCTTCTTGCTGCCGTTTCTAACTTTGCCGGAGAATCGCAGCTATTTGGGCTGAATGGAGGCACGGGGTTTGGTTTAGAATATCGCATTAGTCGAGCGGTGCGGCTGTCTTTGGGATATCTCGCATCGAACACCAATCAAGCGGAAACGGGTCTATTTGGGGGTCGTTACGGCGCGATCGCTCAAGTCACTTTATATCCTACAGACAGTCTGAGTGTGGGTTTGACTTATATTCATTCTTATAACATCGTCACTGGCAAAGGCAGTCGTAACGCCGAAGACCCTTTTAATGGTGCGAATCTTTCTACCAATGCTTATGGATTACAAGCCTCTTATCAAGTCTCTCCTAACTTCAACATTTCCGGCTGGACAGGGTTAATTAATGCTCGTGCCGAATCCGATCCACATAAAGGCAGCGATGCCAAAATCTTTACGTGGGCTTTAAGCTTTGCTTTGCCCGATGTCGGTGGACTCGGTAATCTGCTCGGATTCGTGATTGGTCAACCGCCTAAAGCGATTGAAAATGATGTTGTTGGGCGCGAAGATCCCGATACCTCCTTACATTTAGAAGCCTTTTACCGCTATCAAATCACTGATAATATTGCGATTACCCCAGGATTTTTTGTAGTCACAAATCCCGAACACAATGCTAACAACGATCTAATTTATGTCGGCACCGTCCGCACCAGTTTTGTGTTTTAAGAAAGTATTTTAATCCGGTTATCATTCTGAGCATTACCGAAGCGCGATCACTTGTTAGCGTAGCGGTGCATAGCACAGGCAAGCTCTGTAGAGTCTTCGCAGATGTAGGGGCATAGCAAAGAGTCAGGGAAACAATCCCCTGGCTCTTTGACCGAGTCAAACAAAAATTTTTTCTGATTGCAAAATGAACCTTTAGTGTTGCCTAACGCCCAACCGCAAGCGGTTGCCGTCTAAAAACAGCATCCCCCGTCTGCACATCAAACCAGTGGATATTCTGAAGTGGCAATGCCAGTGTTATATCTTCGCCACTCCAGCGCCGATCCGTCGGTAACAAGGTACGAATTGTCGTGGGTTCGCCAGCAGAACCCTCAACCCGTACGCTTACTAAGTTGTTCATCCCCAAGTTTTCTACCAAAAACACCCGACCCCGAACGGTGTTTCTATCTTCAGGTTGGGCAATGCGAACATTTTCCGGACGAATCCCCAACACAATCTGGGGCGGCACGGTTGGAACTTCCGGCAGCGGGATTCTAAAATTACCTAGCATGGCGGAATTTCCCTGGCAAGGCAGCGTTAACAAATTCATTTGGGGACTGCCCACAAACCCAGCCACAAATAGATTTGCCGGATTATTATAAATACGTTCGGGGGGGTCAAGTTGCTGCACATCGCCCTTGTTGAGAACCGCCACTTTACTAGAAAGCGTCATCGCTTCTGTCTGGTCGTGGGTGACGTAAACAACCGGAACGTGTTGAGATTCAAATAGTTGCTTAATTTCAGCCCTAACGTTTTCCCGCAACAGCGCATCCAAGTTACTTAGGGGTTCATCTAATAAAAAGACATGAGGACGGCGTACCAAAGCCCGTGCTAGGGCGACCCGCTGCCGTTGTCCGCCAGACATTTGACCCGGTTTGCGGCTCATTAATTCGTCTAATCCCAATACTCTTGAAGCTTCTGCCACCCGTTGTTTAATTTCTTCCGGGGGTGTTTTTTGCAGTTTGAGACCAGAACCGATATTCTCGTAAACCGTCATGTGAGGATAAAGGGCATAGCTTTGAAATACCATTGCAATGTCGCGATCGCCCGGTCGCAAGTTTGTGACATCTTTATCCCCGATGGAGACCCGACCGCGTGTGGGTTCCTCTAGACCTGCAATCAACCGCAGAATGGTAGATTTACCGCATCCAGAAGGTCCAAGTAACGTGAGAAACTCACCATCTTCTACGCTCAAGCTAACGTCTTTGACCGGGATGACTTTGGGATTATAGGTTTTATTTAAGTTTCGGAGTTCGAGTCTAGCCATGATTTTAAACAGGTTGAAGGTTGAAAGTTGCAGAAAGTTGAAGGTTGAAAGTTTTTTACCTCGGTTTCTGGCTCAGTCTGAGAAAAGGGATGATTTTTAAGGTTGAGTGATTCATTCATCACTCAAAACTCAAAATTCATCCCTTTATCCTTTAACAGCACCCGCTGTTAAACCTTGGACAATCTTGCGCTGGAAGAACAACACCAGTAAAACTAGGGGCAAAGTTCCCAAGACCGTTGCCGCAGCAATTGGCCCGTATGGAATTTCAAATAGGGACGCACCGCCTAATTGAGCAGCCCCAACCGGAATCGTCTTCATATCTTCACGAGTAATAAAGGTGAGGGCGAAGATAAACTCGTTCCAAGCAAAAATAAAGGTGAGAATTCCAGTCGTGACCAAAGCTGGAACCGTCATCGGCAGTAAGATTTGCGTCAGCATTTGGAACGTATTATAGCCATCGACTTTAGCGGCATCTTCCAAATCTTTTGGCAATTGCTCGAAAAAGCTTCGCAGCACTAAAATCGTCAACGGTAAATTGATGGCAGTATAAGGAATTATCAGCGCCAAATAGTTGTTACCCAAGCGAAATGCCTGGACAATTTCTAACAGTCCCAAGAACAACAAAATTCCAGGGAATAAAGTAATGATGAGGACACCGGCGAGGATAACTTTGCCGCCCCGAAGATGCAATCGTGCCAGAGCGTAAGCAGCGGGTGCCCCAATCGCTAAAGCCAGAGCAGTGGAAGTAATCGAGACGAAGGCACTATTTAAGATGTAGCGCCAAAATGGACGACGAACGAATAACTCAATGTAGTGAGCAAGGGTGTATCGAGTGGGAAAATAGACCGTGGGAACGGCGGCAATATCCTCATTGACTTTGAATGAAGTCAGCAGTTGCCATAAAACTGGCGCTAGGCAGAAGATTACTACCAGGGCAACTGCCAGGGGCATTAAGATTTTTTTCCAGGAAAACTTTTTCCCCTTGGTTGGGGTTGGAGCGGTTGGGCGTTCTTGGGGAATGACAGTCATAACTTAAGCGGCTCCTGAAGTTTTGGCACGAGAGCGACTGAGCAAGAAACTAGCGATCGCTACCGCTACAATCAGCAACGTAAAGGTCACTACCACCAGCGCCGCACCATAACCAAAGTCTAAGTAGCGCATCACGGTGGAGTAGATGTACAGCGAGACCACTTCCGTCGAACCTCCAGGCCCGCCCCCCGTCATCACCGCAATCAAGTCGAAAATCCCGAAAGATTGGGCAAATCGAAATAGCAGTGCAATTAAGATTTGCGGCATCAGCAACGGTAGCGTAATTCTAGTGAAGTTTTGCCAAGGGGTTGCTCCATCAATCGAATGGGCTTCGTAAAGGTCAGGCGAAATCGACTGCAACCCAGCCAAGAGCAGAATGCTGATAAACGGCGTGGTTTTCCAAACATCGGCAAAGATCACCGCCATCAATGCCAGGGTTGGATCTCCCAGCCAGTTAATCCCACCTTCAATTAGACCCACTCGTCTGAGAATGTCGTTGACAACGCCAAACTGGTCGTTAAAAATCCAACCCCAGGCAAGACCGATCAGAGCAGTCGGTAATGCCCACGGTAAGATAGCTGTCGTTCGCACCAAGCTTCTTCCCCGAAATTTCTGAGTCAGAACCAGAGCGATTCCCAGCCCTAGTAATAGCTCGATAATGACGGCTGAGGTAGTGAAGACTGTTGTTGTCCAGAAACTCTGCCAGAAACGACCATCCCCCGCCATCCGCCCGTAATTATCCAGACCCACGAAGACAGGTTGCAACTCGGTTCCTAGGTTCTTCGTAAACAAACTCAACCAGAATGCCCGGACAATCGGGTAGCCATAGACCAATAACAGGACAAGCAAGGCAGGCATTAGTAAGATCCAGCCCGTGCGTTGTTCCCGACCTCGGATTGTATTCAGGTTCATCATGAAGTCAAAGGTAAAAATTCAAAAGGCTAACTCTTAAAAAAGTCAAAAGTCCAAGGTGCAAAGGCAAAAGAAACCGCAAATGATGCAATTGTTTTGATTGACTTTTGCCTTTTACAGGGTTGCCTGGTTATGCCGACGGTTTCGCTTGACCCGCGTTGAGGAGTCGGCGCGTTTCATTGGCGGCAGATTGCATTGCTTTTTCCGGACTCGTCCGGTTGGTTAGTGCGGCACTGAGGTAGCGTTGCAAAATATCAGAGGCTTGGGCATATTGTGCAATCGGCGGACGTAAGACGGCTCTTTGCACTACCTCTAAAATCTGCGGGAAGTGGGGGTATTTAGCGACAATCTGTGGGTCTGTAAATAATTCCCGGCGGCTGGGCAGATAGCCTTCTTGCAAAATGAATCGCCGCTGTGTTTCTTCACTGGTAAAGTATTGAATCGCTTTCCAGGCTTCCTCTGGATGTCGAGAGGATTTAGAAATTCCAAAACCCCACCCGCCTAGGCAAGCCGCCCCTTTTTGACCGGGGACGTGAACCATCGGTTTAATCCCGATTTTTCCCTTGATTGGCGAAGTCTCTTCATTCGCTAAGGGCCAGACATAAGGCCAACTTCTTAAAAACGCTGCCTGACCGTTTTGGAAGAACCGTCGGGTATCTTCTTCGTGATAGGTTGTCACCCCAGGCGGAGCAACACCCTCCTGAACGGTGCCGCGCAAAAACTCGATGGCTCTTAAGGCTTCCGGTCGATCTAACCCAACTTCTAACGTGTCGGGATTCACCCAGAAGCCACCAGCGCCTTCGAGAACCTCCATAAACATTGCCACCGCTCCTTCGTATTGGCGACCTTGCCAGAGGTAGCCCCATGTTACCTTTCCTGTCTTCTGCAAGGTTTTGGAAGCTGCCATTAAATCTTGAAAAGTTTCTGGCGGCTGCAATCCGGCTTCTGCTAGCAAGTCTTTCCGGTAGTAGAGCATCCCCGCATCAGAACGAATTGGCAGTCGGTACAGCTTGCCTTCGTAACGTCCCCCTTCGACATCATTGGGTGAAAATGCTGCCAATTCGTCTTGGGAAATCCGGTTGCTGAGGTCTAGCAGCCAACCCGCCGCCGCAAATTTTGGCGTCCAGATGATATCCATGACCACCAGGTCATAAGGAGATTCTCCCAAGATGAAAGCAGAGGTATAGAGGTCTTCAACCAAGTTTGTAGCGTTAGGACCTTCAACGATGTTGATGCGAATGCCTGGATTCTCTGCCTCGAAGTCTTTGATCATCCGCTGCAAGGGTGGGGCATCTGGGGCAGGCAGCAACAGGTTGAGCGTGACTGGCTGCTGAGCCATCACGAACCAGCTAAACAATACGATGCCCAAGAAAAGAAGAATAGATATCCCAAAGCGACGCAAAGAGCGGAGGTTTGGTAGGAATTTTCGCAGTTTGTTTACCGATTGGCGATATAACATTGTTGCTTTATCAAGCAAAGGTTTAATAGTTGATTGGGAAACAAATAAAGACAATTAAATTTTCTCAACCGGCTTATTTGATGGCTAGCTTACTCACTTTGCTTAAAATTGCTTAATACTCTGATAAGAAGCCCGAAAAAAATAGCTCGTGCTACAGACATTTCAGCTTGTCATCAATGCAGATGATTCCTTTGAAAAAGGCAAAGTTTGCAGAAACGTATCCTAGGCTGAACTGAGATCGTCTCTGGTTCTGCTAGGAGTACAAACTGTTTATTTCCGATAGATAAAAATGCTTTGATATCAGTAAATTAATTTCTTATTAATGAGAGATCAACCTTCCAAAGAAATAGCAAGCTATAAACAAAAAACTTTCCTGGGGGGTTTGAGTTGCAGACCTAAAAGTGGTAAAATCCTCGTTAATATAAGATTAAGTTTTATTAAATTTAAAAAAAGTTTGATTAACCTTGGAAGGGTTAAGACTAGCGATCGCTACGAAAAACTCTAAGGTTAACACTAGCGATCGCTGCGAAAAACTACCCAATTGTACAAACCACAATTTCTATTGATATTCATCTATTAGAATTAGCAGTTATCGATTTGAAGTGCTTGCCGCCAGCTTTGCAACCACATTCGCCAATTCATCTGGCTCAACTGGCTTCGCCAAATGCATCTGAAAGCCTGCCGAGAGAGCCTGCGTGCGGTCTTCTTCCCTCGCATAGGCAGTCAGCGCGATCGCCGGAGTCTCTCCTCCTTGGCTGGCATCCAGTTTCCGCACTTTCCCAAGCAAAGAATAGCCATCCTCGTTGGGCATCCCAATGTCACTCACCAGAACATCCGGTCTGACTTGAGGGATTCGCTCAAATGCTTCTTGTGCCGATGCCGCTGCGATCGCTTCAGCGCCATATTGTTCCAGCATGAAGGTCAGAAATTCCCGCGTGTCAGTATCATCGTCCACAACCAGTACTCGCACGCCATCGAGTAAAGCGCTGCCGACGGAGGATTCAGAACCCAATAAAACATCTTCTTCCATTGTTAGTTTTTTCGCCTCACTCTTGATAAGTGGCAATATTACTGTGAAAGTTGCTCCCTGTCCTTCGCCCGGACTTTCTGCGTAGACAGTCCCACCGTGCAGTTCTACTAAATGATGCACGATTGCCAAACCGAGTCCCAGTCCACCGTGCTTCCGAGTCGTTGAGCCATCCGCTTGTCGGAAGTAATCAAAGACATGGGGCAAAAAGTCAGCACGGATGCCCTTCCCGGTGTCGAGGACTTGAATTTGGGCATAGTTGCGATAAGTCCTGAGTCCTTCATTTGTCATGAGTTCGCGTTCGTTGGCGAATGACTTTTGACCGCTGACCATTGACAGTCTTATCTCAACACGACCGCCTTCCGGCGTAAACTTAATCGCGTTTGAGAGCAAATTCCAAACAACTTGTTGTATGCGGCTGGAATCGCCCGAAACCAGCCCTACAGATGGATCGAGGAAAGACTGAAGCTGAATCGATTTCGCGTCAGCCGCCAGACGCACCGTGTCGATAGCTGCCTCAAGGGTAGAGACTAGGTTGATTGGGGAGATATTTAGACCGACTTTTCCGCGGATGATCCGCGAGACATCCAGCAAATCATCAATGAGCTGTGTCTGCAATTTAGCATTGCGCTCGATGGTTTCAATCGCACGAGCAGTGGTAGCTTGGTCAAACTTTCGGGTGCGGAGTAGTTGCGTCCAACCGAGGATTGGGTTGAGCGGCGATCGCAACTCGTGAGAAAGTATCGCCAAGAACTCATCTTTCATGCGATTCGCTTGCTGAGATTCTTGGTAAAGCTGTGCATTATCAATCGCCGCCGATGCCATCTGAGCCATTTGTACCAGGATGGCTTCGTCCTCTTCGGTAAATTCCCCCTCGTATTTGTCGGAAAGCTGAATTAAACCGATATTTTGTCCATTCCGACCGATCAGGGGTACAGCCAGCCAACCCCGCATCGGTGGGTGCTTGTCAGCCGCCTTCCCAAAACCTCGCCAAGCTGGATGTGCTTCTAGTTCGGCTTGCGTCATCCGCATCGGGCGCTTCATGCTACAGACCAGTGCATAGATGCCAGAACCATCGGTTGTTTCACTGTAATCTCGCCACTGCGCGTACTTATCTGACAGAGAAACTGAGTTAATCGCCTGTTCCCAGTTCTCGCCTACCGTGATGCTAGTGACTGACTGATGTGTCCCGATGATTTCGCGGGACTGTGCGGTAATCAGCGATAGCATTTCGTCGAGAGATAGGGTTGAGTTGATGGAAACGGATGCCTCTGCGAGGCGTTGCAAACGGCTGGTATATTGCCGTTGACGGGTCAACATTTGGGCGCGTTCTAGAGCGATCGCTATCTGATCGCAAACAACCTTCATCAATTCAATTTCATCCGGCTCGAAACGGATGCGGTTGCGGGTGCCAAAAGAAAGGATTCCCATGAGCTGACCGTGGGCAAGTAACGGGTGACAAGCATAAGCTGTCATCCCTAGCGATCGCGCCATTTCTATTTTCGGGTCTGTCGATTGCTGAATGTTCTCTGCGACGATGTGGTGACGCTCTAAAGCGACACGTCCACACACAGTTTCACCCAAATCCAACCACTCTCTTTCTTGGGAAACTTGCTCGGAAACTCCACCACAACAGTTTAAATGCAGAAGTTGTTTTTCCCGATCGACCAAGTAGTTGAAATAAACTTCAAGTCCTAGATGAGAAGAAAGTTCTTGAAATAGGTTGTCGATCAGTTCTTGCGGTCGATCGTTCAACAGTAACTTGCTTGCCGTTTCAGAGAGAAGCTTGAGCCGCTCGTGGCTTTTGTGCAGGTCTTGTTCGGCAGCTTTGCGATCGCTGCGTTCCTGGCTTTCTCGCAAAGCTCGCATGACTGATGGCACCAGTCGCTCTAGCCGTTGCTTCACCACGTAGTCTGTCGCACCGTTTTTCAGAGTCTCAATCGCCAATTCCTCGCCAATCGTCGCCGAGACAAAAATAAATGGCACATCGCAGCAAAGGGAGCGAGCGATTTTCAGCGCTGAGATGCCATCAAACGACGGCAGTGAGTAATCTGAGAGAATCAAGTCAAAAGAGTCTGTTTCTAGTGCTGTAACAAAGTCAGTGCGCGTCTCTACTTGCACCAACTCGCAGTCAATCCCACCATTGCTTAAATTCGCATAGATGAGTTCTGTATCTAGCAGACTGTCTTCGAGTAGGAGGATACGCAGTACTTTCACAGGACTCAAACCTTTTTTTGATTATTCAGCGCAACCGTGGAAATCAACATTACTGCTTAAAGCTGAAAACGAAAGTTTTGATTTTGAGTGATTAGATTTTTTTTTGATTCCAAATTTAAAACTCATAACTTAAAAATTTTTCGTTTATAATCCCTTGTTTTCATGAATAAACTCCATCATGAATGCTTAATTTCTTCTACCTGCTTAGACAGTACAGGCAATGGGTAAAGAACCAGGTGGTGGCTGATTGACGATTGCCCAAAAAAGCCCGATTTCCTTGATGGCGTTCACAAATTCATGAAAATCAACTGGCTTCACAACATAAGCATTCACCCCTAAATCGTAACTCCTAATCAGATCTTGCTCTTCCCGTGAAGAAGTCAGCATGACGATTGGGATTACTTTCATCGTAGGGTCAGACTTCAACTGTGCTAGCACTTCCAGCCCATCCACTTTGGGTAATTTTAGATCTAGCAGTACCACGACCGGATTCCCTTCAATCCGCAGCTTAAAAATCCCCCGTCGATAGAGATAATCTAGCGCTTCTTCCCCGTCGCGCACGACCACCACTTCATTCGCTAGATGGTTTTCCTCTAGCGCTGCGAGTGTTAACTCAACATCGTTGGGACTATCTTCAACTAGCAAAATTCGTTTCAATTCTTTCATTCATCCCCCTGTATCAATTAAAAATTAAAAAATTTATTCTTCTTAATTTTTAATTTTGCATTTTTAATTTTCATGTTTTTCCTGCCAATTTTGGCAATGAGAAGTAGAAAGTTGCTCCACCCTCTACCGCACCCTCTGCCCAGGTTCGACCGCCATGACGATGGATAATTCGCTGGACGTTCGCCAATCCAATGCCAGTCCCCTCGAACTCTTGTTGGCTGTGCAGGCGCTGAAATACGCCAAAAAGTTTGTGTACGTACTGCATATCGAATCCTACGCCATTATCACGAATAAAAAAGACAACCTCAGACTCATTGTCAGTGCTGCCAATTTCTATTTCGGCATGGGTGCGTGTCTGCGTGTACTTAATAGCATTCGCTATCAGATTCTGGAGTACCAGCCGTAACATGGAAGGGTCGCCTTGGACTTCAGGTAAGTTTTCAAGTTGCCAAGTTACCGCCCGGTTATTGATTTCCGGCTCTAGATCGCGTTGGACTTCTCGAACCAGCCGATCCATATTAATCGATGCATAGCGCATCTCAGTGCGCCCCATGCGGGAAAAGGCGAGCAGTTCATCGACGAGAACTCCGGCTTGTTTAGTGGTCTGGGCAATCGTTTTGAGATAACGCAGACTGGTTTCATCGAGGGTTGTTGACCCTAGCCGTTTTAGGAGCAAGTCCACGAAACCGCTAATATGGCGAAGTGGTGCCCGCAAGTCATGGGAAACCGAGTAGGAGAAAGATTCAAGTTCTTTATTAGCAGCTTCTAGTTGAGCAGTCCGTTCTTGGACCCGTTTTTCTAACTTTTCATTGAGTTGTCGAATCGATGCTTCAGCTTCTTTGCGATCGCTAATATCGATACACGAGCCGATATAACCCAGAAAAATGCCCTCTGGCGTAAATCGGGGAATCCCAATATTTAGAAGCCATCGGTACTCCCCATCAAAGCGTCTGAGGCGATATTCCATTTTTAAATCTTGACGGGCATCAAAGGCATTTACATAAGTGTCTGAACAAAACTGGGAATCATCGGGATGAACTCCTTCCATCCAACCATTGCCCAGCTCTTGTTCCGTTGTCCGTCCGGTAAAGTTCAGCCAGGGTTTATTGAAGTAATAACAGAGCTTGTCTAAACCAGACATCCAAATCAAGACGGGAGCCGTATCTGCCATTACGCGAAAGCGTTCCTCACTTTCGCGTAATGCGGCTTCAGCGTACTTGCGATCGCTAATGTTGCGGAAGTATAGCGATAGTCCTCCGGTTTGTGTCGGGTAGGCGCGGGCGGCAAACCAAGCGTGGAACGGTGGATAATAATCTTCTAGTTCCATCGGGACTTGCTCGGCAACTGTCCGCCGATAAAGCTGACCGAAGTTGGTGGCTTCTAGATCCGGAAACTCTTCCCACAAGTTAAGCCCTAACAGTTCTTCAGGCGAATGACCCAAAGTTTTGGCTCCCTCTTGGTTGAGGTAGGTGAAACGCCACTCGCTGTCGAAGGCGAGAAAGCCGTCGGTGACACTTTCGAGAATATTGGAGATTTCCTCTCTAGCGGCTTCTGCTTCCGCACGGGCAATTTGCTCCAAGGAAAACAGCAGGGCGCGTTCTGCCTCCACTTGTTTGCGATCGCTAATATCCAGTACGAAAGCTACACCCTCTTGTTGGGAGTCGTTGAGCAAGGCAATCCCCAGAACGATCGGCACTCGCTTGCCGTCCCGTTGGACGTACTCTTTCTCGTAAATATTGGAAACTCCCGTTGCTAAAACCTCTGCGATCGCTCGCTCATCTACGTGTTGGTACTCTGGGGGCGTTAGGTTTTTCCAACTGATTTTTCCCAATTCGGTAAATTCTTCGCGGGTGTAGCCAACCAAGCGGAGGTAAGCGTCATTGGCTTCGGTGATGAAACCATCCAAATTCCAGAAGGCAATGCCGCTCAGGTTAGAGTCGAACAGTCTACGGAAGCGTTCTTCCGAGCGACGCAGCGCTTCCTCAGCCGCTTTGCGATCGCTAATATCGCTGACTAAGCCGACAAATCCTTCAACTTGCCCAAGACTGTCAAACTGGGGAATGTAAGTGGCACTGATGTAGCGGGTATCACCATCTTTATAGGGGAGTTTGGTTTCGTAAGTAACTTGTTTTCCTGACAAGACTGTCTCAATATACGGACGAGTCGCTTCATAAGCGGCTTCGCCAAGAACCTCCCGAACGTGCTTTCCATTCACTTGCGTGCCATAATCCCCGAACCATTCTTCATAGGCTTTGTTGTGAAAGCGATAGCGCTGTTCTGAATCGATATAGGCAATCAGGACGGGCAAGGCATTCGTAATCAGGCGGAGTTCATCTTCTCTTTTTTGCAGCGCCTCCTGCGCTTGCTTAGGCTCGGTGATGTCCCGGAAATAAATACTCAGTCCGTCTTTGGAAGGATACGCATGGATCTCTAACCAGATGCTTAATGGCTCGTATAACACCTCGAAATGGACAGCCACCTGCTCGGCAATTGCTCGTCGATATTCTCGCTCAACTTTCGTCCCTACTGACCAAGGCCATTGCTCCCAGTGAGTTTTGCCAATGATTTCCTCCGGCTTTTGCCCGTTGAGCCTCGCCGTTTCATGGTTTACATAAGCGATCCGCCACTGACGATCCAAGGCGACAAACGCATCAGTGATGCTCTCTAGGATGTTCGTAACGCGACGGGTGGACTCCTGTAGGACAAACTCTGCTTGCTTGCGATCGCTGACATCGGTAATCATGGCAAGGGTGCCGAGGAATTCTCCTATGTCGCTGAAAATTGGACTGGTGCATACAATTGCCCAGAGATTCGAGCCGTCTTTACGGCGAAATTGCCAGTCATATTGAGCGGTGACGCCTGGGTTGGGTTGTGGTATTTTTTGCAGTGCCTCTCCGCGCGATGCTTCATCCACAAAGTCGAAAATTGAGAGATCGCGCATTTCCTCCACGCTATATCCCAGCATTTGCGCCATCCGCTGGTTGACGTAGTCTGTCTGTCCTTGGGTATCGATTGTCCAAATGCCTTCGTTGGCAGTATCGATGAGGCGACGATAGCGCATCTCACTTGCCTGTAGCTTCAGCAGACTCGCCTCTAGCCGCTGTTTGGCAGTGTGTAGTTCCGAGTTCAGCGAGCTGATGAGGAACGTCACGAGAAGGAATACACCCAATCGCACCACGAGGCTCGGGCTGGCGACGCCTAAAGAATAGAGCGGGTCTAACAAGAGGAAATTGGTAACGAAAGCCGATAAAATTGCAGCTAGCAGCCCCGGAACCATGCCACCATACCAGGCACTAATCGACACTGCTGCATAAAAAAAGGGGAAAATGAGCGGTCCCATCAGCGGCTGTAACAGGCGTGTCAGCAGCAGTGCTACGACCACGGTTAAGACAGCCACGCCATAGCTCAGGAGTTGGGAGCGTGTTACTTTCAGCATGAACCTTTCAAGATTGAAATCCAGAGCGCACCTTCATCAAGGCTTTTTTAACCCTAAGGTAGATGACAATTTTTTGGCATTCACCTTATGGATTATTTATTGAGTTGTTAGGATTCGTAATGATTAGCAGCGATCGCGCTCAAAATCGCAACTCGCCACTTTTTCCCGGTATCTTTAGGTTTTAGTGTCTAAATTCACGCGAATCTCGTTCATTCAATGCGATCGCTCTGGAAATTTATTCATAAAATTTAAATTAAACTCAGTTGATAAAAACGACATGAAAACAAAAAAATACTTGGCGCATAGAGTTCGCATCTGAATAAACTTATGCAAACCCTCCGCGAAAGTTAGTCTGCTTTCATCGAACTAATCTGGGATCTGCCCAAGTAATCCGCACCATTAGCCATTCTCTTTTCCGCAATGACCACTGACGACATCGCTGAAGAATATGTCAATTTGATGGCAAAATTAATTGATTTGCCGCTGGCTCCAGAACACCATCCAGGTGTGGTGGAGAATCTGAGTAAAATTGCTGCGATCGCGCAACTCGTCAACGAGTTTCCTCTGCCCGATGAAATCGAAGCCGCACCCGTGTTTCAACCATGAGCCAAGCCTATCCTGACGCTACTCAAATTGCCTATGCCGTGCGGAATTCTGAAGTTTCAGCAAAAGCCGTCGTTGCTGCTACCTTGGCGAGAATTGCCGACCAGAATCAGACGCTGAACTGTTTTACGGCTGTTACGGCTGAGACGGCAATTGCAGACGCCGAAACCATCGATCGCGCGATCGCTCAAGGCGACGATCCGGGTGTTTTAGCAGGGGTACCTTTCGCCGTTAAAAATCTCTTCGATATCGCGGGTTTAACCACCCTCGCAGGCGCAAAAATTAACGCCGAAAATCCTCCAGCGATCCAAGACGCCACCGCCGTTGCCAAACTCAAACAAGCAGGTGCCGTCCTAGTCGGGGCGCTGAATATGGATGAGTACGCTTACGGCTTTGTCACTGAAAACAGCCACTACGGTACATCAGCAAACCCCCACGATCTGACTCGCGTTACCGGAGGTTCTTCTGGAGGTTCTGCGGCTGCTGTGGCATCTGGGTTAGTGCCGCTGACGCTGGGTTCGGATACGAACGGCTCGATCCGCGTTCCTGCGGCATTTTGCGGAGTTTTCGGCTTTAAGCCGACTTATGGGCGTTTGTCAAGAGCAGGCGCGGGATTGTTTTCGAGTAGCTTCGATCATATTGGGCCGTTTGCCCGTTCCGTGCGCGACCTAGCTGCCGTTTTTGATGTCTTGCAAGGGGCAGATGCCAGAGATCCGGTTTGTACAACTCGCCCCCCAGAACCGTGCTTGCCGTACCTCAAACGGAGCATTGAGGGGTTGCGAATTGCCGTGGCGGATGTTTATTTTGCCCAAGGTGCAGAACCAGAAGCGTTGGAAGCGGTTGCTAATGTCGCGCGGGCGTTAGGCGTGCAAGAAACTGTCACCATCCCGGAACCCCATCGGGCAAGGGCGGCGGCGTATGTGATTACGGCGAGTGAAGGGTCGAATCTGCATTTAGCTTCCTTGCGATCGCGTCCTCAAGATTTCGATCCGGCAACCCGCGATCGCTTTCTAGCGGGTGCCCTCATTCCAGCAAGCTGGTACATTCAGGCGCAAAGATTTCGGCAATGGTACCGCGATCGCGTTCGGGAAATCTTCAGCGAGGTTGATATCATTCTCGCCCCAACCACTCCCTGCATTGCCCCTCCGATTGGACAAGAAAAAATGGCGATTGCTGGCGAGGAGGTGCTAGTCCGTCCCCACCTAGGACTCTTCACGCAACCCCTATCTTTTATTGGTTTGCCGGTTCTCTCTGTCCCCATTCATCGCCCCGATGCCATGCCTTTAGGAGTGCAAATCATCGCCGCACCTTACAACGAGACGCTGATTCTCCGGGTGGCGGCGGTACTGGAGGCACAGGGTATTATTTCAGCGCCGATTGCTAATAGCGATCGCGCTTAACCCGATACATCTCGTTATCGAGATTCAGTTTTTAGAAATCCCATCCCTGATAACGTCGGGGTACGGGGGTTTCTGATCTATCGTTGCCCAAAAGTTAAAGGGTATCCCAAGAAAAAACCTCGGTTGTGTATGCCGAGGTTAATGTCTAGAGAAGAGATATCCGGTTTAGGAAAGTGTTTTAGCCGTGTTGAGCTTTTTCAAACCCCCGATCTTGCTATGGGTGTCAATCGCTCTAACAACCACTCTGTAACACTTCCAGAATTCTTTAATTTTTGAAGTTTCTGCAACAGTAAAGCCATTACACCTTCGTAGGGAGCGGTTTATGTGCGATCGCTTGGATTGGCTGCTACTGCTTTCTTCGGTTTCTTGCCTGCTTTTAGCTCTTGTTTTTCGTCGAAATGCATCTCTAGTGGTTCGCCGACATACACATCAGCCTCCATAAAGAAGCTGTCGGCAGTCATACACTCATCGAGGGTTAGGGTATTCCCTTCTTTATTGGTGTATCGCATGAATGTGTAACCTCGTGTGAACCTATGTAAACTAATATAACATCTTTATTTCATTATCTTGACAGAATTTCAATTTCATAATAAAAATCATGCTTTGGGAGGAGCATCCTGATGCATGCGAATTTAGTCCCACCGCCTCAAGCTTGGGGATATGTGCGTATTCAGTCCGCCTAGTCGCCCTGACATTTTTGCTGTCATGGGGCACACTTCATCGAATTGATTAATTGTGCAAGACACAATAGGTCATTTTCCGGTAAAGATTCAGACACCGGCAGGTAAAGCACATGCTGGATCAGCCGTTGTGCATGCCCAGCTGCTTCAGTCGCTGGTTTGTCACCTGACGAAGCGTTATCTATATCTATAAAGGTCAAACTGGTATTTCCTTGAGTGGCGTCAAAACCATGCTCTCTAAGCTTTGCCATCACTGATGGGGGATTTGAAACCAGTATGGGAACAACCCAAAACGAGTTGTACTCAGTTTTGCTTCCAGGGCAAGTAATTTCGGGTTTGAGAAGAGACAGAAATTTGCGGGCATTTTTTGACCGCCTTTCAAACCATTGGGTATCGCAGGTTCTTAATCTCCGCCTCAAAAGAACCAGCATCCGAGTCGGAGGACGATACCTAAGTTTTGTCAGAATATCTCCTTGAGAAAACCCCCGTGTCATTGAGTTGATCGCGGAGTCGAGATTCTTTCCCAAATATTTAAGAAAAACCAGTAGAGGGTAATATATCCAAGGAATCGAAAAAAGCTTTAAGCAAAAATACTTAAGAATACGTTTAAAAAACCAAGGCTCGCTCTTGGAGGGATATTGTTGCTCGATCTCTCTCATTTGTTGAGCAAGCGATCGCTCTCGAATGATAGCGATCGCTCCTCCAAGCGCCGTACAGGACTTGATCGGGCCAAAACTAAATAAACTTACATCTGCGTCCTGATAACCGTGATATTTGTCACCGGCAAAAGCTTGGGCACAATCCTCTACTAAGAAAATCTGGTGTTTCTTGCACAGTTCGCCATAAGGCTTTAGATCCATAATCGAGCCGAATAAATGTGCCACAATCAAAATTTTACTTTTTTCCGAAATCAGAGATTCCAGTAAATTGAGATCGGGTGCAAGCGTATCTAAGGAAATATCAACGGGTATCGGCACTAACCCATGCCGTTTCACCACATCAACCATATCCCGAATATTAACAGCACTCATCAACACTTCCGACCCAGCAGGAAGGTTTAATGAGTGTAGCAGCAGATCGAGAGCTGTTCTAACTGAAAGCGTAACTAGAACCTTGCTACACTCATCAATTTCTTCGTCCCATCTACGCTTAAATCCAGGCTTAGGGAGAATTTTGACGCGATCGTATTGTGTTTCTAAAAGTTCTCGCCCCAGCCAATCAAGTTGAATGTCTCGGATGATTTGCTCTCTGTTTGGGAAGTAAAGAAAGGAAAAAAGACTTGCTATAAGGTCGGAAAAGCTAATATGCAGACGCAATCTAGGATAAACTTTCAACCTTGTTACAGGCGACTTTAAGCTCGACGCTAACGATAAGTTGGTTGTCACATCTTTCACCAGTCGCATTACCCGCCCGGAGCTTAATTCCTGGCTAACAGAATCAAGTCTTCTAAGAGAAGACTGCCTAAGAATTTTAGTTTATTTCAATGGACTTGAGCGATGAGCCTTGAACTTGAGTTTAAGGCGGACTTGGGGCTACACAAAGAGCGCACTCCAAGAACTTCAATTACTTTCCCAAACAATCCTGCTACTTGGTCGCGACACCGGCGATTTGAGGGCTAACAATGGGGAAATCGATCTCAAACTTTTCGTAATTGAGGCGGTCAAAACCAGCGTTTTCCAATGCTACCCAAGTTTCTCGATCTGGGTTGCAACCATCAGCAAGAAATTTCCACACTGGACGCACACCCTCTTGTACCCGTCGCAAGAAAGTGTCTTGGGGGGCGGCGACGTGTTCGATAAACAAGAAGCGTCCGCCGGGTTTGAGGACGCGCAAGATTTCATGGAAAGTTGCTGTTAAATCCGGCACCGAACACAAGACAAGGGTACTAACAACCGCATCGATACTGTTATCTTCAGCTTCCAGTCGTTGGGCGCTAATACTGCGGATATCGGGATTGTTTAAGCCATTTCGTTCGGCTTCTTTTCGCAGATAAGGATGCATATACGGGTTCGGCTCGATGCCAATCCAGCGAATGTCTTTGGGATAATAAGGGAAGTTAGCACCCGTTCCTGGGCCAATTTCCAACACATCGCCGTGCAAGTCAGAAAATAGATCGCGCTTGCGATCGCTTACCAGTTTTTCATATCCAGCGTTGCCTTTGGATAGCAACCAGGCAAATAAGCGCTTATTCCAGCAACAGGGACAGCTTTGCATTTGTAACTCCATAGAAATTTCTTATTATCTACTAGCTGCTGACCGAGTGCTGAGTGGCTGTGCTGGGCGGCTATAAAAATACCCTAGGGGCATGGCAATACCATATCCCTAGGGAACACGAACTTTATACGTTATTTAAGCCCGATTCCTTATTCAATCGTCAACTTAAATGTGTATCTGGAATTGGTCAGCTTATAAGGCTGTGCAACCACAACCCGGTAATCGCCTGTTGATGTTGCCTCGAAATAAATATTTTGTGGGTGTTCCATCACTTTTCCGTTAGGCCAAACGAAGGTGAAGCCAGACAGTCCTTCGTCGTTGTTATCGGCACCTACGCGATCGCCTTCCCAGGTTACTTCTGTAATAATTGTTTGACCTTTCCGTGCCCTGAAAGTATAGATGTCTTTTTTGCCTAGGGGCACCGCTCCCTTAATCGTAGTAGAGCTTCTCCCCCGTGCAAACTGTACGCGCCGATTGACGCCGGTTTGGGGTTGGGCGGCAATTTGGAGGGTAGTATTGCCTACGTTAGTCTTAGAAACATGAATACCGGAAGCGTTGTTAGTGAGTGCTGTCGCCCATGCTTGGGAGTTCAACAATAGAAATGCGCCTGCACCGAGTAGCGCCAGCGTTGAAACATATTTGTAATTAAATTTACGAAGACCGAATGCCATGTGTTAACCTTCCTTTGAACTGAAGACGAGTTGTCGGCATCTGCACTTAGCACCCTTCAACTGCCTGCTTTTTGGTTCTTCAAATCGACGAAAAGCATTTCCAGAAATCGGGCAAAACCAAGGCTTGTTAGGGTTACAGAGCTTTACAGAGCGTGTGTGCGCGGGGAAGGAAAATCGTCATTAGACGCAGGAATGACCAATGGCAATGATGAAAACTTACGACTGGATTGTTGTCGGCGGCGGCATTACAGGCGCGGCGCTGGCTTACGAACTGGCAATCAAAGGCTTTTCGGTTCTTTTGTTAGAGCAACACGCCTCACTGCAAGGTGCCACTCGCTATAGTTATGGTGGAATTGCCTACTGGTCAGGGACGACTGAGTTGACGCGACAGTTATGTGCTGAGGGGATTGAGCGTCACCGCATTTTATCTGAGGAATTAGACACCGATACCCAGTTCCGCGAATTGGATTTAATTTTGACGATTGGTACTGATGACGATCCGGAGAAAGTTGCTGCCAACTACGCTGAGTTTGCAATTCCGCCTCGGTTACTCAGCGTTGCAGAAGCTTGCGAGATAGAACCGCTACTCAATCCAGATGCGATCGCTGCTGCTTTAACGGTTCGTCACGGTCACATTGAACCCGAAAAACTAACTCAAGGCTACACTCAAGCTTTTCGCCGCGCTGGGGGTGAGGTGCAAATCGATCGGGTGGTGGAACTACTCGGCACAGGCTCAAAGATTCAGGGAGTCAAAACCCCAACGGCAACCTACCACGCTGCCAAAACGGTTATTTGTGCCGGTGCAATGAGTCGGACGCTACTCAAAGCTGCGGGTATTCCCATCCGCTTGTATTTCACCCATACCGAACTCATCGAAACGCCACCCGTTGATGTACAGTTGCAGACAACGGTGATGCCAGCAGAGATCAAACGCTTTCAACTAGAAGCCCAAGCAACTATCCCTGAATACGATCGCTTATGGGATGAACCCGATTATGAGCCTGTTCCACCGATTCTAGATGCGGGTGCGATTCAGTTCAAAGATGGCAGTTTACGCATCGGTCAAATTAGCCGCGCGATCGCGAACCCCGACGCTAAAATTGATGCGGCTCAAAGTGAAGCGAACCTTCGTGCTGCGGTGGGGAAAATCTTACCTGCACTAGAAAATCTACCCGGAAAGTGGCATCACTGCTTGGTTGCGTTTAGTAGCGATCGCCTTCCCTTAGTTGGGGCACTCAATAACGTAGACGGCGCTTATCTCTTCTCCGGATTCTCAAATCCCTTGGTATTCGTGCCATCCTTAGCCAAGCATTTTGCTAGTTGGGCAGCAGGTCAAGAAGACGAGGTTCTCACCCAATTATCGCCGCTACAGTTGTAGCGATACAATCCCTATTAGTCTGCGTAGGCAGGCTTTGTTTGTATAGCCGCGACTTCAATCGTCAGGGGTTTTTACTATGACAACCACGAGTTTATTGATTTTTGCGATCGCTGGACTCTTTGCCGGAATTCTTGCGGGATTTTTAGGCATTGGCGGTGGTACGGTTCTTGTCCCCTTATTAGTCGCTTTGAAATACACACCCGTGCAAGCGGTTGGCACCAGTAGCCTAGCAATTTTAATTACGGCAATTTCTGGCAGTGTCCAAAACTGGCGGATGGGGTTATTCAGCTTCAAAAGAGTGATTGCCATTGGATTTCCTGCTGTAGTCACTGCACAAATTGGTGCTTATTTAGCTACCCAATTCCGTCCTTATTTACTGCTAGCAGCTTTTGGATTATTGCTACTTTTAAATATTTACTTAGTTGAACTACGCAAGCAGCTAACAATCAAGAAGAAGCAGGAAGAAGAACAGGAACTAAAAACTCCAGGTAGCCACGATACCATCCCTAAAAATTCAAACATCTTCTTCAATCCAAATTTTGCCAGAATTGCCACTGGCAGCGCTGCTGGGATACTCGCAGGTTTATTTGGGGTTGGTGGCGGTGTAATTATGGTGCCGCTGCAAATTTTACTTTTAGGAGAAACCATCAAAGTCGCCATTCAAACCAGTTTAGGTGTCATCGTTATTACAGCTATATCAGCGACTATCGGACACGCTTTCAGAGGCAATGTTTTGTTAGTTGAAGGACTTCTTTTAGGATGTGGTGGTTTCTTGGGGGCGCAAATAAGCACGCGCTTTCTACCCAAATTGCCCGATGAAGTCGTCAGTTTAGCCTTTCGCACCTTGCTAGGGATTTTATCTATTTATGTCTTTTGGCAAGCATGGCAAAACTATAACAATTTTAAAATTTAAGCTTATATAAAAACTGTTTTTAGATAAGTTGAAACTTTAAATTACAATAATTACCTTTCTCTATTTAACCTGAGTTCGGGTTAAGCCGAAGGGAGGAAAAACGCATTGATATTGAGAGAGGGCTTCTTAGGCTGATGGCAATAGGCAATTAATCCACAGACCAAATTCACCAAGAAATTGACCGGACTGCGATGCCTAGAATGCTCAATGTGAGAGATGTTTTTCAATTGGTCGATAATTGTCTCAATTATGGAGCGTTTGCGGATAAGCAGCTTATCTATCAGTGGCATCAGCTTATTCTTCATATTGCGCTTCGGCTTAGTAATCAGTTGAATCCCCATCTGGGTTAATAGCTGCTCAAACAACTTTTGCGATATATAGCCTCGGTCAGCCACCACCTTACCAGACAACCCTTTGAGTAGAGTCAGCACAGGCTTACGGTCATCTATATTGCCAGCAGTGACAGCGATATTCAGCAGTTCCCCTTGGTCATTACAAACCAGATGTAGTTTAAAGCCGAAGAACCAATCTACACAAGTCTTACCTCGCCTGCCGATATCCTTGAACACCTTGTGGCTTTTGATTCGTCGGTTATGACAGACCGCAATCTTGGTCGAGTCCATTACAGACACACCTGTACACTGACCAAAACAACTGTGTAGATAGGTACTTAAAGGAATCAGGGTGGAAGGCATCCATTCTACAAAGCGTTGATAACTCACCAACTTGGGAAAGGCTGCACTCCACTGTCCATGTACCTTCTCTTGGTAAAACGCTTTAAAATTCCGGTAATGAGATTGATGAAATGCAATCTCGATGGTCATAATTTCGCTCAGGCACAGTTGACGATGGCGGTGGCGATGTTTGAGTGCATCCCTCATCAGTTGTTTATGCCACAAAGGTTCAAAAAGAAGGCAGAAATCATCGACAGAGCAAAAAAGTTCTTCTAGACTAAGCATGGGACGAGCCTGTAAAGCTGTTGTGTGATGACTTTTAGCTTACTCGCTTGTCCCCTCCTTATCCCGAACTCAGGTTATTTATTGAATTTATTTGTATTGATAACGAGCCTGGTTTAGTTATCAGATACGAGCGGTTCAGACCCCCGACTTCTGGGAGAAGTCGGGGATCTCGCCTTCACTAATAACTCGTAACTAATAACTAAGCAGACAAACCGTTTCTTTCTCTTAAACCTTTAGCAAGCGACAAGCGCATCTGAACGATTCAGAACTCTTAAATCCTCCTCATCCAACTCGACGGGGACGCCGCTGCGAATCAGTTCCACAAAGTCCTCGTTGGGAACCATAAAGCACAGCGTATACAAGCGATCGCAACCTGTATTTTCAATTTTATGAATCCCCGTCGGCGGTACTAATAAGCTGTCTCCAGGGCAAATCGGGACGGTTTTGCCGTCGCAAGTCGCTAGCCCTTGCCCCTTGAGGACAAAAAACATCTCCACAGCCATTTGGTGACGATTGGGAGGAGTTTTCCCACCAATATCAAAAATTTCTACACAAAAAGTTAATGAAACGTTAGCGCTTGCCGGATCGAAGACAATCGCTAACCGATTGCTATCCTCAGGACTGATGCGAAAGGCTTGATAGTCTCTGGGAGACTTGACGATCGGAATCATGCAACGGGACGAGTCCATCGGGCATTTCTCCTCTAAAAGAGAGCGATTTGGCTAATGGCTAATTGTTCGTTACCATTGGCGATTAGCATTAGCGGTTAGCCAACTTAATTGCTTCTACGATAGCTTGAGAATCTGCCACGAAACCAAAACACTGTTTTACGTTATAAAGGGTGGCTTGCCAGCAATACTCTGGGGATGTGGTAGCAGTACCATCTTTCACCAAAATGCAGTCATAGCCGAGAAAGTTAGCATCTTGCAGCGTTGCCATCACGCACTGATCTGCATTGACTCCGGCAAAGAACAAAGTCGTTTTTCCCAGGTTCCGCAAGATGCTGTCGAGAGGTGTATCCCAAAAACCGCTCATCCGGTACTTATCGACGCGGATATCTTCCGGGTTTGGTTCCAATTCATCCACCACCGCCGCCGCCCAACTGCCCACCATCAGCACTGGCGAACCATTCGCGGGCAACGGATCTCCTAAACCCACGCCATCGCCAGTGGGATTATAAACATGGCGTACACTGGCGCTGATATTCAGTAAGTCGGGACGGTTCCCCCAGTTAACCCAAATCACCGGAACGTTTGCCGTTCGCAATTCTGGCAACAGCGTTTTAAGCGGATTGATGGGAGTTCGGGCGGGTGTCACGTCTACGCCAATGTGGGCTAGCCAGCCATCGGGATGACAGAAATCATTCTGCATATCAATCACCAAAATTGCGGCTTTTGCCAAATCTAGGCGTAGCGTCTTGGTTTCTGTGGCTAGGGTGACAACTTGCGGTTTTAAAGGCGGGCGCGTGATATCAGCAATTTCCGCATCAACTGCCCAAGCATTCGGCGGCACACCCAAGGTACGGAGGGGTCGATTCATAGGGAGAGTGCAAGGGGGCAATCTTGAGGAATACTACTTTTTCTGCCCAGGACTCTTAAATTTTTCTATTTCTTAACTTCAAGGGAAAATGCGCGAGTTATAAACTTACAGAAGGTTTGGGCATACCCGATTGACCTGTTCCTGCTTACTTGCACAACCTCCTCACTTCCCCACCAGCAAGAGTAAGATCGGAAATAATTTTTAATCCCAAAAGGCAAAATTCCCCTTCTCCGTACCCCCCTCTATCTCCCCGCCAGCAGAGGGAAGATAAGGAATAAATTTTATTCAGGAGGGTTGGGGTGGGGTTCCGGAACTAGAATGAAACGATCTTGTTGCTTAAACCACCATCGGTAACTCTTGAAAGCTACTTTTTAGTAAAGTTTTGTCTTCCTCGGCGCGGAGGAGTTCCATTACCCGATCCTTATAATCCTGAAACAGAGGATTGCACTTAATGTCATAAGTGCGATCGCTTGGGAGTTTTATACTTAATTCTTCTTTAACCGTACCTGGACGCGAACTCAGCACATAGATGCGTTGAGATAGAAACACTGCTTCCTCAACATCGTGAGTAATCATAAATATTGTTGTCCGCGTGCGTTGCCAGACTTCTAGTAAAAATTGCTGCATCGCTTCTTTCGTCTGCACATCCAACGCCCCAAACGGTTCATCCATCAGTAAAATTTTCGGTTGCGAGGCTAAAGCACGCGCGATCGCGACCCGTTGCTTCATCCCACCTGAAAGTTCCTTTGGAAGTGACTTGGCAAACCCAGACAACCCAACCACGTCCAGATAATAAGCCACCCGTCGCCGTCGTTCTACCGAGGAGACACCTTGCAGCTTTAAACCAAATCCCACGTTCTCTGCAACCGTCATCCACGGATATAGCGTATAGCTTTGGAACACCATTCCCCGGTCAGGGCCAGGTCCCGTCACGCGCACCCCATCGACCAAAACTTCCCCCGCCGTGGGAGTATCCAATCCAGCAATCAACCGTAGCAATGTTGACTTACCAGAACCCGAAGCACCTACCGCACAGATACATTCTCCCTCTTCAATCTGCAAATTGATATCTTTGAGAGCAACGAGCGAACCGCGTCGAATTGGAAATTGTTTATGGAGTTGAGAAACTTGCAAATGCATAATGAGTGATAATTTTAAGTTTTTAGATTGAGTTGCCCACTCTAATCGTCATTGGTCACTAGCACCGAACGAATCCTTCAAAACCAATGACTGCTTACTTCTTTTCTTAATCATTAGCCCACTTACAAGACACGCGCAGTAACAATCGAAACAAAAGGTCGATCGTCAAACCAATCAAGCCAATTACAATCAGTCCCGCAAAAATTTCATCGGTCTTGAGAAATCTTTGGGCGACACTAATACGGCGACCCAAGCCTTCTGTCGCTGCCACCAACTCGGACACGATGACTAAGTTCCAAGAAGCTGCCATATTGACGCGACCCGCATCGATAATACTCGGAAGAATAAAGGGAAAAATTACTTGCAATAAAACTTGCTTTCGCTGACCGCCCAAGGTGTAGGAAGTTTCCAATAGCTCTTTCGGTACAAACTTCACCGCATCCATCACCATGAGCGTGTTAAAAAATAGCGTTCCGATAAAAATCAGCAGAATTTTTGGTTCTTCTCCCAGACCAAAATACAAAATTAGTAAGGGAATAAAAGCCGGTGCTGGCATATAACGCACAATGCCAATAATCGGTTCCATCAGCGCTCGAATGCTGGAAAAAGTTCCCATCAGTATCCCTAAGGGAATTGCAATCAGCGCCGCCAGAGAAAAGCCACTCAGAACGCGAAACAGGCTATAGGCAATATCTTTTTGCAAATCGCCAGTTGCTAAAAGCCTCTGAAAAGCGCCCCAAACTTGAGCGGGAGTCGGCAAAAATAAAGGTGCGACTATCCCAGCATTGGAGACTATCCACCAAAGAGCAACCGGGATGCAAATTGACAGAACCATTAAAGTCCATGCCAATTTTTTAGGAATCTCCTCACCAATGCGCCAGAAGACGCTAGGCGATAACATTTTACGAGGACGAGCGGAATTATTTTCCGGCAAATCTTCAGCGTAGCGGTTCATGAGTTTTGCTTTGCCGCGTAGGCTTTGATAAACTGATCGTCAAATATTTGGGTGAGATTCGGAGCCTGTTTAGCTAACTTAGCCTCAACTAAAAATTTGCTAATTTCTTGAGCGGCGTAACTCAAAGAGGTCATGTCATTACCGGGACTAAATGCTTTCAAGTTGTCTTCAATGCTGAAGATTTTCGTCCCGGCTTCGTATTTCTTGTATTCATCAACCGTGACCCCAGCCCGTTTTGCCATCGCGGCGTAAGCTTTGTCAGGATTGGTGCGGATAAACGCCAAGGTATCGAACCATGTATTGACCAAAGCTTGCACGTCTTGAGGACGTTCGGTAATCAGTTTTCGACTGACTGTTAAATGATCGGGAATTGCTCCTGGAAAGTCCTTAGAACTGAATAACTCTTTACTTCCAGCACGTTCTAATGCCTTGCTGGTAAACGGTGCAAAAACTCCAACTGCATCCACTTGACCCGCAACAAAAGCAGCTGAGGCTGCGCCGGTTTCTAAAGGCTGAAAAGTAATATCAGCCTGGGTTAAACCCGCTTTTTTCAGTCCGAGAAGTAGCAAGAAATGATCGACGGTTCCTTCTTCAGCAGCGATTTTTTTCCCTTTGAGGTCGGCAATACTATTGATACCTTCCCGAACAATAATTTTATCGTTGCCTGTTGAATTGTCATTAACTAATACAATCACTTGATCGGAACCAGCAGCCACTGAGCTGATCGTGTCATTCAAGGTTTGGGTATTCGCGCTGAGCTGACCAGCATTGAGGGCGTTAATGGAATCTAAATAGCCATCGAACCACTTCAAATTCACATTAACTTTGTTCGCGTCAAACAGCTTTTCTTCCTGAGCCACCTGCCAGGGCAACCACCCAGGCCAAACACTGAAACCCATTTGAATTGTTTCAGTTTTTGAGGATGTAGCGGTTTGCTGGGGGTTAGCACAACTAACCGTAATGACGAGGCTGAGCAAAAAGACCGAGAATAGAGAAAGTAACTGGCGGGTCTTCATTGAGTCTCACTCTTTACTAGCAGGCTCATTAGGCGGGTAGCATTTCTGTTGCCGCAGCAGATGAACGTTGATTTAAAACTTGCGATTTTACCCAATCAAACCAATTTTCTAATCCCTCACCTGTCTTGGCAGAAACCGCAATAATTGTGACATGAGGGTTCATCTGACGGACGTTAGCGGCAATCCGATTAATATCAATATCAAGATAAGGAGCTAAATCGATCTTGGTAATTAATAAACAATCCGCTTCTTGAAACATCACCGGATATTTGAGCGGCTTATCTTCTCCTTCAGTCACGCTCAACAAAGCAACTTTAATGTGTTCTCCCACTTCAAACTCAGCAGGACAAACTAAATTACCGACATTTTCAACCAGCACTAAATCAAAATCAGCAGGATTGTACTGGTGTTCTAGTTGATGAATTCCCCCAGCTACCATCTTGGAATCCAAGTGGCAGGAACGCCCCGTATTAATTGCAATTACAGGGACTCCAGATTGACGCAAACGGTCGGCATCCAACTCCGTCGTCATATCCCCTTCAATTACGGCGATTTTTAAATCATCCGTCAAAACCGCAAGCGATCGCTCTAACAGTGCTGTTTTACCTGCCCCAGGACTACTCATAATATTGAAACAAGTAATCCCCCACTCATCGAAATGCGCTCGGTTATGATCGGCTCCTTTCTGATTAGCATGGAGCAAGTTAATTCCCAATGCAGCGTCAAATGTTTGATGCATAAGCGTTTTTCTGTACCTCGTCAAAACTATACTCAATTCGGTCAATTTTTAGTTCTCTACCTGAGCGAATATCCTCCATCGGTGAGTCACACTCAGGGCAGCCGTATTGCAATCCAACTTGGGGTGCATATTCTTGTTGGCAGCGGTGACAAAAGGCAATCAGCGGTGTTTCCTGAATTACCAGTTCTACCCCTTCTAAAAAGGTGTTGCCAGTCTGTACTTCAAAAGCAAATTTTAGACTGACAGGTTCGACACAAGTGAACTTACCAACAATTAAGTGAATCTGGGTAATCTGGGGGCGCTCAGTCTGGGATTCCCACCAGTCTTTTACTGTGAAAATGAGCGCCTTTGTCATGTCAGTTTCGTGCAAGGCTCAACTCCACTCTGCAACTAATTCTGGTTGGGCGTAGGGGTGAATGTATGCGGCTTTTTCTTTTCGAGGTAACTGTCCTGACAGCACTAGATGCGCCATCGTGTCGCAAATCACTCGCGTTGCCATCAAAGATGTCATGTCGCTGATGTCGTAAGGGGGCGATACTTCCACCACCTCAAGCCCGCAAACGGGTGCTTTCTGAACAATTTTGCCCAGCATATAAAGAGCCTCGCGGGGTAATAATCCACCTGGTTCAGGCCAACCCGTTCCTGGGACAAAACCGGCATCAATGCAGTCAATATCAAAGCTGATATAAACGCAGTCGGTTCCGTCTAAAGCTCTTTCTAGAGCGAAGTTTACCGCTGCATCCAAACCCATTTCTGTGATGTCTGTAACTGTCAGAATATTTGTGGCTCGTTCTCGACAGACTTTTACACCTTGACGCGGCACTTGCCAGCCGCCGATTCCTAATTGCACGAGGTTTTTTGGATTGGCATTTTTGATGTTTGTGGCATGGAACCAAGGGCAGGTGTGCATGCGCTCATCGAGGTCTGTTTCCTGGGTATCGACGTGGCGATCGAAGTGAATAATCCCCAGTTTTTTATCGCCTAAATGGCGACAAACTCCCCGCACTGTGGGATAGCCAATTGAATGATCGCCTCCCAAAATAATTGGGAAAGCACCAGAACTAAAGATATGAGCAATTCCTTTAGAAATTTGGTCAAATGACTTTTCGTTATTTCCGGGAATTGTGAAAATATCTCCAACATCACACAGGGTAATTTGCTCTCGCAAATCAACGCCTAATTCAAAGTTATAGGGCGTATACAAAGCCGAAATCCGCCGAATTCCTTGAGGACCAAACCGGGTTCCAGGTCGGTAGGTGGTGCCAGAATCATGCGGTACGCCTACAATTGCAACATCGTATTCACCCACTTTTCGCACATCTTCTATATAAGGTGCTTTCAGGAAGGTGTTAATACCTGCGTAGTGGGGAAGTTCGCCGCGAGAGAAGGTAGAAATAGAGCGATCGCGTATACTTTCTGCTGCCTCTAATCCAAACTCTAACCCTTTTGCAACCTCCTGTTGCCAGCCTGTCATTGGCAGATGGGTTTCTTTCTCTAAGGCGCGACTCGCTTCAGTAGACGGCGGCTGAAAATCCGAATTCGAGTTTTGAGAATTTATGTCAGTCATGTTTGGAAAAATGGGATGTTTCGTCAGTCTAAAAGCTCTATTTTTTCTCCCAAGTCAAAGAAGACTTGCAAAAACAATAGCCCGGGTAAGCCATAACAGATAAGCTTCTGCTATGTACCTCCCGGGCTTTTCTCCCGCCGTGTAACCAGTCCGTGTTTCAATTTCTAAAAACACTCTATGACTGATTCGCTTCTCTCGGACCAGCCGTTTAAATCTTGAGACTTAAACCGGAACCCTAGAAGCTATTAATTTTTTTTACCCGATAGCTATCAATATTTGTTGGATGAACTTTGAAAGCTTAAATGTATAGATATCAATAAATTTTAAGGGAGAATGTAATCAAAGTTACAATTGGGCGGATTCCCCCCAGGGGGGAATCCAGAGTCAAGCGATCGCTACCTAGATGAACGCTCGCATCACAGCCTACAAGCAGGATTTTGCTACCGAGAAGGCTCAAATCGTACCGGACACCGCAGCCAAACCTGGATGCAAACGACTCCAGGCTTGGCGCATCATCAGCGCCCAATTAGGACAATCTTGTGTAGTTGCGCCTACCCCTTAGGAGAGCGATCGCCCTACACGGGTCAGTCGTCGGAAAGCTTTAGTCTTCGTGATCTTCAAACGGATCGCTCAATTCCTTAGAAGGAGGCCCGAACGCAGTGTAGATGGTGAAACCAGTGATAGCGACGAGAAAGGTAGCGATAGAAATGCTAAGAACTGTTGCGGGTTCCATAGGTGAGATAATTTATGAGAGCAGTTCCTATACAATATTACAAAACGTTAAAAACTTCTGTCGAGATTGATCCTAGGAAAGCTATGGCACAACGGACTTGGTTAGGAGATGTCCTCAAACCCCTTAACTCTGAATATGGGAAAGTATCTCCGGGGTGGGGCACTACGCCATTGATGGGCGTCTTTATGGTGCTATTTTTGGTCTTTTTACTGATTATTCTGCAACTTTACAATTCCTCACTCCTCGTTGAGGGTGTTGATGTCGATTGGAAAAGCCTAGGGCGTTAATCGACTGTAATCTGGCGCGAAGTCCTTGGGCTTTACATAACGCCACGATTAAAAAACACTGATGCTTTCCCGGCTAGACCGGGTTTTTTTGTCGGTTCTATACTAAAGTTAACCTTTTGCACGAAAAATCCTATGAATATCTTTGGCATCGGTCTGCCGGAAATGGCGCTGATTATGGTTGTGGCTCTTTTGATTTTTGGTCCTAAAAAGTTGCCAGAAATTGGTCGCAGTATGGGCAAGGCAATTCGCGGCTTCCAGGAAGCATCCAGAGAATTTGAAACTGAGTTCAAGCAGGAAGCAGAGCAGATAGAACAAGCTGTCAAGACACTTCCCCAGGCTGACTCAGAGAAAGTAGCAAACGGAAAGTCAGAGAATCCCGCAACTAGCTCATCGCAACACAGCTAAAACTGGCAATTCTCGTTGCCACGCTAGCGATTCTCACTCTTAGTGGAATATACAGGAACCTCACCCCCGACCCCCTTTTATGAACCGAGAGGGGATATCGAACCCCTCCCCGTTCGCTGGGAGAGTGCAGGAGTGGGGTTAAACCGTAGTGGATCCAATAGAGAATTGCTATAGAACAGGAAAGGGGGTAGACGCTAATTGTCAGCGACTGGTAGAAAGCCATATTTCTGCAATATCTGCTGCCCTCTGTTACTAGTAACAAAGTTGATGAATTCTTTTGCCTGCTGGGAATTTTGACTTTGCTTGACAACCGCTATCCAATAGCTGATAGGTCGAGTTGATTCAGGGGGAATTCGGGCGATCGCCTTCACTTTCTTCGATATCGCCGCATCCGTTGCATAGACAAGGGCGGCGTCAACATTTCCCTGCTCCACATAAGTCAAAACTTGACGCACATTGTCACCAAAGACTAACTTTTTTTCTTTTTCCAGTTTGGTATAAAGATTTTCTTTTTCCAGAGCTATTTTTGCGTACTCTCCCGCTGGCACGGTAGCTGGATTACCGATTGCTAAACGTTTCAGACGACTATCCCTTAAGTCAGATAGTTTCTTCAGCCAAGGGGTTTGAGCAGTAGTTGCCACCAGGACTAATTGATTACGAGCAAACGTCTTGCGAGTTTGGGGAAGCAACAAATTCTGCGTTTCTAAAGCATCCATCGGTCGAGCTGCTGCACTTGCGAATACATCAATGGGGGCACCCCGTTCGATTTGCTTTTGCAAGAAACCAGAAGCGGCAAAATTAAAGTGAACGGTAAAGGTAGGAAGCTGAGCTTGAAAGGATGTGGCAATCTCTGTAAAAGCTTCGCTCAACGAAGCAGCAGCAGCAACAGTCAGCGTGGTAGATGTAGATTCAGATGCCTTTGGGGAAATAGCTGGGGCACTGCAAGCCCCCAGCAGAAGACTCATAACCAGACTTAGCAGGATGAGAGGGGGTAGGATAGCGAACCGATTGGCATTCTCCGGACACTTGCGTGGCATCAAAAAAGAACTCAAGCGTTTTTTCCCTAGCAAAAACTATGATTTGAGGCTTTGATGTTCTTGAACCATTCGTTTCAGCGCTCCGCTTTGCCATTGAGTTCGGGTTTACCCGGAACTTCAAATTTGTAACCGACGCCCCGAACCGTTTGAATTAACTCAGGCTGAGTAGAATCGATTTCTATCTTCTTGCGAATCTGCCCGATATGAACGTCAACAACCCGTGGGTCTCCAATGTAGTCAGAAGCCCAAACTTCTTTGATTAACTCGGCTCGACGCCAAACTCGACCGGGATGACTCGCCAAGAAATGCAACAAATTAAATTCTAAGGCGGTCAGAGGTACTGGTTGGTCGCTTAGATTCACCTCTCGACGCACTGGATCGATCACTAGTTTGTCAAAGATGAGGCGTTGCTGTTCGGCGACTTTCAGGGGTCGATGGCGCTTTAAAAGCGCCCCGACGCGGACGCCTAACTCTCCCAAGCTAAAAGGCTTGGTAATGTAGTCATCCGCACCCTGGGAGAAGCCGTGGATTTTATCGTTTTCGTCAGCGCGACTCGTTAGCAGCAGTACTAATACGTCGGTGCGGCTTTGCAATTCTTTGCAGAGTTGATAGCCATTCGCGTCAGGCAAATTCACGTCCAGAATCACCAGGTTTGGGTTGAATTGATCAAACACGGCGCGGGCGGTCTTGCCGTCTTCAGCAGACTCCATTTGATAATTTTGCTGACTTAAGAAGCGATAGATGAGATTCCGGATGGCCGGATCGTCATCCACGACAAGAATCTTGTGAGTTGCGGAAGCCAGGACCATAACTTTCCACTAAGAACTGGATTATGATTAACGGACAGCGGTATTTTAAGCAAACAGGTCGAGTCGGGGAAATAAGCGCTTTGGAAGGCGAAAAATCGCTTCCTTACCTTATTAATATTCCCAAGCTTAATGACGTAATGAGCATTTTAGACAATTATCGTCGCTCTCCCCAGTTAGTGAAAATATCTCGTAATCGTCAAGTCTCCACGATGGGGAGTCTGGCGGTTTGTTTTAAGTATTTTTTGTCTAAAAAAATTAAATTTGCCGAGCGAATCCGGATAAATCATCTGACGGTTAGCTGGTAAACGAATAAAAGTGTCTTTCGAGAGAAGCGCTTGTGTTCAAGGATCAAGCTAAACTAACTTGGAGGATAGGATGAATGTAGGCACTCAAGGCTAAGGGTCAACTGCGATTAGGCAGTGATTTCAAGGGCTTGAACGGCTTTGAACAAAGAACCAGTATGACAAAACTTCACGGGAAATGTATAGATACTTTGCCAAATGTAGTAATTTATGACCATTCCATCCTTCAAGAGCCGTAGCACCTTCTCCAATCAGCGTGAAAGTATTCCAATCGCGCTCTCATGGGGTCGGAGATCCTCTTTTCGCAACGGGAATTAGGGGGTTTTAGGTTACATAGGTTAGAACGGCTGGCTAACGATACTTTCTTCTAGCCTGAGGAACTGGCAGTGTAGATAGGGAGCTAGATTGCCAGAAACGATTGAGTCGATGAAGACTGCTAAAAATAATAGATCTCTGGGAGGTTTTGGATGAGCGAGCAAAATCCCTACGAAAAGCTTGGACTGTCAGAAGACGCAACTTTTGAGGAAATTCAGGAGACCCGCAAGCGCCTTCTTCAAGAGCATCATGGCGAGAAGGAGCTTCTGGAAGCGATGGAGACGGCCTACGATGCGATTTTAATGGAACGTCTGAGGATGCGCCAAGAGGGAAAAATTAAGGTTCCGGAACGGATTCGGTTCCCAGAGCGGGCGATCGCGCCTCCTCCCACTTTTACTCCTGTGCCGGTCAACCGTTCCCCAGCTTGGTTGCAAAATCTGATTGATACGCCCAGCTTACAGGAGGTGGCGTGGCCTAGCGGTTTGTTCTTGGCATTGAGCGCCATTACAGCCTATCCAGGCACCAATGATTCGATGCTGCCATTGAATATGGCGTTAGGGGCTGGATTAACTTTATTTTTGGTCAATCGCAAAGAGCGGAAATTTGGTCGCGCTTTCCTGCTGACGCTGCTGGGGTTGTTCGTAGGAATTGGATTGGGAACGCTGCTCGATAATGTGCTGATGACGCAAATTTCCAATATCGGATTGACGCCAGATAAATTCGTCACGGTGGTGACGTTTATTATTCTCTGGCTGGTTAGTAGCTTTCTGCGCTAAAGCTAAGAATTAAACATGAAAAATTAAGAGTTAATTAGAGAATTTTTAATTTTTCATTTTTTATGTTTAATTCTTCAGGCAGCGGCTGACTCAACACGAAATCTACGGCTTCACCAAGGTTGTTTACGATCAAGTCTGGCTGGTATTGCTCAAGCTGAGCGCGATCGCGTATCCCGCACAAAACCCCGATGACCTTAACGCCGTGGTTTTTTGCGGCAATTATATCAGCCTCGGTATCCCCGATCATCCACACCTCAGAGGCGGGAGGAAGTTCCGCGATCGCGCGTTCCATCAGCAGCGGTTTGTCGTCGATGTCACGAGTCTTCACGTAGTCGTTTGCCAGGTGGTAGCACCGATTCTCTGGGAAAAATCGCGCTAAGTCGTAACGACCGAAAGCGTAATCTAACTCTCGTTGACGGCGCATGGTTAGTACGACCAAATCGACGCCTGCTTCCTGTACTTTTTCCAGGGCGTCAACGGCTCCGGGTGCCAGGGCGTCATAAACTAGATAGGGCATGGTATGCACGGTTTGACGCCGCAGTGCCGCAAATGCTTGGGCTTGCTCTTCATCGAGACCGGAAAGGATGCCGATTTGTCGTTCTGGGACGCGCGATCGCTTCAAACCCCAAAACTCCTCCTTAGACATCTGACGCACTGACTGGTCTTCCCGCCGCGTCTGTTCCAAACAAAACTGGTAAACTTGGTAATATCGCTCCGAAACGTCCATAATTGGGCCGTCGAAGTCACTGATAATTCTTAACATTTTTAGACGCAGGGGTTAATCTATATGATTAAGATTAATCACAAATTACCCCTTTTTTACCTGCCTGCCGATAGGTTCCTCAATACAGGCTACCTCGCTTCATCTGCTCTCGTTCAATCGCTTCAAAAAGAGCGCGAAAGTTGCCTTCCCCAAAACCCCGTGCCTGTAAGCGGCGCTCAATTAACTCAAAGAAGAAAGTAGGTTGTTCAAAAATCGGTTGAGTGAAGATTTGCAGTAGCAACGCTTCGGGAGAGTTTTCCTCCCAATCCACCAAAATTTGTTGCACCGCAATTTCCTGAATTTCAGCCTCCGATAGCTGAAGTCCTTGCCGGTGAAGCAGTTGCGTGTAGTAGGTGCGGGGGACTTGCAGAAAGGGTAGACCGCGTTGACGGAGATAGGCGATCGCATTCACAATATTGGGCGTTTGCAAAGCAATATGCTGAACTCCTGGCCCCTGATTCACCTCCAAAAATTCCTGAATTTGGGAATTCGCAGATGCGGGTTGATTAATCGGTAACTTGACCCAACCATCCGGATGATGCATCACCTTACTGTGCAGTCCCGAACGCTCGGTTTGAATCGCAAACGACTGCTGCGGTATAAACGCTAGCGTCTTTTCATACCAAGCAACTGCCCGATCCAAGTCCCCAGCCGCCACATTCAGCACCACATGATCGATGCCGCCAAACGCGAAGCCGGTGTTGCTCCTGCCATCTAACCGCTCGGAATCATCATCCCATAAGGCTTTTCCGCCATCCCAGTCAAGCTGGGGAAAAGTGCAAATAAAACCTCTATCTTGGCGCTCAACAAACTTAGGCTGCCTTTCTATCAAGGTATGGCTCAAAGAACCCCAAGCGGCAATCTTGCCCCACTTCAGAAAGACCTTACCCGGTTGTTCTTGGATGGGTTGCAACACCTTAGCTCCTCCATTGACCGCCTTCGTCATCACCGCTTCCACATCAGGAACGCTAAAAGCGATGTCAGCAACACCGGGAGGATGTTGGTGCAGAAACTGGGCAACGGGACTCGCCGATGTCAGGGGTGAAGATAGCAAAAAATAGACTGAGCCGCTTTTGACCACTTCTGTGCGAGTGTGGTCGCTTACCCCAGCGGCTACTGCTTGAAAGCCCAGCAGTAGCACAAACCAGTCGCGCGACGCTTTGGCATCTTCAACATAGAAGTGAACATGGTCAATTTTCATGGTTTATCCAGTCTGAGCAGCTCTACCTGAGTGTAAATTTTGCCCTCTTCCTGGCATTTACAGGTCATTCTTGAGAAAGAATCCCTCCTTTGATAAAGCGCTGAGTGCGGTAGGCGCTGGGTTTCCCTGCCCCTGTTGAGTAGTGAGTGGAGATGGAAAGAGTGGCACAGAGTCAGTAAAAAACAGCAGATTTTATACGTGGTGTACTCAGTTCGCGATGACGATTTAGAAAAACAGGTGGCTTTCTGGCTGAATATTAATTTCCATCGGCACCGCTTGCGGATCGGCGCTGAGCGCGAACAGAATTGCATCAGCAGCAGTTTCAGGGCTGAGCATCTTTTTGCGATCGACTTTTAGGCTGACATTATCCCAAAAAGGAGAATCAACGCCGCCAAAATAGAACAGGGTGAACTTGATGCCGAAGCGCTTCAGTTCATCTGCCATACACTTGCTGAAACCCACGACGCCAAATTTTGAGGCACAGTAAGCCGCTGCCATCGCCATTGAGTGCTTGCCTAGAATCCCTACTACATTGCAGATATGACCGCTTTTATGCTCCTTCATCGCCTCCGCTGCTGCCTGACAGGTGTAGAAGCTGCCTTTTAAGTTCACGTCGAGCATGGCGTCTAAATCTGCGGGTTCTAACTGGTTGTATTGCTTCAGGACGCCAGCGCCCGCCGCATTGACTAAAACATCAATTTGACCAAAGTGGGCGATCGCTTTTTCCATTAGCGTCTCCACTTGCTGCGGTTTAGTAATATCTGTCGGTACGGTTAAGACTTGGGGGAGTCCAGATGCCAAGTTTGCCAACCGACTGCTATCTCTTGCTGCCAGTACCAACCGCGCCCCCATCGGTGCCAGCTTGCGAGTTAAGACGGAACCAATGCCGCCAGTGGCACCAACGATGACAACGACTTTATCTTGCATATTCCTTTACATTTCTTTACATCTTCTCCCATCATACTGACCGCGATTGATTCTGCTCAAACCAGTGATTTCTCGTTTGCAGAGCGAGGAGACGCCTAAGAACGCTCTCAGGACGCTCTTGCTTCCAGCAATCACCGAGAAAGCCTAGGAAGAGGGTGGAACCCCATAGCAGCACCTAAGCACGGTAGCAAGCCCATCCAGTAGGCATTTCCTGGTAGAGCCTCTCAAAGCAGAAACCGAGAAAATGGGCAGACTATCCAGAAAAAACCTTGACATTTCGTAAAAATCAAGGCTGTGATGGACAAAGTGTGTGAGAGTTCCTGCTTCAGGTTGAATAAATCATGGATTGGATAGTCAAAGCGACAGGGGAAATATTTACTGGCTTGTCCCAGCTATTTACAACTCCGGTTTTTGAAATCGGTAACACCCGTCTTTCCCTCGGTTCGATTGTCCAACTGATTATGTTAGCGATCGCTGTCTTTATTGCTTCTCGCGCTACCAGCGAGTGGATTAAGCGAAAAATTCTGGTGCGAGTGAAATTGGATCGAGGAACGCGAGAAGCGATCGCAGCGGTCATCGGCTACCTTTTAGCCGGTTTCGGATTTATGATTGTCCTGCAAACAGCAGGCATCAACCTGAGTTCTCTAACAGTATTTGCTGGAGTGATTGGGATTGGGTTGGGATTCGGGTTACAAAATCTATCCAGCAACTTTATCAGTGGATTGACGCTACTTTTTGAACAACCGATTAGAGCCGGAGACTTTATTGAAGTTGATGGTCTTTTAGGAACTGTAGAAAATATTTCTATTCGTTCTACGATTGTTCGTACACTGGATGGCGTTTTTGTCATCGTTCCCAATGTTCGATTTGTTGAAAATCATATTATTAACTGGACTTATAAAGACCCAAAATGTCGCATCCACATCCCGATAGGAGTTGCCTATGGGAGCGAACCCATATTAGTGACAGAGGCACTTTTAGCGGCGGCTCGAATGGAACCAGGCGTTTTATCTTCTCCGGCTCCTAAAGTTTGGTTTAAAGGTTTTGGGGAAAGTTCTTTAGATTTTGAGCTATTAGTTTGGATCGATCGACCGCAGGGTAGCGATCCCATTAAAAGCTCTTTAAATTTTTCGATTGAGCATGAATTCCGCAACCGAGGAATCGAAATTCCTTTTCCCCAGCGGGATATACACATTCGCAATTTAGAAGAAATAACGCATCGGTTTCATAAAACCAGTGCTACAGATGTTTCTAATGGCAAAGTCAATTCGCCTAATAACACCATCACACCCGGCACCAAAGTTCTTGCCAAATCCCCCGATAACTGGACCCTGCGCGATTTGTTGCGAAGAGTCACTTTCTTTGAGGGGTGTACTGATTTAGAACTGCGTCAATTGATTGAGTACGGATATCGACAACTGTATCCAAAGGGACAGGCTGTTTGTCAAGAAAATGACCCCGGCGATTCATTTTATATTATTCTGACTGGCTCAGTAGAAGTCTTTTCTCAAAAGGCAGAGAAATATATTGCAACGCTTCACAAAGGCGAATTTTTTGGGGAAATTTCTTTGTTATTGGGAACTCCGCGTTCTGCAACCGTTCGGACTGTGGAAGATGCGATTTTGTTTGTCGTAGACCGCAACGATTTACAAAAGCTTTTAGTCACTCATCAGGAGTTAGCGGATCAGATTGCCCAAAAATTATCAGAACGGCAACAGGCATTACGAGATTTGGGGTTACTGACAGAAGAAGTTTCCGAACAGACTCCTTTAATCCGAATACGCCAACGAATTCAAAGCCTTTTTGGCATCTAAGAATGAATTTATTTAAGTTAAGCAATGGATCGCGATTTGATTTAGGATTTTTGAGCGATCGCTACTTGATATGTATTTGCTGCCTTCTTCAGTTTAAAAGTATTATTTGATTTCAAAAAAACAGGAAATTTACTACCTAATTGTAAGTCCTTGAGAACTTTGGTAATGGGTTGCTTATAGCGTTTATGAAATTCACTACCTACACTGGGAATCCCAATATAGCTTCCTGAAGAATGAGCTGTTAAATCATTTATTATAATAACTAATGCCTTTTCTAGCTCTACTTTTGACGTGATTTTACTGAAAGAGCTTGGCTTTTGAGTTTTTGACTCAATTTCTTTGGCAAAAGTTTTAACCATCAAATTATTTTCCTGGTTCATATCAAAGATAGTTACATATAATTCAGCTTGATCTTGGGGTTGATGCACGACAAACTCGGAGGGACGTTCTAGAAAAATGTCTCTAGCTCTCTTGCCCGGAGTATGAGCAGATACTACCTGACTGATAGTGATGTTATATGTTGTATGAAAAAGCTGTGAAAGTCTAGAAAGCTTTATCCATGAGTTAGCAGCCCCTTCTTTTTCAGCTTTAATTAACTGTTTGAGCTGGATAATACATTGATCGAGAGAGGGAATTTCTGAATTAGGTTTGAGAGAACGAGTCTGAGAATGACCCGTCTTACTATTGAGGACAGTTATATTCTCTCCTTGTTTGCAAACTAAATATCCTGTTAATCCGTGAGTTTGAAGCGTAGTACATAGATGAGTCATTACTTTGTCGGATGAGCAGACAAAAACCTCTTTAGCAGTAGGATAATGTACAAAAATAGAAGAGCCAACTGTTGCCATTTTTACATCAGCGCTGTCTTTACCAGCAGGAACGTGAATGAGTTCGTAGCCGCGCCCGTGTAGTTCCGCATCTTGCTTTCCCATTGTGCGCCAATTTGCAAAAGCAATTTTGATTTGGATGGGATAAGTACAGACTGCCGCCAGGAACTTTTCTGTTGCGGTATCGAGTTGTAAGTTTTCGGCATCCAAAAGCAAAATCGCGATATGTTGCTCTGGAATCAGCACTCGCGGCGCTTCTGGTGGATGTGAAAAGGCTGAGCCATTTCTGGGAGCTATTTCAGATGCTGAATCAATTAAGATACGAAGTTTTTCTATTAATTTACTAGATATCGGCAATTCTAAACATTGAGGAGTTAAGATTAATTGCAGTAATTTTCGTACTATTTTAATTAGTGCATCTCTATCAGGTGCTTTGCTGAGTTCTGTTTGCAATTTCAATAGGAAAGATGATTGATAAGGAGCATCATTCCAAGGAACATTCCGGTATTTTTCAGTTAATAATTTTGGCTGCTGTTGCTGAATAAAAATAATGGTTTGATAGATACAGAAGCTAATTTCCTTAATGACAGTAGAATCATTTACCGAGGTCACGCGAACGTTATCTGGCATAGTTTTTTGGGCTTATATTCAGGCGGCGTATCCCTGAAGTCTCTAGGGAGCGCTCTTAGGTTTAGGATTCCCCTCATAATAAAAGAAAGTGCTTTATACTTCTTAATCTTTACTATGGCAAGAGACTTGCGGGGATTCATCAAACTACTGGAAGAACGAGGGCAGTTACGGAGAATCGATGCCCTCGTTGACCCAGATATGGAAATTGCTGAGATTTCCAACCGGATGTTACAACGCGGTGGTCCTGGGCTGCTATTTGAAAATGTAAAAGGATCAGCTTATCCGGTGGCGGTGAACCTGATGGGTACAGTTGAACGGATTTGCTGGGCGATGAATATGCAGCATCCGTTGGAGTTGGAGGAACTGGGCAAAAAGCTGAGTATGTTGCAACAGCCGAAGCCACCGAAGAAGATTTCTCAGGCGGTGGAGTTTGGCAAGGTGCTATTTGATGTGCTGAAGGCGAAACCAGGGCGCGATTTTTTCCCAGCCTGTCAGCAAGTGGTTATCCAAGGCGATGATCTGGATCTGAACCAATTGCCGCTCATTCGCCCTTATTCGGGGGATGCTGGCAAGATTATCACGTTGGGCTTGGTAATTACCAAGGATTGTGAGACGGGTACGCCGAATGTGGGCGTTTACCGGCTGCAACTGCAATCTCGCAACACGATGACGGTGCATTGGCTATCGGTGCGGGGTGGTGCGAGACATCTACGGAAGGCGGCGGAACAGGGGAAAAAGTTGGAGGTTGCGATCGCACTCGGAGTTGACCCTCTGATCATCATGGCAGCTGCAACGCCGATTCCAGTCGATTTATCAGAATGGCTGTTTGCCGGACTCTACGGCGGTTCTGGGGTGCAGTTGGCGAAGTGTAAGACGGTAGATTTAGAAGTGCCAGCCGACTCGGAATTTGTCCTAGAGGGCACGATTACACCGGGGGAAGTGCTGTCAGATGGCCCTTTTGGCGATCACATGGGTTATTACGGCGGTGTCGAGGATTCGCCGTTAATTCGCTTCCAGTGCATGACGCACCGCAAAGATCCAATATATATGACAACTTTTAGCGGTCGTCCGCCGAAAGAAGAAGCGATGATGGCGATCGCGCTGAACCGCATCTACACGCCGATTTTGCGACAACAAGTTTCAGAAATTGTTGATTTCTTCCTACCAATGGAAGCGCTGAGTTACAAAGCGGCGATTATTTCCATTGATAAGGCATATCCGGGTCAGGCGCGACGTGCAGCCTTAGCTTTTTGGAGTGCTTTACCTCAGTTTACTTACACCAAGTTTGTGATTGTGGTAGATAAAGACATTAACATCCGCGATCCGCGTCAAGTGGTGTGGGCAATTAGTTCTAAAGTTGACCCCGTGCGTGATGTTTTCATTTTGCCGAATACGCCTTTTGATACTTTGGATTTCGCTAGCGAAAAAATTGGTTTAGGCGGACGTATGGGAATTGATGCGACCACGAAAATTCCTCCTGAAACCGAACATGAATGGGGCGAACCTTTGGAATCCGATCCAGATGTGGCGGCGATGGTGGAACGACGCTGGGCAGAGTATGGTTTAGCCGACTTGCAACTAGGAGAAGTTGATCCGAAATTGTTTGGCTACGATATGAAGTAATTGTTTGGCACCAGCACTAACGCTGGTGTTAAATAATTGGGAAAATTATGGCTAAAAAGGCGAACAAGACAGCATCAAAGCTAACCGTAGGATTAGCGCTAGCTAGCATGAGCTGGGTTATCAATACTGGCACGGCTAATCTTAGCGTATTAGCACAACCAATTAATGAAAAAAAATGTGATATTTCTGCGGTTGTCATAGACAAAGATCCGCAAGGTTTAAATGTGCGTAGTGGCCCAAGTAGTAATAGTCGAATCTTAGGAAAAATCCCCACATACGAGTCAGTTGAAATCATCGCTTCCTCTGGAAATTGGGTAAAAATTACGAATGCTGATAGAGAAATTGGCGGCTTTCAGGGAACTGGCTGGGTGTTTTTGCCCATGTTAGGCACTTCAACGAGGGGCTATGAAACGAATGGGGTTAATCTTTATGCCAGTCCCAGTCAGCAAAGCCGAAAAATTGCACGAGTTCCACGTAGAACCGATGTTAAATTAATAGGCTGTCAGGGAGAATGGGCACAAATTGAATATCGAGGTGTTAAGGGTTGGCTGAAAAGTGACGATCAATGTGGTGTAGGTACAACCTGTTCTTAATTGTTTTGCGGGGTTCAATAGATTAGGTTTATGAGCTAGTGCGATCGCTATCAGACGCAGATGCAACTTGGGCTGATAAATTGTTCGATACGCAAGCTTTACGGTAGTTCAAGCTTGAAGAGGCGCGTAGGAGGAAGTCTGAGGCGATCGCGATCGCCTGCTGTGTCTTTTCCATCGCTTAAGTAAATTTTATTGAGAATGGACCCACAAAGCCCCAAGGTTGACTGCCTTAGGGTTTTTCTTTAGCAATTACAGGCGATCGCATATCCCAAAAGGCTTACAGACGCCAATAGACAGTTGAACGCTTGAGTTTGTAATCCATCTTAAAGCTCAGAGTTCTGAGTTTTAAGATGACACGAAATCACGAAGATTGCATTGCCCTTCTTGAACAAATTCGTTGGGGTGGAAAGCCAAAGTGTCCGTACTGCGAATTGACCAATTCCCGGAAATTGAAGAATGAACACAGATACCAGTGTAATGAGTGCTTTACTTCATATAGCGTTACAGTTGACACACTATTCCATAAAACTCATGTAGACTTGGACAAATGGTTTTTAGCGATTCCCCTTGTTCTAAAGTCGCCAGCAGGCATCAGTGTACGTCAGCTTGCCAAAGAAGTTGGGGTCCAGAAAAACACCGCAGCTTACATCATTGAGCGTATCCAAAAAGCCATGACAGAAGAGCCGGAATTGCTATGGAGCCTTATGGAAATTGATGAGTTTTAAATAACTGGTAAACTCTTTGGAGTAACAGAGTGAGTTTAAGGGGGCTAAATGCCCCCAAACTTCTAAGTTATGGAAACCATCTCAACTCAACGATAAGTAAGTTACGCTTTGACCATGTTTCTAGTGGTGGTAGCAGAGAATTACTTAAGATGACAAACTATTGACTGTTGAAGCTATGCTAGGTGAGGCGGCTAAATGAGTTTACAAAGACAGTACGAGAGAACTAAGCGTAGTGCATCGTCTATTGCTCTGTTCTTTATTGTCGGTGCATTTTGTATAGGTTATTCTGTATCTGTTATTGAACCTTTGCTGAAGAATCGTTTAAACCTTGCTATTCCTCCTTTTCTTCCGCAAGCAGTTGGCTTGATTGTAACTTTTTTCTCATGGAATTACGTTAAGGAAACGATTGAAGACGCAATTGAATCAGATGTTAAAACAACAACAAAAGAAATTAAAGAAGAATATGAAAAGAAATCACCTGAGGCTATCAAAGAAAAACAAGAGCTAGAGTTCTTAGCTATTTGGACAGATGAAGAAACCCTTAATCAAGTTGATTTTAATGAAATGTCTCCAACATTGCGCGAAGCTTTGATGAGAGATAGAGATGAATTTAAAGAGGTAGTACTTGAAAATTTTAGAAACAGATTTACTGCGTGCCAAGAGATTTTAGATAAGCTTGGCAAGGACGATAATGGAAAAAAAATATTGCTATCCATAGTAAGAGAAGCAGTCGATGTTGCACTACTTAAGAATAGTAAGGATACAATCTCGAAAGAAGAAAACGCAATATATTTAAATGTATATAGAATTTTGCAAGCTTGGCTACTCTGTAGCATAAAGTTCGATGCTGTTATGCCCGCCCAGTCGCTCCGAAAAATTATAAAAAATAGTAAATATGAGATAGTTGCCCTGGAATATATTAAAGACAAGATGTTGGATGATCCAAGGGTAGCTGAAATTCTACCAAATGAGGAATGTAGAAAAATAGTAAAATTTTACATAAATGAATTTATTAAACAAGTAGATTAGTCTTGAGTGGAAGAAGGTGCTTGAGGATTTTGAACTTGATTTATAGGGTTGGGAAGATAGCCAACTGTATTAAAATCTATGTACTCCTTTAGCACTGCTTTAAGGGTTTCTTCGTATTGAATACGCTCTTGTAAGCTAGGATCTTGATGATTTGTCAAAGTATTAACTTTTTTCCAAGCAGCCTCAACATCCCTGTTTTTACCTTGCAATTCTTTATTAACTGTAGCCAAAATATTACGAGCTACTTTTAATAGTTCTTCTAAAGTAAACTCAACCATTGGTTGGGGTTGCATCCTCGTATAAACATATCTGATATAGTATTCATTTACTTGCATTAAGTCTCGACCGCTAACTGCGACACTGCAAATTTTTTATCTGCTTTCATCAAAGCCAATATCAGAAGGCTCTTAACCCTACTAGAGTAAAACCCGAACGCTTCCCCATACTCCTCAGCTTAGCTGCCAGAAGTGATCGCACCTCCATCACCAAAAGCGCGATCTCATTCCTATCACTACAAGCGCAATCGTATTCCCATCACCAAACAAGCGCTCGCATCCCCACACATTCACGCGATCTCACCCATCTCTCTCTTAGCCCCCTCCTCGCTTGCGGGGAGGGGGTTGGGGGTGGGGTTCTATCTCTGCAACCAACCCGCAATCCCTTCCAGCACCGCATCAATTGAACTCAAAATCGCCTCATTGCTAAACCGCACAACCCGCAGCCCTAGTCTCTCCAAAAACTCCTGCCGCACCGCATCTTCCTCTTGAGTGTATTGGTGAATTTCTCCATCCACCTCCACAACTAACTGCGCTTCATTACAGTAAAAATCAACAATAAAACGGTCAATTGAATGCTGACGGCGAAACTTAAATCCCAACAGTTGCTTGTTTCTTAATCTCTGCCAAAGTTTCTCTTCTGCTGGAGTTGGTTGATGACGCATTTGGCGACCCAGTGGCTTGAGTTTTTCCCAAAGTTGGGGCGGAGTATGCCAAGATTGTCCCGGAACCCCACCCCCTAACCCCCTCCCCGCAAGCGAGGAGAGGGAATTGGAGGAAGAGAGGGGATTGGAGTAGCGTAGAAGGTTTGGTTCTATGGGTTCATCTTGGGTCATTTGCTCATCTTTGATTCGTTGCTTATTTCAAGCCAGCGCGATCGCTTTTTCCTGCAAATTATCCTCTACTTCATAGTTGTCTGGTATTGATAAACCAGTGGAGCAACTTCAGAGGCGTAAGCCGCCAAAACACTTTCTGCCTCTTCGTCAAATAAGCTGCCGTCAGTACGATTCCAAGCTTGTAGCGCTCCCAAAAGCTTGCCTTTGTAGTAGAGAGGCACGGCTAAAGCTGTCTCTATCTCCAACGCTTTAGCATGATCTTGCCGGACTCGGAGATCGCCCTCAGTACGACAAACTAACACGGGTTTGTCGCTCTGAAATGCCGTACCACACAATCCGGAAGTCGCTGCGGCAACCCTTTTGTCCAACACCCACTCAGCGTGCTTGCCTATTGCTGCCGCATAGTAGACGGTTTCCCCTTCGGACTCAGCTAGCACCACGGAGGCTGTTTCAGCATTGACAATTGCTTGGATGCGTTCGGCAATGTCATCTAATATCTGGCGATTTTGACTCATCGTTAACATCTGTTTATCTGCAATCAGTCTATCCAAATACAGTTAGGTTAAATGGCACTAACGCTCGGAGCCGGGAAATAAATTTCACAGCTAAAGTAGAGACACGATTAATCGCGTCTCTACTCTGGAATTAGATTCCCCTGTTGATAACAGACTTTAACGTGAAATTACTCCAGCCTCACGGAGCCTGTGATAGCTCTTTTGCTTATACTTTGACAGGGGTGCTGCCAGCAGTAAAACTTTCTCTAGCAGCCAAGGTGCAATGCGATTGCACCACACAGCTAAATGACTTTGCAATCCCACCAAAATTTCCGGCGATTCCTTTTGCAGTCCGGTGACGAGTGCTTGAGCGACTTTCTGAGAAGTTGTGGGGACTACCCAGCGAAACCACTTTAAATCTCGCACCATGTCAGTATCGGTCAAAGATGGCAGCAAAGCTATCACCCGGATATTGTAGTCGGCAAGTTCGCCGCGCAAGGCTTGGGTAAATCCCAAAATCGCAAACTTGGTGGCTGAATAAGTCGCCATTGTCGGCGCAGCAATTTTGCCCATCAAGCTAGAAACGTTCACGATGGTTCCTTCCCGTTGGGTTGCCATGCGTCGAGCAACCAGACGAGTCATCGTGTACATTCCCATTAAATTAATCGCGATCTCTTGCTGCACATCCGGGAGTTGAGATTTCAAAAAGGGCGCTTGGTGTGCAACTCCCGCACAGTTGACGAGCAGATGAATCTGCCCATAATCTCGCCAAGCTTGGGCGATCGCAATATTCACTTCTACTATCTGAGCCAGATCCAAAGGTAGAATCGCGGCTTCTACGCCAAGTGCTTCAACTTCGGCGGCGACTTCTGCTAAGCGATCGGCGTCGCGTGCCACCAACAACAGGCGTTTGGCTCCTTGTTGCGCGAGTTCAAGCGCGATCGCTCGCCCAATTCCACGGGAAGCTCCGGTAATCAGAGCTGTCTTTCCTTGAATATTCATAACTTAAACCTTCTCCATTTGAGGTCTCACCGCGCTGATAGTGCCGAGTTCAAGATGCAAGAAGTAGAGGTAGCATCTTCTAAGCTCGCAGTGAGGAAAACAGTAACTCGTAATTACAGATGAGTTGAACTGAACTGTTGGGAGCAAGACATTTCTCAAAATTCTTGCAGGGAACCCTATTTTTGTAGACAAACCTGAGAAATGTCTTTCCGGAAAACTTCAGTCAAATAAGAGTTGGACTGGCAGTACGTAAGGGGAACACGAGTTAGGAACCAGATGAAATTGAAGAAATGCATTTTGAATCGTGAAACAAAGAAATTCCTCCGCCGTCTAGCAAGGTTGGTGTACCGTCAGAGAAATAAAGTTTCAGGCAATCCTGCAATCAGTGAATGGGTGTACAGCCAAGTTTGATGTAGAGCATGGATGGCACGTCTCCTAAAATACGGGCATTGACCAGAAGCAACTCTTAAGCACACCTTAGCAACTGCATCAACGAATCGCAATAAATTTTAATAAATTCTGCTTAACATTCCGTTACAAAATTGCCAAATGCTTTGCTGGAGCTAAATTGGGCGAGGTGTTCCTTTGGGGAAGTCAAGGGATGCCGTGAGCGCAGGAGCGGGCGACTTCCTATTTACTGGTGTTGTGGAACACACTGGGCGTCCGAAGAGAGCCAACCAAAAAGCGATCGCTCACGCCAAAACCCAAGCGAAGAAACCGCTCGGTTTTGAGATATTTGATATTCTGGCAAAAGTTTAAGATGATCCCTTTCGCCTATGGCTGCTTTGATTAAAGAAATCCAACAGAGCTTATTAAACCTGATGGGTCAAACTATTGAGGCGCTACCAGGAATTTTGATGGGGATCGCAATCCTCTGTTTAACCCGGTATGGAGCGAATCTAGTTCGGCGGCTCGTCCGTGGCGTTGGCAGGCGTGCCCTGAAAAACCCATCACTGCGCCTGCTGCTCGTGCAGACCAGTTTTGTAGGAACCTGGGTGGTAGGGATTCTCTTCGCCTGTGTTGTTGCCTTCCCAGACTTGCGGCTGGGCGACATCATTGGTTTGCTGGGACTCAGCTCGGTAGCGATTGGCTTCGCCTTTCAAGATATTTTCAAAAATTTTCTGGCAGGAGTGCTGCTGCTGTTGCAGGAACCGTTTCGGTTGGGGGATCAAGTGATAGTAAACGGTTTCGAGGGAACGATTGAAGAAATTTCCCTGCGCGCCACCCAAATTATCACCTATCAGGGAGAGCGCATCGTCGTGCCAAATGCAATTGTCTTTACCAGTCCGGTGCAAGTGCTGACGGCGATGCCCCACCGCCGGACTGATTTAGAAATTGGCGTTGATTACAATACCCCTTTACCCTACGCCGTCGAAACTCTGCTCGAAGCCGTGTTAAAAGTCGAGGGCGTTTTATCGAAGCCAGCACCGGAAGTAGATGGATTGGGCTTTGGTGATAGCTCGATGAACTTGGTCGTCCGCTATTGGACATCGCCGCACAAGGTAGATGTGCGCCGCACTAGAACCAAGGTGATGATCGCGATCAAACAAGCTTGCGATCGCGCTGACATTAACATTCCTTACCCCATCCGCACGCTTTACAACTACAATCAGCAGCAGTTTAACGATGCTTCCCCAGTTGCAGATGGTGCCCAAAAAAGCTGAAAGTTTTGAGTTTTGAATTGAAGAAAAACTCAAAACTCAAAACGAATTCATCCCCTAATTTTGTTAAACCACCGCAGCCACTTTCAGCTCAAAAATCCTCTCGATCGTATCCTCTACCACCTTATCAGGAGTTGAAGCTCCAGAAGTAACTCCTACCACAATGGGACCAGCGGGGAGCCAATTTTCCTGAACTTCCAAATCGCCACCCAGCGGCTTATGCTCCACACGATTGCCAGGGCCAATTCGCTCGGCGCTATCGATGTGATAGGAAGGAATTTTCCGCTCAATGGCAATTTCTTGTAAGTGCGTCGTATTGGAAGAATTGAACCCCCCAATCACCACCATGAGATCTAGTTTTTCATCTACTAGCTGAAACATGGCATCTTGCCGCTCTTGAGTGGCGTCGCAGATGGTGTTGAAGCTTTGGAAATGCTCGTTCAACTCGCTTGGCCCATACTTTCTCATCATCGTGCGCTCAAATAGCTTGCCGATTAGCTCGGTTTCGCTCTTGAGCATGGTGGTTTGATTGGCAATGCCAATCCGCTCTAAATCGGTGTCGGGATCGAATCCCTCTGAGCAAGCGCGGCTGAATTTTGTCATAAATTCGTCGCGACTCCCGCCATTGAGAATGTAGTTAGAGACATACTCCGCTTGTGCCAGATTCAGCACGATCAAATACTTGTCAGCAAAAGAACTGGTGGCGACGGTTTCTTCGTGATTGTATTTGCCGTGAATGATCGAGGTGTAAGCTTTTTTCTTGTGCTTTTCGACCGTATTCCAAACTTTAGAAACCCAAGGACAAGTCGTATCCACAATCTTGCAACCCTTGTCGTTGAGCAGCTGCATTTCCTGAACGCTGGCACCAAATGCCGGTAAAATCACCACGTCACCCGCATCGACAACGGAGAAGTCTTTTTCGCCTTTCTCTACAGAGATAAACCCTACTTTCATGTCGCGCAAGCGCTGATTCACAGAAGGGTTGTGAATAATTTCATTAGTAATCCAAATCTGCTCGGTCGGGAAGTGCTGGCGGGTTTCATAAGCCATTGCGACGGCGCGTTCCACACCCCAGCAAAAACCAAACGATTCGGCTAACCGGATGGTGACATCACCGCGTTTCAGGGTGTAGTTGTTTTCCCGAATTTCCTGAATGAGATGGCTCTGATACTCGGATTTGAGGACACCAGCGACTTCCTCTTGATGACCAAAGCCCTTGCGATGGTAGTTCTCAGAACTGTTTAATGACCGTTTGAAGGCTTTTGTATCCATGCAGCCGTTTCCTCTCTCATTCTGGTGGTTCTCCTCGTCGATCATAAAATGCCTGGACGCTCAGCTGGCGTTACCCAGCAAAGTCAAAGCCAGGAATTTTTAATTGGCTTTGCTGGGTTCTGTTTCCACCTGCATGAAGAATTGAAGGGCATAGCGCCAAATAACATAGCCTTGGGGACTTAGGTGCAAGCCATCCGTCGTCAGTTCGGGCTGTATATTGCCGTTACTATCGGCAAACAGGGGATAGAGATCGAGATAGCTGACAGATTCCGAACGAGCGATCGCGCCCAGTTGTCGGTTTAGTTCGCGGATGCGACTGCTAGGGATAGCAATCAGGCGATCGCGTCCCACCCAGGTTGACTTTTTACCGCCGTGGGGCAAAATCGACTGCACAACAATCTGTGCTTGGGGATGAACCCGTCGCAGATAGCGGATAATCTGTCGCTGGTTCGCCAGAATTCTCCGATCGCCCACCCCTCGGATCAGGTCGTTAATGCCAATCATCACCAAGATCGTTTCCGGCTGAGTTTCGTCCAACACATCCAATCGGTTGAGCAAACCCCCTGAAGTATCTCCAGAAATTCCTTGATTGAGCCAAGTGCGCTCTGTGGGCAATAGCTCCGAAGGAAACCACAGACTGAGCGAATCCCCAGCCAGTACGGTTAAATGTTTGGGATTTTTGGTTGCGGCTACCTCCGCTTCTTGCCTGAGCAGCGTCACCCACTGAGCGTAATTCAGCTGGTGGCGCGGCCCTAACGCGGGTGTGGAAGGTAGTGTTTTCGTCAGCAGGCTGGTAGAGACGTCTTCTGGGATCGGCTCTACAGAGGTAGCATCGCTAGCTTGTAACCTAGCTGATAGCCACCGATCCCGATTCAGCAACAAAATTACTGTTAGCATCAGCAACCCGTTAGTAGCTAGGGACAAGAGCGCCCAAGCCGGAAGAAAGGTTTTCGAGCGAGTGGACACACTAAATCAGATTCAGCACAGGTTGAATTTAATCTTAAATTGCTAGCATCCACAAATCGAGCGATCGCCTAGCTGCCAATGGAAATTGCCAATTATTCGCCTTTGAAGCTCAGTCCAGTGGCAAAATCCTCTCCATAACCTTCTTCACCATGCTCGTTGATGTCTAAACCTTGGTCTTCAGCGTTAGGTTTGACTCGCAAATCCATCGCCAAACTTAAAAGTTTGAGGATAGCAAAAGTGCCCACCCCGGCAAACACATAAGTTGCTAAGACACCGACAATCTGTTCCCATAATTGGACGGGATTGCCGAAAAATAAACCGTTGTCTCCTGCTGAGTTAACGGTTGTCGTCGCAACCAGACCCGTCAGAAGCGCCCCTATCGTCCCGCCAACGCCGTGGATAGGAAAGGTATCCAAAGAATCGTCAAACTGCAACTTGGCTCGGAGACTGACGGCAAAGAAACAGCAAACAGAGGTAACGGAACCGATGAAGATGGCTCCGAGCGGATTCACGTATCCGGCTGCCGGGGTCACGCCAACCAGTCCGCCGAGGAAACCGCTGGCAATGCCAATTGCTGTCGGTTTGCCTCTGAGTAGCCATTCCAGGATGACCCAAGTGAGACCGCCGGCTGCCGCAGCGACCATTGTGGCGACGAAAGCTACCGCTGCTAGGGAACCTGCTGTTAAAGCACTCCCGGCATTAAAGCCAAACCAGCCAAACCAGAGCATACCGATTCCGAGTAGCACGTAAGGCACGTTATGGGGTGCGTGTGGTGTCACCATGAAGCTTTTTCGCGGCCCAATCACCCAAGCGGCGACGACAGCAGAGACGCCAGAGCTGATGTGTACGACGGTTCCTCCAGCAAAATCTAAGGCTCCAAATGTACCGATCCAGCCTTTGCCCCAAACCCAGTGAGCTAAAGGAGAGTAGATAAAGGTAGACCAAAGCAGGATGAACCAGAAGTATGCCTTGAAACTCATCCGCTCCACGATAGCCCCAGAAATTAGGGCTGGAGTGATGATGGCAAACATCATCTGGTAAACCATGAACACTTGATGGGGAATCGTGCCAGCGTAACCGACCGGATCGGGTTGGTCGAAGGCGACGTTATTCAAAAATAGCCAGTTCAGGCTGCCAATGAAGGGATTGGCACTGAAAGGAGGATCGGCTCCAGGGGTCAAGGAAGTGGGTGCAAAGGCGAGGCTATAGCCCCACAGAGTCCAGGTAACGCCGACAACTCCCATGAGGATGAAGCTCATCATAATGGTGTTGAGGACGTTGCGCGATCGCACTAATCCGCCATAGAAAAAAGCTAACCCAGGCGTCATCAGCAGCACTAGGGCTGATGAAATTAGCATAAATGCGGTATCGCCTGTGTCGATTTTCGGAGCCTCAGCAACCGCTGGCGACGCTTCCTGACGCGAAGCATCGGCTGGTTCCCCAGGAACCGTTGCGGGAGCGGACAATTCCGGGGAAGGACTCACCGAAGGCGATGCGTCTTGGGCAAGCGCATTTCCTACCATTGGGCCACCCAGAAGACACAGCGCCAGTATCCAAGTAATGAGAACTTTCTTGATCACTGATTTGGTTCCATCAACGCGATCGCTTTGTTAAGCAAATGAATCTGATTGCACCAATTTCAATCAGGTCAATTCTGTATCAAAGTATACAAATTAGCGGAGTTGCCTATAAATATTTCACCCACAGATAGACGACAAAAATGAAATCCGCCCTACTCGCAACTCTATAGAGTTGGGAATAGGGCGGACTCTATGGGGAAAGGAGAAAACTCAAAAGAACAAAATGCTTTCTTTTGGTTTATCTGTCGTTACTTGACATATTCACCGGGCGGAGTCGGCATTCCACCATGCTTACCAGTATCAGAAAACCCAGCAGAGCTTCCTTCCTTAAGGAATCCACTGTAAGCTTCCATGCCATGTTCTCCGATATCCAAACCTTCAAACTCCTCTTCTGGAGTGACTCGGATACCGAGGGTCGCTTTCAACGCCAGCCAGAAGATTGTACTGAGTAGAACGGTTATGCCTCCCACTGTGACAATACCAATCAGTTGAGTGATCAACTGTCCGAGACCACCACCGAGCAATAACCCCTTGGTTGGGCCAAGACCCTCACCGTACCAGGAATAGACACCAGGACCAGCAGCAAATAAACCCACTGCCAGAGTCCCCCAGATACCACAAACCAGGTGAACTGAGGTCGCGCCCACCGGGTCATCAATTTTGATTTTGTCAAAGAGAGTGACAGCGAAAACAACTAATACTCCGCCAACCAAACCGATGATCAAAGAACTGCCAATGCTGATAAAAGCACAGGAAGCTGTCACCGAAACTAAGCCAGCCAAAATGCCGTTGATAATCATCGACAGATCCGGCTTACCCAGGTACAACCAAGCTGTAATGGTAGCGGCAATTCCACCCGCAGCACCCCCCATGTTGGTTGTCAGGGCAATGTGAGTAATGGCGTTTGGATCGGCAGCCATTGTGGAGCCAGGGTTGAAACCAAACCAGCCCAACCAGAGAATCAAAGTGCCCAAGGTGGCAATGCTCAGGTTATGACCAGGGAAAGCAACGCTTTGCCCGTCTTGATATTTACCAAGCCGTGGCCCTAAGAATGCGGCTCCCATCAAAGCTGCCCAGCCACCCACTGAGTGAACGACCGTGCAACCCGCGAAATCCCAGAAGCCTCTGGTTTGCAGCCAGCCACCGCCCCAGATCCAGTGTCCGGTGAGCGGGTAGGCAATCCCGACGAGTAAGAGGCTGAAGATTAAGAAGTCAACAAACTTAATTCTTTCTGCAACCGCTCCAGAAACAATCGTGGCGGCTGTTCCGGCAAATACTAGCTGAAACAAAAACTTAGCAGCTAAGGGAACGCCAGCCCATTTCAGAGAGCCAAAAACACCTTGATAGGCATCGTTGGTGGCAGGGCTGTTATCGGCTCCGCTCAAAAACCACCCGCTCAAACCAATGAAAGGATTGCCGTCCCCGAACATCAAGCCAAAACCAATCGCCCAAAACGCGACGGTCGCTAGAGCAAACACAATCAAGTTTTTGGCAAGAACGTTGACCGCGTTTTTCTGGCGGCAGAAGCCAGTTTCTAACATACAAAAGCCAGCGTTCATGAAGAACACCAGGAAAGCAGCGATCGCTACCCATAGGGTGTCTAGCGCTACCTTCAACTCGGCTGTTGTCGGCCCCTCAGCTGCCGGAGCATCCTGGGCGACTGCTGCATAACCCCACACCATCACAATCAAAATGGCGATAGGAATGCAAGCTTGCCAACTTGGAGTCAGCCGCTTAATGGCAATTTGCAACTGCTTAAACATCGTGGCAGTCCGGGGAGATTGGACTTGCCAATTAGAAGACAATCGCTTCTTTTTGGCTTTCGATTTCTTCTTTTTGAGCGTTAATTTAGGCATCATCACTGCACTTTCCTCAATCAGTCCAACACATCCATCGGTTTAGTCAAAAATCAGTAAATCCAGTCATTTGAAGTGAGTATATGACAAAACCTTACAGGCAACTCGTTAGGGATTTTTTCCTTTATCAACATCTAGACGGGATGTCTAATTTGTCCGGGAAATTTTAAGATTTTGTATTTTCCGAGGCGGGATATTCTGTATCGAAAGTTACATTTTTAGATTCTGGCTCTGGCATCTCAACCCGCAGAACTCTCCTGGAAGTATAAATCGCGGGAGTTTGAGCGAACTTGGAGCTAAATTAGTTTATATCCATCTATGGGGGGATGCCCCAAAGAAAAGCCTAAATTTATTAAGCGAATCCATTAAGACTTCAGAAGCTTAAATTTCTCCGGAAATCCCATATTATAGAAACTTAAATTAAGCAATTACTTTATTAAATAAATGCTTTTATAGAAACTTTCCTATAAATTAAATGCAAGTTTTTTTATTTTATATTTGATGAACAGATAAAAACTGTTACTAAAATAGCAAAAACAAGGTTATCAATTTTTTTTAGGACAAGATTAAATTTGACTTTGATCGCGAAACATTCAACGAATAGATTGGGTCTAAATCTCAAAGAAACCGCCCCTGTCGCCCCTCCAGTTCCGCTAAAAATGAAATCAGCAGTTTTCTTGACGCACCTCGCTATCGGTAAACAAAGCGATTGGCATCAAAAAATTATTCTTGAGATTTCAATCGTTTCTCCTCTCTGCCAAGCCTAAAAAAATAACTGACTCGCCCTTAAAATTAGGGCATCTTCTCCAAATACTGCTTATAGCCGATTTCATCCAGAAGCTGCTGCTTCTCCATCACGGAATCGCTTAAACTGCGGCGATATTGCTGCACTCGTTCGAGTAATTCTGGCTGGTGGGATGCCAAGATTTGCACAGCCAACAAACCGGCATTTTTCGCATTACCAATCGCGACAGTCGCAACGGGAATTCCCGCTGGCATTTGCACGATGGAATAGAGAGAATCAACGCCCTGTAGGTGACGGCTGGCGACTGGCACCCCAATTACTGGCAAAGGTGTCAGAGACGCTACCATACCGGGGAGATGGGCAGCGCCACCGGCACCCGCGATAATCACTTTGATGCCGCGCTGGTGGGCTTGTTGGGCGTATTCCACCATCCGTTCCGGGGTACGGTGGGCAGAGACGATAGCGACTTCGCAGCCGACGCCAAATTCTTCACATATTGCGATCGCGCCTTGCATAGTGGGCAAATCGGAATCGCTACCCATGATGATGCCAATTAACGGTTGAGTCATTTTTTCGGGAGTTATTCAGTTGGTTGTTAGATAAACTGGTGTCTGCTCGAATTTAGGTATCTTGTCGCAAAAGTGATGACAGACGCAACAACGCTATCCATGACTGCCCCAATCGTGATTCGCAATGCTCGATTCCGAGGCTACGAAAGCTTACAGCAGATTTGGATTCATCAGGGCAGGATTGAGCAAATTCTGTCAATGGACACTGTATTCAAAATGGTTCCACCTGAGGATTTGCAAGTGCTGGATGTGGAGGGAGATTGGGTGTCGCTGGGTGGTGTCGATTTGCAGATTAATGGGGCGTTGGGGTTGGCATTTCCAGAATTGAATCTGGAAAATTGCGATAAGCTACCGGAAATTTGTAAATTTCTATGGCATCAGGGCGTTGATGGATTTTTACCAACCATCGTTACAACATCGGTTGAGAACATTCAGCGATCGCTCTCCATTTTCTCTAATTTTGCCGCTTCCCAGCACCAAGATCGAACCACTGCCGAGATTTTGGGGGTGCATTTGGAAGGACCATTTCTCAATCCCCAGAAGCGAGGCGCACACCCCGCCGAGTACCTATTGCCGCTAACGATTGACAACGTGAAACGGGTTTTGGGGGATGATGCAGAGATTGTGAAAGTGATTACTTTGGCACCAGAATTAGATCCAACTGGGGAAGCGATCGCGTATTTGCGAAGTCTTGGGATCACCGTCAGTTTGGGACACTCCCAAGCTACTGAAGCCCAAGCGCAGCAAGCTTTTAAACTGGGAGCATCGATGGTGACTCATGCCTTCAATGCCATGCCCGGATTACATCACCGCGAACCCGGCTTATTAGGAGCCGCCCTGGTTCATCCAGCCGTACAGTGTGGTTTAATTGCCGATGGTCAGCACGTCTCTCAGACGATGATTCAGCTGCTGCTACGCGCCAGTTCTACCCCCTTAAACCAGGGGCAGCAGGGGGAGCTATCCGAGCAAGGCATTTTCCTGGTTAGCGACGCCTTAGCACCCTTGGGACTCCCCGATGGCATCTATCCCTGGGATACGCGGCAGATAGAAGTGAAAAACGGCACCGCACGACTCCCAGATGGAACCTTATCGGGAACAACATTACCGCTGTTAGTCGGAGTGCAGAATCTAGTCCGTTGGGGGATTTGTGAAGTCGAGACTGCGATCGCGCTTGCCACAGAATCCCCCCGTCGCGCTATCGGGTTGCTCAAAGAACCGTCAAAACGCGATCGCCAAAAAAACAACAAAACCAGTCCCTATCCTAATCAACCCGCTCATCAACTGCTGCGCTGGCATCTAGACGAATCAACGAATGGACTCACCTGGCAGCGCTTATTACCCAATGCCTAAAATAAGCAATGCCTCTCCTCTTCCTCTCTTCCTCTGCGTTCTCCGCGTCCTCTGCGGTTCGTATAAATGGTAAGTTTAACCGTTGGGAACACTTCGATAAAATCCAATTTCATGAACGCAGCAGACGATAAAACAATTGTCAAAGACTATTTCAACTCCACCGGCTTCGATCGCTGGAGACGCATTTACGGCGATGGTGAAGTTAATAAAGTCCAACTAGACATCCGCGAAGGACATCAGCAGACAGTCGATACCGTACTTAGCTGGCTGAAAGCCGATGACAATCTCGCCACTCTATCCATCTGCGATGCTGGTTGTGGCGTCGGTAGCCTCAGCATCCCCCTCGCCGAAGCGGGTGCCAAAGTCTATGCCAGCGATATCTCCGAAAAAATGGTCGGAGAGGCTAAGGAAAGAGCCGAGGCAGTTCTAGGCAACGCCAGCAATCCTACTTTCACCGTACAAGATTTAGAAACATTAAGTGGCAAATATCACACCGTTATTTGCTTAGATGTCCTCATTCACTATCCTCAAGACAAAGCCGCCGAGATGATTTCTCATCTCACTTCTATGGCAGAATCTCGGATAATTCTCAGCTTTGCGCCGAAAACTTTAGCCCTTAGTTTGCTCAAAAAAATTGGCAGTTTTTTCCCTGGTCCCAGCAAAGCCACTCGCGCTTATTTGCACCGAGAGGCTGATATCGTCAAAATTCTAGAAAGTAACGGTTTTTCGATTCAGCGGCAAGGAATGACGAAGACTCGCTTTTACTTTTCTCGCATACTGGAAGCCACGCGAAAGTAAGGTTAAGATCGCGGCTGTATTGACAACATCGGCTGGGCACCATGAAGCTCATCAAAAAACTGTCTGCGGGCTTGCTACTAACATTCGGCGGTATTTTACTATTGATTCCGCTCATTGTTTTTACCCTGCCGAATCCGAATGCCAGCCCGGAGGATAAACAGGAAGATGGAGACGCTGCCATCGGGGGTCTAGTTTTAGGACTCCCAGCGGTAGCCCTTGGAGGTTGGCTGGTGTGGGGATTGCGGAAACAACACTCGAAAGAAACAAGCGATCGCCTCCAGTCTACCTTTTATCAGCTACTGAAAGAAGGCGATGGAAATATCACCACTTTACAGTTTGCGATGGAGGCGAAGCTAACAGCTGCGGAGGCAAAGCAGTATTTAGATGATAGAGCTAAAGAATACGATGCTAACTTTAAAGTAAGTGAGGAAGGAGGAATTTCTTATTACTTCCTGTTGAGATAAGAGTAGTTGAAATTATGATGACGCAGATTTTTTTATGCATCGCATCTATTTTAGGCGGATTGTCCGTCGCTGCTGGTGCTTTTGCCTCCCACGCTTTGAAAGAAAAACTCAGCGAACGGGCAGCAGAAATCTTTGAGACGGGTGCCCGTTATCAGATGTATCACGCATTAGCTTTGCTACTGGTGGCATTATTATTAAGTCGCGCCGAGGCAGCACAGTCAACCCTTGTGGCAGCTGGATATGCCTTCATCGTTGGCGTCATCCTTTTCTCAGGCAGTCTTTATGCCTTGAGTCTGACGGGTGTAAAGTGGTTGGGACCAATTACTCCACTAGGAGGCGTAGCCTTTATTGTGGGATGGGGTTGTTTAGCAGTTGCTGCATTAAGATTTTAAATAGTTAGCCTTTTCAGCAAGTCCCGCTGAGCTTTACTAAACTCAATTCCAGAACGTTTATTCTTGATCAGTGCTTCTGCTTGGTTCGCATTATTCACAAGCCCCTTGGCAACAAGTGTAGCAGCAACAACTGTTGCAGAACGCCCATGCCCAAGCGCACAGTGAATATAAATATTTCCCTGCCATGCACAGATTTTATCAATCAATTTTTGGAATACTTGATAATCTGGCACGGACGCATCTAATGTAGGAACGCAGATATAAGCTCTTCCTGAAATAACGTTTTTAGGTTCTGGGAATTCGGCTGTTAAATCAACTATTAAGCTGATATTATCGGGAAATTCATTAAGAAATACTCTACGACCTAGCCAGATGCCAGGTACTATCTCGTTACAACATTCTTCTTTCCCAATCAGTCTTTGAAGATGCCAGCTTATCCAAGTTAATAATAAGTAGGGCATCAATAAGCATATATTCAGCCATCCCATCGTTCCATCTGACCGTTTTCCAAATACTTTAGCTCCCAGCCATCCGTATGCTGCTCCTACGGCAATAAAACTAACACCAATCCATAGAATTAGCCATTTAGCATTTCCAAATTTCGAGCCAAATAAAATTAGGTAAATACCACTCAGAAAAAATATAAAGCTATACTTCATCGTTTGTTTACAATAAATGCCATCCTCAACAGTATTAACAGATTATTCAGCGCATCTTTACTAGAGGGAGATTCCGGTAAATGACTGCTTTCGCTTGCTTCCTCTAATTTGGCGAGCAACCGATTAAATTCTCCGCGATAAAATGCTATATCAGCATCTTCCAAAACAGATTTTTCTGCTCCTGCTAACTTTCGCTCAATCAAGTCGGGAATATAAGGCAATTTAAAAATATCATTTAAATGAACCAAATTAGCTTCTATAACACCCGTTCGCATTAAATGAATGCCAGTTAATAGCACTCGATAAACATAAAGTAACGGCTTAACACGATGCGGATTTTCTTTCTCAAAAAGCCGCCATTGCGTATTTGCAAAGCCGAGATAATGGTGAGAATGGTGGCGGGTGATGCAACCTTTGGCAATCTCTTTTAATTCTTCATGTTCTGGCGTCGTGTGGAGAATTAGCGGTGAATATAGCTGCTCTAATACATAACCGTTCTTTTTAAGAAGTAGCGAAAAGAACTTTTTGACATCGTGAGTTACAAGGTCAATTTCCAGCTTGTCCCGTACTTCTGAAATTTCAATCGTTTCACGCCCAATCTCTAATCCAACCACCTCCGACACTGGCAGAATGTGTGACCCGCGCAAGTCATAATCAGAATCGGGAGATGGAAAGCCATACAGATGTGCGCCGCTGATTGTTGCGAACAAAAGCGGATAGGGTTGCTCAGAAATGACTGGGAGTAGCGGCTGTGCTATTACCATAATTTATTAATGGGTATTGCCGATAGTTAAGAAGTAAGCTTATAGTATGAATCAACTGCTACAAAATCCGGGTAAATACACCCTTAAACTACTCAAATCGTGGTTTAAGGGTGTTTTTTAGCTGAGTTAAGGTTTCAGGATTGACAGAAGAAAGAGCGATCGCATTGAGAAAGGATGTGCAATGTGTCATCAAGTAAAGTCTTTTACAAGGAGGAAGGTTGTAAAAAGTTAGTTTAGGCTGGATTGCGGAACGAAACCCAACACTCCTAAGCATTAGTTGGACTTCACTGTCGTTCAATCCAACCTACTAATGATTCATTCTTCGTTGCTATCTTCCCAGGAACCTCTTTTCGATTACCCATTCGCTTAATCGCGTAGCTTTTCTGCTTTGCAGTAGAGTTTCCTCGGTGCTTCATTGAAGTATTTAAACAAGGCGGGACATAACCATCCTTCCTTGTTATTTAACTCCCAGCGATACCAATTGCCACCATACTCTTCTCTTACCAAAGTTAGTTCCGCCTGATATCCGGGAAATGGGTTTCCTGAAAACAAAAGCTTAAAACCTTTCTCAGCATTGGGAATCTCTTTAACCAGAAGATCGATCATCTCAGGAATCCCGCTGACAAATGGCTCTCGGACAAGTCCGACTCGCTCATCATCAAACACCCAAGTGTGTTCGTAGCGATAGGGGAAAATCACCATCATTGCGTTAGACATTGGTTCAGCCTTGCAATAGATTTTATGTAGCGTTACAGGGAAATATTTAAACAATGCTGGACTTAGCCAGCCTTCTAAATTTTTGGCTTCCCAGCGATACCAGTTACCGCCGTACTGTTCTCTCACCCAAACCAGTTCTGCCTGATACTCTGAAAAAGCGATTGGAGAAAACAAGAGTTTAAAACCTTGAGCAGCATTGGGAATATCTTGAACCAGACTGTCAATGATTGCAGGCATCCCGCTGACAAAGGGTTCGCGGATAAGTCCGGCTGGTTCATAGTCAAATACCCAATAGTCTTCATGACGATAGGGAAAAATTACCATCACTGCATTAGGTATCATCTGAATTTCCTCTTTTTTTTTGACGTCTTTAACATCTTTGAAATTCAATTTCTAAACCATACTTCGACGTGCTTTAATCAAAAAAGCATTTGCCTTTTCATAATCCGGACGTTCTGGCAGCGATGTTGTGGCGAAAGCGTCATCAAACTGGCGATGCAAGCTTAGCCGCCAAGCGTTAACTTCCTCCCAAGGCATCTCCCCGTTGCGGATAGCCAGCAGTTGTTGTCGGTGTTCTTCGACGCGAACTGGGACAAAACCCTCTTGCAGCACGGTGATGCCCGACAACAACAGGCGGATTAAATGCATCGCGTGCTTCCATTTAAATTCCCCCTTTGTACGGATATCTTGTTCAAGTTTTTTGAACTGTGACATCACATATCCGTTATATGTCTGGTAAACTAACTGAGAGAGAAAAATAGACCGAATTCCTAATAATTCTTCAGCCAGGGGCATCACCGTTTCTACACCTGGTGTGTAGAGGCACTCTAAGACATTCGGATTTGCTTTGAGTGCCAAGGTCAAAAATTTCTGGAGTTCCCAGTAGCACTCCTCGTTTTCTTTATTTTCCAACTGCTCCGGAATCCCGTAGAGCGACCACTGAATATTGGCGGGTGGTAAGTAAATGCCGCGTCGGTCAATATCAGAGTTGGCATTATCTAAACCGTAGGCTCTTGAACCGACGATACAGCGGTAAATGACACACTCGTAAAGGTCAAAATCGGCAAGAACGGCTCCTGGTAGTTGCAGACCTTCTTGTTGCCAAGATGAGTGGATGGTGAGTTCTGAGCGCCGTAGAGACGCCTCTCCCCCGTCTGGAAACTGGACGCGATAGGCGTGGGAGTTGTCAATGGGTGATTTGATAATAACGCCGACGGTGCCGCGCGATCGCGCAATTTCACCCGCAGCATCTTGAATCTCAACACGAGTCACTATCTGGGTTCCAACGGGCAAAATCAGATTGGGGTTAAAGGCTAAACTCTCTGACAATTATTGCTCCCCCTTTGGACTGGTATTCTCCTCTACGCTGCCATAGCCAAAGATGGCGTGTCTACAATATGAAGTATTGTCAAAAATATGAAAGCGATCGCTCTTGCATTTGCAGTATAAGTTGCTACTTTTGGCTGCGGATTCTCTTGGACGACTGATGGTTCAACAAAAATAAGCTTTTCATGTGGAACGACGTTCATCTAACGAACGTCAAACTCATCGGTTTCTCAGCAATTTCCTATCGCCAATTCACCCCAAATCTCAGCCTTTTTTAAGGTTTGGAGCTTAATCTCAACCATTAATGTAGGAGCAAACCCTAGAAAATGTGCCGTATACTTGGCTACCTCGGTTCGCCTATTCTACTGGACTGCCTTTTGTCCAAACCGGAACACTCGCTGATTGTCCAAAGCTATGAACCCCGCGAGATGACCTCTGGTGTCGTTAGTGCCGATGGTTTTGGAATTGGCTGGTATCACGCCCAAAAAGAGACCGACCCCTTTATCTACAAAAATTTGCTGCCCATTTGGGGTGATACGAATGTCTCCAACCTCAGCCGTTATATTGAGTCGGGATGCGTCCTTGCCAATGTTCGCAGCGCTACTACTGGTCAGTCAGTAGATTTGAGTAACTGCCAGCCGTTTCGTTCCGAGCGTCTCTTGTTCACACACAATGGTGCGATCAAAAACTTTCGCAAGACACTGTATAAACCGATTCGGAGCCGACTGAGCGATGAAATTTACCAATCTATTGACGGCACGACAGACTCCGAGCATATGTTTGCCTTATTCCTGAATGAATTGGCATCTAACCCTGGGATGAGCTTGGAAAAAGCACTGTACAAAACGTTGATGACTTTAACCGAGTTAGCGGATGCTTACCACACACCAATCTCTGCCAACATAATTGTCACAGATGGACATCGGATGGTTGCCTCGCGCTTTGCTCAGGGAACAAATGTTCCCTCACTGTATTGGCTGCGGGACGATCCTATCTTTCCAGAAGCAGTAGCGATCGCATCTGAACCATTGTTTACTGGCAACTGGATCGGGTTCCCCGAACAAAGCATGATTAGTGTGGGAGAAGACCTTGAAGTTCAAATCCATCAACTCTGAAGTAGCCAGAGCGAGTACCCTTGATGAGCGGCGGCAACAAATCAAACAATCGATGCAGCGCTGCCGTGCCGGTACTTTAGCACTGTTTGAAGGCATTAACTATGACACCTTCTGTCGTCAAGTGCATCCCGACTTTAGCCCGATTGGCTGGCATTTAGGGCACATTGCTTACACCGAGGCTTTGTGGCTGCTGGTTCGTACTGCGGGTAAAACGCTAGAACTTCCCGTTTCTAAGGGGGGACAAAATGCGATCGCTGGTTATCAACGCTTATTTGCGGCGGATGGCTTACCCAAAATGCAACGGGTTTATTTACCCCTGCTCACTGAAATTCGCTGCTATCTGCACACAGTTAGAGAACAGGTATTCGATTACCTGGAAGTTGCACCTTTAGATGAGCAAGAACGCCTTTGGCGCTGGTTAATTCAGCATGAGAGCCAGCATAGTGAAACTATCTCCTTCGTGCTGCAATTACAGCGTCGAGACGCCCAATTTCACGTAGGAAGTCGTGCTAACCTACCGGAAACGTGCAATCACCCCATCTTAGAGGAGATGGTTGAAATTGCGGCGGGTGAGTTCGAGATGGGCAACGAGTCCATCGAAGCTTTAGACAACGAGCGTCCAGTTCACCGAGTTTACTTGGATACCTACTGGATTGACCGTTATCCCGTCACTTGCGGACAGTACCGGGCGTTTATGGAAGCGGGAGGATATCAAAATGCCCGATGGTGGACAGAAGCTGGGTGGAAATGGCTGCAAGAAAATCCCGTGAATCAGCCGCTATACTGGGCACCTGACACAGCTTGGGATAATCATCCAGTCTGCGGCGTTTCCGGGTACGAGGCACAAGCGTATGCCCGATTTGTGGGGAAGCGACTGCCAACCGAGGCAGAGTGGGAAAAAGCAGCCAGTTGGGATGCGATCGCACTGTGTCGCCGCACATATCCCTGGGGCGAGGCGGAGCCATATCTAGAGCGATGTAACCACGATAACTTGGCAGGGCAAACAACACCCGTAGATGCTTATCCCTCTGGGCAGAGTGCCTATGGTTGCTACGATATGCTCGGCAATGTTTGGGAGTGGACTTCTACCTGCTTTGATGGCTATGACGGTTTTGTCAGTTACCCTTACGTTGGTTATTCCAAGACTTATTTTGATGGAGAGCATCAGGTATTGAGAGGTGGTAGCTGGGCGACTCGTCCCGCCGCTTTGCGCTCTAGCTTCCGCAACTGGTATTATCCGAGCGTCCGTCAGATTTTGTCTGGATTTCGCTGTGCGAAGTAGCTATATCTATAGCGGTTTTCATTCAAGTGCAATAGACACACTCGGAACCTCACCCCCAGCCCCTCTCAGTGAACGGAGAGGGGAGAATATTGAACTTCTCTGGGTAAATGGGGAAGAGCTGGGTGGGGTTAAACCGTACTGCATCCAATCGGTATTTCTCCCTCTAATTGATGGGAGCTAGGGGAATCTGACCGAATTTGCTTGACTCGATTCCCCCAACCCCCGATAAATTAGGAGCTAAGAAATAGTGGTACATGGCGTTTCAATCATGTATCAACACAGCCCGATTTTTTATTTACTGAAATAAGCTGCCGATTTATCAGGAAAATGTATAACAAGTAGCCTGAGTCTAAATACATCTAGCTCAGGCATGATTTTATTCAATATAGCTTTGTGTTTCACTAGCTGACGGTTATAGCCAACTATTTTGACCCTCGCGATCGCGTAAAAGCGGATGCCGCAATGATTCGGCTGTTCGCGCCCACACAAACGGAGGATAAATGACAATTTCTAAAACTGCAAGCGGTAAAACTGCTTCCCAATCTACGATAGAAAAACGCTTGCAGATAGAGCATCTACTCAGCGCCACGGCACAGTTACAAAATCAAGAAATTGACGGAACTGATGTTGTTAAGGGTTTAAGTGAGACTCCCAAATCTCTGACGCCGCGCTATTTCTACGATGACAAAGGCTCCCAACTATTTGAGCAAATTTGTGAATTACCAGAATATTATCTAACGCGCACAGAAACAGCCATTTTACAAAAGTGCGCGGGTGAAATTGCTCAGTTGACGGGGGAAAGCGAACTGGTAGAACTGGGAAGTGGCAGCTCAACAAAAACCCGGATTCTGCTAGATGCCTACCAAGAAATGGGCTACCCACTGCGCTATCTGCCTATTGACGTGAGTGCTGGCATTTTAGAAAGTAGTGCCAGGGAATTGCTAGTTGATTATCCCTCCCTCCAGGTTCACGCTTTAGCCAGTACTTATGAATTAGCATTGACACGACTAGCACCGACGCAATTGCCTAGTCGAACGATCTGTTTTTTGGGTAGCACCTTGGGTAATTTAAATCCCCAAGAATGCGATCGCTTCTTCACCCAAATTGCCGAGGCTCTGGAAGTGGGTGAGTATTTCTTACTAGGGATAGATCGGCAAAAACCAAAACATTTGTTGAATGCAGCCTATAACGATAGCCAAGGCGTGACTGCGGCGTTTAATCTGAATATTCTGCACCACCTGAATCGCCGCTTTGATGGCAATTTTGACCCTTCTCAGTTTGAACATTGGGCGTTTTATAACGAATCCGAACATCAGATTGAGATGCATCTGCGGAGTATGCGATCGCAAACTGTCACACTTAACGACCTCAATTTAACGATTGAATTTGAAAGCGGCGAGACTATCCTGACGGAAATTTCCCGCAAATTTAACCTCGACGCCCTGCAACAGGAACTTCAGACAAGAGGCTTAAAAACACTCCAAATTTGGAGCGATCCGAATCAGTGGTTTGGCTTATTACTTTGTCAACTGCAACCCATGTAGGTAATCATCAGCATAATTTCTCGCTTGTCTAAAGGCGCACCTGTGGGTGCGCCTTTAAATGGAAACTTACAGCAAAGAGAAAAGTTTATTGACCTCTTCTCGATCTGGCTTCTCTACTCCTAGAAATATCCTGACGGACTCGATCGATCGACCAACCATCTGCTAAACGTCTTTTATACGTTCTCAGTCCTTCACGATCGGCATTACGACCTAGCTCATTTTGATAAAGTCGGTTAATCGCTTGTTCTGCTTCTGAACTGTCAGCAATGTCACGACGGACTTTCTCCAGTGACCAACCGGATTCTACCCGTTGTCGATACATCCTCAGTCCAGGACTATCGGCATTTCGACCTAACACATTTCGATAAATTCTATTAATGTTATTGGAAACGTTTGACCGATTGCGGCGATAGTCGTAACTGCCATCCCGGCGATCGCGTCGATAGTCATAATCGTCGTTACGGCGATCGCGTCGATAGTCATAATCGTCATTCCGGCGATCGCGTCGATAGTCATAATCGTCGTTACGGCGATCGCGTCGATAGTCATCATCTCGGTCATAATCGTCTTGCCTTGACGACTCTCCTCGATCCCAACAAATCCCCAAAAAACAGGTTTGCTCCCTCCGTCCTCTGTCAGGCTCAGCAGCCGCAGGATTTGCTGATAGGACGACTGGAGCAATTATCAGTGCAGATAATACAGTAACCGTAGCAGCAGATCTGAGAGAGCGTGCTGTGGTGTGCATTCCAATTTTCATAATTTTCCCCTCAAGGAAATTTAAAAGTCAGAGAATATTTTTCTTTGTGGCATATATTCGCTCTATTTTCCGGGTCTCAACTTCCTACGATGGAATAACCCAATTGGGTGAGATCGGTTAAATTTCGCCAGAGAAATTTTCCTCGAAACAAGCCAAGGTCGAGTTCAGAGAACCGCCTTAAGACAACTGGAAAATCTCTAGCATAGCGATCGCGCGGATACCGGATTAAGCTAGATAAATAAATACGATCGCAAATCGTCTAATTTTGTTCCCGCTACTAACCCTAAAATTGGGAAAAGGCGAGCTTTTCAACTGGACAAGGAACGACAGCCAGATGAGAGCGATCGCATCCGGTTAGCAGATAGTAATCCTTCTGTTAAATTCCAACGGTTTAGATCCCCGATTTCTCTCTCGAAGTCGGGGATCTCTCATTCAGAAATCATTTAGGATTGCTAGATAAAGGCAGACCCAATGAAACAGCAAAAAATAACGACCGATTTTGTGTAGAACTTTTACTTCTCAAAACTTTATCAGTTCAGTATTATCTATTCCTCTGACTGGAGAAAATCTCAATGCCGAAAGCCAGCATTTGTGTTAATGCCAAAACACCCGAACAAGAGTTAGTTAAGGAATGGATTAAGAAGTGGAAAGGCAAGATCCGATATTTGTCCAATAACGAAGGGTGCGGCTGCTGTATTGACCTGTATCAGGTAGATGCTCCAGCCGAGGTACTGAATGAACTACCCGCAAAAGTCTTTGCCTCTAGTGAATGGTCAAATTGGTCGCCAAAGTCGCGAACAACTCGCTAACAGGTGCTACCAAAGACCGGCTTATGGTAGTAGATGACCCTAATCATTAGTGCAATCGTCGATTTTTAATTCCTACTACTTGGTAGCGAATAGACCAATGGAGATAAGGAATAATTTTCTTTTTCAAAAGTCAATAATTTCAGAGAGAGTCGCAGTAATTACGATTAAAAAAGGTACCGAATAATCAAGATTTACATTCAGAAGCTAAAATTCATTAACCAGCGCCAGACGTCCCCGACGAACCGCATAAAGCATTCGGTTCAGCAAAAGTTGTTCATCTTCGCTGAGAGAATTTTCAAGCAGTGCTGTTCTGAGTACGCAACGGTCTGTAATTGTTATCTGACCTGATTCAGCAACTTTGGCAGATAAGTCAATGATTGCAGACGGTAAAAGACAGGCTTGAGAAAAAATCGAAGAATTCATGGTTAAGATTGCTGCTATTTGATACTCAGGTTATTGGTTCAAAACAGCACCTAACTCAATCTATAGCTAGAGATTTAATATGATTTAGATTACAGCTCAAGATAGAAGTTTAGTATTTGCACAAAACTTTGAATCACCCCTTTTGAGCAGGAATCGAGTTTTTTGCTACTGAAGAAACTGAAGAAGTGAGAGCAAACGAACACTTTGCTAAATTTGTCAAGGATTTTGTCTTGTGAGTTGAGCGATCGCGCCTGTCGGAAATTGAAACAGTCAAGATTCTCCACCCACAAAACTCCACTTACTTCGCTAACTCCGTATTAAACTCATTCACGAGTCGCCGCTTCAGCTCCACCGATTCTGAGCGAGGTAACAAGTTAAACACTTCACGGAAAACATCGTCTACTTTCTCAAACGCCACCGTACCCTTTTGGTTGAGGACAACTTCGCCCTTCTGGTTTAGCAAGACTGTTTGGGGGACGAGGCCTTCGTAGTAGTAGCCCGGTTCCGTAGGTGTAAAGTTGGATTGTACTGGAATCGAATCTACGTCGATGGGGATGAAATCAGCGGCTCGACCATAAAAAGCTTGAAGCTGCGAAACGACGATTGCGTGTTGCTTGCAATCGCTACTGTCGTCCACGTAGAACACCAACAATGCCGGTTTACCTCCTTTAAGAGAATCTGCCAATGCCACTCGCGGGGGAACCAGCGAGGCATTGCCGCCATAGAGGAGAAAAACATTCCCGTCAAAGTTGTCGTCGTTGATACCCGCTAAAGCTGATGGCGTCCCCAGCAGGCAGCTGAAAGAAACAACCAGTGTCAAGAGGCAACTCAAAAAAAACTGCCGCCAGGAACGGCGAGAAGCTGTCAGAATCCTGATTTGAAATTGTTGCAAGCGAAGAATCATACCAAAGTTGCTGTAGAAACCTTTTTTTCTTTCAGTAGTCCTTAAATCGTCTTTGCGTTCACCCGTTATGGCTCCCGATTCTCTATGAAGTTCCCTGTTTTTCCAGTCACCCTACTAGGATTATCCCTGTTAGCCGGTAGCTTAGTCCTTACTTCCTTATCGTTTATCTCCGAAAGTGTTCGAGCTGCGGTTAGTCCACGCTCGATAGAAGTCAAAGAAACGAACGGTACGGTAACAACTCAAGGAAAGCCAGTGAAAGTTGGCGATCGCTTGCAGGCATCCGGTAGTCTCAGCACCAACTTCGACGCCAGTGCTGTTTTAGCGATGGAAGATGGCATCGGTACGGTTCAGGTTTCCGAAAACACCAACGTGCAAGTCAAGACTTTAAAGACAAGTAAGGATGGTAGCAAACAAACGCGCCTTTATATGGATAAGGGACAGGTCAGCGCCAAAGTACGACCTTTTACTAACCCTAACTCTAGCTTTGAAGTGGAGACGCCTGGGGGCGTTGCTGGGACGAGAGGCACAGAATTTGGCGTCACCGTCGGTTCCAATGGGAAAACTGGGCTTTCAACTATCCGAGGCAAAGTAGCCTTTAGTGCGCGAGGGAAAACTGTGTTGGTAGAGCCGGGGTATTCTGCTTTAATTGTTCCGGGACAGGCTCCAACGATTCCCAAGGTGACAACAGGTGACACGAGACTGAAATTACAGGTTCTCTCGGTGACAGGTGATGGTCAAGTTAGAGTCACTGGAACGGTAGACCCAATCAATTTAGTGTTAGTGAATAATCAGATTGTGGATACGGGAGGCGAGGGACAACTCGATACGGTGGTGCCAATCCCGTCTAATCGGCAGCTGAGATTAGTCGTGCGGAATCCCTTGGGCAATCAACAAGTTTATGAATTGGAAATTCCGAATAGTGCGGGGACATCGGAGAATCCTGTGAATCAATAATTTTTATCGGATAGCCTTTTCCTCTCCTTTTTAGTCGGAAAAGACGAGGCAGCAACCCACGAATTCGCGTTCTCAATCTGAGCTTGGGAACGCGAATCAATTGGCAAAATCCTCCGCACGAGTGAGGTAAAAATTCTCAAGGGCATGAGTTACTGGAGAAGTCGTCAAAGAACTTGAAAGCGCCAATACTGTGACGCGATCGCGTATCTCGTGATGCGATCGCGTTTTGTCTGAATCAAGCTTGTAGCAGTTCTCACTCTTAGTGCATATATACACACTCGTAACCTCACCCCCAACCCCTACGGTGTATACACATCTTTGATTAATTGGCAAAACGTTGATTGATCCCCCTAAATCCCCCTTAAAAAGGGGGACTTTGACTTAATTCGCCCCCCTTTTCAAGGGGGGTTGGGGGGATCAAAACGGGACTTGCAAGTTCAAGAAGACTTGTGTATACACGGTAGCCTCGTTCAAGGGTAAGGACAGGGGCGGGGTTCAACTGGACTGCATCCAAGAATAGAGAATCGCGATAAATTCAGTATTCCATCAGGGGCATTTACCATCCGGTGAGCGTGCGGAACGCTTGGGAAAAGTCCGTATGTTTCCAGGCAAGCGATCGCGATGGTTGATGTTTTTGATGGAATCAACGTGTTAATCAAAAATTGGTTTAAAAAAAATCAGCGTTTTATTTCTAGCAGTCAATCAATCGTTCCGGGCGCAATGGTCGGTTTATTGTCTGTCGGGTTATGGCAGATAGGGGCATGGCAACCCCTGGAACGGCTTGTATACAGTGCGCTGTTTCAAGCTCGTAGCGCCAGTATCTTACCGCAGACGAATTGGGATCGTCGGGTCGCGGTGATTGCGATTGACGATGCGAGTTTAAAGAAATACGGGAAATTTCCTTGGTCGCGCGATCGCTATGCCCAATTGTTGCAGAAGCTAGAACCAGCCTCTCCAGCAGTCATTGGTTTCGATGTGTTGTTCGTCGATCCAGGCCAAGGGGATGAGAAATTTGCCAAAGCGATCGCTAAATCTGGCAATGTCATCTTGGCAACGGCTTGGGACAATCGAGGGCAACCTCTGGAAATATTACCCGAATTAAAAAAAGCGGCACTTGGGGAAGGTCAAATTTGGCACAATCCCGACGCAGACGGCATTAGCCGACAGGCAGCCCTCTTTTTTGGCACCAAACCCGCTCTCGGTTTAGCAATGCTGCTAGAGGCACCAGAGGCGGTATCCCTGCCTCATCTGGCTGAGGTTCAGAGGCGTAAAGATGTCTGGATTAACTGGCCTGGGCCAACCCAAAATGTCTCCACCTATTCTTATGCCTCAATCATGGAAGGCAAAGTTGACGCGAAAGCCTTCGCCAACAAGTTTGTTTTAGTCGGTGTCACGGCAACCGCTATCGATCGCTTGCGATCGCCTTACAATCAAAATCCTCCTACGGCTGGAGTTTATCTCCATGCGGCGTTAATTGATAACTTGCTGAACGACAAGCTGCTGCACACGCTGCCTAAAACAACAGTAATGCTCTTGTTGTTGGGGATTGCCCCGATTACTAGCTGGCTGTTGTTAAAACAGGGAGTGTGGGCGCGAATGGCGATCGCTATTTTGTTACCGAGTGGTTGGGTAATCTTTGCCCTGAGTGCCTTCATCGACGATGGCTGGTGGTTGCCCATCGTCGCACCTGTGGGAACCGCGATCGCTGCTGGGATCGGCGTTCAGCTGCGAGAACAATATGAAAAGCAACAACTGATGAGTTTGTTTGCCAAGCACGTTGCGCCAGAAATGGCTGACCTCATTTGGCACCGGAAAGACGAAATCTTCCACAAAGGGAAGCTGCAAGCCCAAGAAATGATGGTCACGGTTTTATTTGCCGATATCCGGGGTTTTACCAGTATTTCCGAGAAACTACCGCCGGGGGAATTAATCGAGTGGCTGAACCTGTTCCTAGACGCCATGACAGATTGCATCATGGATCGTGGTGGTGTGATCGACAAATATATTGGGGATGCAATTATGGCGGTTTTCGGGATTCCGTTTTCGCACACCACGCCGGAAGAAATTCAACAGGACGCCCTAAATGCGATCGCGGCAGGAATTGCGATGCAGGAACGACTCAAAAAGCTCAACCAGCGCTTCCACAACGCTAACAAGCCTACGATTGAGATAGGGATTGGCATTCACACAGGTCCAGTGGTTGCCGGAAGTGTGGGAGGTTCCCGACGCCTGAATTATTCAGTCTTGGGGGATACCGTCAATGTTGCCGCCAGACTGGAACCGATGAATAAAGAAGTAAAAATTCACAACCCCTACCAAATGATTGTCAGTGGCAGTACATTTGCTTATGCAAGCGATCGCTATCACGGGCCTGCTGTCCGCGCCATTCAACTGCGGGGACGAGAACAGGCAACAATTATTTACTGCATCCAGGGAGAGAAGGTCAACTTGGCAGATCCAGCGGAAGCGATCGCACCTCCACTGAATATTTCAGCCTAAAGCGGCACACCCAGCGTGAAATTTCTTTTAACTTCACCGTTTGAAGAGGATTTGTGCATCTACTCGCGATTAGCAGATATCTTGATTAAACCCACTTTTACACAACCAATCGCTGACAACAAACTAACAGCTAATTTTCAAACTTTTCCTAGAATCAGTAAGTTGATTATATTAGCTGCGGTTAGTTGGATTATTTGGAATTTGCAAGCGTCAAGCGTGAAAGCATCGCCCTGTTCCGAGCTGCTGAATATATCGCAAAGACCCGGTTTTAATACTCGTCAGGAAGGGAATTTAATCGTTCTGGGACGCCTGCCTAAATATCACTATGTGGTCGTGGTTCCCTCCGGAAGTGAAGCCACGCTGGAACAAGTGCGTCAGTGCGTACCCGATGCATTGATCGCCAAGTCAAATTTAGGAAATTACATTTTAGCGGGGTCATTTCCCGACCAATCCAGTGCGAAAAGTATCTATTACGCATTGCGATCGCTGAAACTAGATGCACGAATTATATACGTTCGATAGCGATCGCCAGTAACCTTCCCTACTTTCCGCTCTATTGATTGGGTGTGACGCCTTGAGCCAGCTTCACCATCGAGCCAGATGCATTTGTGCGATAAATCCAGCGGCGTTGCCCATTCCCTACCGTGACTTGCCAGCCAGGAACTTGCATCTCGGTGCAAAGCACCTCCAAGTTATTAATATCTAAGCAGTCATCAGACCAAGTTTGCGGTTGAGTTTGGACAATATTTAGCGCCGCCTTTGGCAACCCTGAATGTTGAGACACGTCCTGCAAAACCGCATTCTGAACCGATGTTAATAAACTAACCCCAGAACGAGGATTTGAAATCGTAACTTTGCGATTGGGGAGCGTTAGTGTAGCGGTCAAAGATAAAATGCCCGTCAACACCAAAGCCTGAACAATTAGGCTTAGCTGGCTAGCCTTTTGAGCGATAGTTTCTGTGGGAGAGGCAGGGGTAGTAACTTCTTCCATAGCAAACATTGACAGGGGTGCTGTTATTACAAAGGGCATTAATTGTATTGGTAGAATATGCACCCAGATGCTTACAATTTCCGGAAAAAATTAAAGGTTCCGGCAAATTAAGTATGAATTGACTTGCAGATTGCTTTTCCCTAATTCCTGAAGCGAGCCTTCTCGTTAATGCTGCGAATCTCCTTTTGGAGATGCCACCTTTCGGAACGCTAACTCGTTTATAGTTGCTACGAAAAGTGCTAATGCGTACTGGTTGATAGGAATTCAGACACTAACACCCTGCAAATAAGTTCCCTAATTAATCTTTTTTTAGTAGAACTACGGTGCCCGATCCCTAATACTAATGTGCGCCCTCTAGGTGCCTAAATGAAACCCAGAAACTACTGAATTGTTAGCAATTTTGTATAAAGATTTACTGATTTTAGTCCCGCTTGATTATTTATCAAGTGGACTGAGTATGAGGAAAATAATCTTGCCAAAAAGACAGAAGTATGCATTTTCCTCTCTAGAAGGTAGATGATTCCTCTACCTGCCCACCTTGGCGCAGCCCGATAGCAATTTTGCTATGCTTTTCAATTTGGCTCATCACCTGCTTGGCGCGTTGAATCACGGGTGCGGGTAAACCTGCTAGCCGCCCTGCTTCGATGCCATAGGAACGGTCAGCGCCTCCCGGTTGCACCTGATGCAAAAAGATAATTTGGTCGGGTAACTCCTTCACCGTCACCTGGTAATTTGCCACATTCGGCAAAATTGAAGCAAGTTCGTTCAATTCGTGGTAATGAGTGGCAAAAATCGTCCGCGAGCGAATTTCACTGGCAAGATACTCCGCCACCGCCCAAGCAATCGAAAGACCATCAAACGTAGCCGTCCCCCGACCAATCTCATCTAACAGAACCAGAGACTTCGCCGTTGCGTGATTGAGAATATTCGCCGTCTCGTTCATCTCCACCATAAAAGTAGATTGACCCGTCGCCAAATCATCTACAGCACCAACACGGGTAAAAACGCGATCGCATATTCCCAAAGTCGCCGCCCTAGCTGGCACAAAACTACCAATTTGTGCCATCAACTGAATTAACCCCACCTGCCGCAAATAACAACTCTTCCCACTCGCATTCGGACCCGTCAAAATAATTAAATCCGGTCTTTCTTCTACCCCCCTGATTCCCCCCGCAAGCGGGGTGAGGTTCTCCCTCTCCGCTTGCGGGGAGGGCTGGGGTGGGGTTAACTCCCCCCTCCCCAACCCAGTCGAATTCGGCACAAAAAACCCAGGTGGCAAAGACTGCTCAACCACCGGATGACGCCCATCACTAATCCGAATTTCCCGACCTTCCACCATCTGAGGGCAGCAATAACCCTGATAAACCGCCACCTCAGCCAAACCACACAACACATCAGCCGCCGCCACCGCACGAGAAATCGTGCGAATTTGTTCTGCGTATTGCCCCACTTCTTCTCTTAAAGAAGTAAAAATCTCATATTCCAGGCGATTTAAGTCATCCCGTGCCGTCAAAATCCGCGCTTCTCTCTCCTTCAACTCCGGAGTAATGTAGCGTTCCTCATTCGTCAGCGTTTGCTTGCGGATGTAGTTATCGGGAACTTGGTCGGCTTTCGTGCGAGAGATGCTGATGTAGTAGCCGAATGTCTTATTAAAGCCCACCTTCAGCGTGGAAATTCCGGTTCGCGCCTTCTCCGTCACCTCCAGATTCGCCACCCATTGCTGATCCTCTTGGGCAAGACTTCGCATTTCATCCAACTGAACATTCACATTGGGGCGAATCAAACCGCCTTCCTTGATATGGATGGGAGGCGCGTCTACCAAATGGGCGCTGAGTTTCTTTGCCAGCTGTTCCAATTCCGGCGGCACCTTCTGCAAAGCTCTCATAAACGGAGAGCAAGCATCCGCCACCAGTTCTGCTAATTCCGGCAATTTTGCCAGAGAATCCGCTAAAGCAACTAAATCCTTCGCATTTGCCGTGCCGGAACCAGCGCGACCCGTTAGCCGTTCTAAATCGTAAATTTGCCGCAACAATTGGCGCAAATCTTGCCGCAGAAAACTATTTTCGACTAATTCTTGAATCGTATCTTGCCGCGCTGCAATGCCTTTGAGATCCAGTAGCGGTTGCAGCAACCACCGCCGCAAGGCACGTCCCCCCATTGCCGTGCTAGTTCTATCCAATGCCCAAAGCAGGGAACCGTGAAAGGTGCCATCCCGCACCGTTTGCGTAATTTCTAGATTGCGGCGGGTTTGGTGGTCGAGAATTAGATAATCGCTGAGGGTGTAGGTGCGGAGGAACTGGAGAGGGACGGGGTTTTCTTTCTGGGTGTCTTCCAGATATTCCAGCAAACCACCCGCCGCGCGGACGGCAAGGGGGAGGTGTTCGCAACCGAGTCCTTCTAGACTTCGCACTTTAAACCGCTGCAATAGTCGATGTCTCGATTCACCCGCCGTAAAAGGAGTTTGCGATCGCAACGCATAACAAAAAGATGGCGGTAAACAACTCGGCAAATGCTCGGAAGTCTCCCCCGGTCGCAGCAAACTGCCCAAATCTGGCGCATTCGTCGGCACCAAAACCTCAGAAGGCTGCAAACGCATCAATTCTTGCGTCAAATGCTCTAATTCGCTCGATTGGGTCGTGAGAAATTCCCCAGTAGAAATATCTGCATAAGCTAAACCCCAATGATTCCCGGCAAGAACCACCGCCGCCAAGTAATTATTGCGACGCGCATTCAGCATCCCTTCTTCCAGCAATGTACCGGGGGTGAGAATCCGCGTCACTTCCCGCTTCACGAGCTTTCCAGGGTCAGTATCGGCAGAGTCTTCTACCTGATCGCAGATCACCACCGCATACCCCTTCTCCACCAGCTGAGTCGTGTAGCGTTCCCAAGCATGGTGCGGCACTCCCGTCATCGGCACCCGACCAATTTCTCCCGCTTGCTTGCTGGTGAGGACGAGTTCGAGTTCTCTCGATACAGCGATCGCATCCTGAAAAAAGGTTTCAAAGAAGTCTCCCACCCGGTACAGCAGCAGTGCATGAGGATACTTATCCTTCACTTCTACATAATGGTGGTACATCTTACTCAGCTTGCTGCGATCCACCAGTCGAGAGTCAGCGTTACGGATTTTGGGTTCGGTCGGGGTAGATGCCGAGTCAGGAACGTTCATGGAAAGTCAGTGCTACGCCAAGGTCTTTAATGACTTTACCGCAGGTATCTCTTGCCGTTGTTTGCAGTTTGTTAACCTGAAATCTTGTACTGAACGTCTTCACCCGCCAGGGGATGTAGCGGCGTAATTAATCGTGTCTCCACAAAAGGAAGTTTGCGAGATGCTAAAAATCGTTCCTACTGGTGCGTAATTTCGCGAAATTCCTTCAAGAAGCGTCGAAATAGAGGATGATTTGCCGAATCATATTCATAAGGATGAATACTTGCTAATGGCTTCAACTCCATCATCGTCGCAGCCAGAAAAGCTCCGTCAAAATTCCCTAATTCCTCTGGTCGCACATCCCGTTCAACCACTTCAATTCCTAATTCCCCTGCAATATCAAGCAGTGTGGCGCGGGTGATACCAGGGAAAATATTCGCAGTCAGCGCAGGCGTAATCACTGTATGCTTTTGCAGGAAAAAAAGGTTAGCTACCGCCGCTTCAGTAATTCTGCCTTGTTGGTCAAGCAAAATCGCATCATTAAATCCAGCTACTTCAGCAGCACGACGAGCTAAATAACTGTTTACATAAGTTCCACAGAGTTTCCACGCCACTGGAATTGCGTTACCAGAAACCCGTTCATAAGGGGAGATGTGGCAAGTCAAAGATTTATCAACATCGCGAGGAATCGTCACTGCCAAGATGGTCACATCGACCGGCATTGTATCGTTAAAGTTCAGTTGAGGCACCGAGCGATAAACAATCGGTCGGATATAGTAATTTGTTGCCGGAACTGCCTCTAAAAGTGCCGAAATACCTGCTTTCAGGTCTTCGTTCGACCAAGAAAAACCCAAACCAATATGTGTAGAACCATTGCGAAGGCGATCTAGATGTGCATCTAAGCGATGAATGTAATAGCGATCGCGATTCCAATAAGCCATGATCCCATCAAAAACGCCGATCCCTAAATGCAGAGAATGGCTAGCAATAGAAGGCGCAGCATTTTCCCGTTCAACTAACTTTCCGTTGTGCCAAACTATCGGCGTTGCTTCAAGAAACATTTATTAGTCTTGCCTTCTCAAGGGGCATTTGTACCAATTAAAACAGTCATCAACTCCCGGCATCGCTCGCTAAGTTCTTAGACGCTATGACGGGCGAAACATTTAAGGGTGTAGAGTCAGATTCAATCTCCTCTATCTCGTTCCATTTGCCATCGCGCAAGCTATCTGCGGTACTTTTGATGAAGCTTGCTAAAGGTACGGCAATTAATAACCCCAATAGCCCTCCCAGCTTCGCGCCTATCAACAGCGAAAGCAAAATCCAAACAGGATTTAAGCCAGTAAAACCACCTAAAATGCGAGGCGCGATGAAATTAGCATTGATTTGATCGATAGCGGCAGCTACAGCGAACACTTCCACCCCTAGCCAAAAATTTTGTAATGCTACTAGCAGACTAACAATGCTGATACCGATTCCGGCACCAAAGGGAAAAAGAGCCAAAAAACCAATTGCAATTCCAAACAATAATCCTAACGGCACTCGCAAAGCCAGAAATGCCAGCGTGATCACACATCCGCTCCAAGCAGCGAACGTCGCCTGACCGATAAAATAATTATGGAAATCTTCGCGGAGAGCTTGCCTTACTTGGGAACTAAAGCTAGCCGGAAACCACTTAAAAATTCCGTCCCAGAGACGATCTCCATTTAATATTAGATAGAAAGTTAGAACCACTGTTAGCAGAACATTGACAGCAGTGCCAATCGTATCAAAGGCAAAATTAAGAATTCTACCCGTTACGTTTTGAAGCTGACTGGATAATCGGTCTGTTAGTTGAGTAACGATTCCGCCTAAATTAATCGGAAGTTGCTGAGTTTCAGCCCAAATTTGAAAAGCTTGGAGTTGTTGCCTCCCCGAATCAATCCAACTAGGCAATATATTAGCTAGTTCGTTGAGCTGTTGCCAAATGATCGGAACTAAGGTAAGTCCCAAACCTACCAAAATTAGCAACGCCACTAGGGAAACAGCGACGACCGCATTGTTCCGTTTAACTCCTTGTTGCTGTAAAAAACGGATAGGGTAATCTAATACAAAAGCCAGCAGGAGTGCGGCAACAAAAACGCTAACTAGAGGTTGAAAATATTGCAACACGAGCAGCAATAGCCAACCATTGAGAACGGCGAGGGGAAATGCCAATCCTAAAACGACCCATCGCGGTAATTTGTTTGCTGATTGCATCATGTTGAGGTTTTGAAATCGGGATTCATAACAACTAAAAAGTTATGCTTCTGGCTACACAGTCAATTGAGGAAACTTGTCCATAAAATCCAGTAAAATTTTTTGGTGAGGAGTGCCTAACGGTCGTACTTGCCTAGCTTTTTCAGAGTAACCCTCGCCGCGTTGAATTTCTTCAGGCGTTAATAAATCCATATCCCAACCTTCTCCTAGCACTAGCTGGTTAAGTTCCACGGGAAGGGGTGCCTGATAGACATGGCGAAGAACGTAGGTATCGGGATAATAGCCAAATAATGATAACGCGGGCGGTGTATAGCCGATTTCCTCCAGCAGTTCCCGCTTGATGGCTTCTTCTGGGGTTTCTCCTGGTTCGAGGTGCCCGCCAAAAAATGCCCAGTGTCCGGGGTAGAGAATACCGGGGATGTTGTCGCGCAGCTGGAGGAGAAATTTGCCGTGGCGATAGAGGATGGCGATCGCTACCTCAACAATTGGTTTATTGTTCATAGCTTCCTTCCGGTAGTAAAGGTACTCCCTTTTTCGCTGGCTTCCGCTCTAGCTGTTCCTGCTGCTGAAGAAAAACTTCTCCTAAATCTTTCCCTGCGAAGGGAATGCTTTGATACTGTACTTTCCCCTTGATTAGAACTTCATCTCCTCTATCGGGGAGACTCTGGCTGGTGAAAACCCATATTTTTCCCGTCGCATCTCGCAATTCATAAGCGCCGCTTCCCACAAAAGGCGCTTGAGATGCTACCTTGCCTTCCAGATAAACCGTTGGGTTGCCCTCATAACTCTGTTGAAGATCGCTAATACTGGTGATCGGGACACTGCGGTTGTTAAACAGACCCAATCCAGACTGAGCCACATGACCGCAGCCGAACAACCCACCCAAAAGTAGCGTGGTGGTGCTGAATTGCAATACCCGGATTTTGACTGACCTCATATCTTGCATCGGGGAAATCTCAAGTTTCTCACTATTTCGGTATTAATACTTATCCCTATCCAGATGGCTCTGACTGGTACAAATATAGTGAATCTTCCAAAGATTTACAGTCGGGCAGGATTGCCTCAAATAAGATTAAATGCAAACAAGTCGAAGGAAATCGCCCTGCGATGCAGCTACAAGGCAAACGGAAAAACGCGATCGCGTTCCTTTTCTCTCATTATCCTTTGGCAGTAAGGGTGGGAAATCTGCGAAACTATCCTATGACAGATGCGCTCTGTTTCATCCCCAAAGAACGAATTCCTGCCCACATTCCTGACACCACAATGGACGAATCAATCGCCCAACTATTAGACGGTAAAGCCCTCGCTGAACGAATTTACGGACAGCTACAAGAGCAAATTCAGCAAATACAAGCCACGGCGGGACGCCCGCCGGGACTCGCAGTGCTGATGGTTGGCGATAATCCAGCCAGCGCTGCCTACGTGCGGAATAAAGAACGCGCCTGTGCCAAAGTTGGGATTGCCTCCTATGGTTCCCATTTCCCGACGGAAACGACCGCTTCAGAACTAGAGCAAGTCATTCAAAACCTGAATCAGGATGAGCGAGTTGATGGAATTCTCGTTCAACTGCCCCTACCTAACCACTTGGATGCTGTTTCCCTGCTGCATCAAATCGATCCACATAAAGATGCCGATGGACTACACCCCCTGAACTTGGGGCGGCTGGTGCGCTCTGAAGCTGGTTTACGCAGCTGCACGCCAGCCGGAGTCATGCGCCTGTTGCAGGAATACCAGATTGATGTGAAGGGAAAACAGGCAGTAGTCGTAGGGCGAAGTATCCTCGTGGGCAAGCCGTTGGCTTTGATGCTCTTAGACGCAGATGCCACCGTTACCATCGCCCATTCGCGATCGCACGATCTCCCAGCCATTACCCGCAGCGCTGATATTCTGTTGGCAGCCGTGGGGCGTCCAGCGCTGATTACCGCCGAGATGGTCAAACCTGGCGCGGTCGTCATTGATGTTGGCATCAATCGCGTCACCGACGACGCCGGTAATTCTCGTTTAGTGGGAGATGTCCACTTCGATTCCGTCAAAAAGGTCGCAAAGTTTATCACCCCAGTTCCCGGCGGGGTTGGCGCGATGACCGTCGCCATGCTGCTGCAAAATACAGTCTGGAGCTACAGCCAGCGCTATCTCTAGTTTTGATTGAATGAAGACGGTTTGAGGCGTAAGGATTCTGGACGAATTCCATCACTCAACACCGATCGCTCATAATTCGTAACTTTTTGTGACCCAAAGCCCCGTAAAATTGTTACGGAAACGACTGTGCTACAAGGAATCACGGGATGTTAGCGACAGATGACCTTCATGCTCCCAAAGGTGAATCAGCGACCTTTGACCTTTCAACCTACCTGACTCAACAACAAGCTCTGGTAGAAGCAGCTTTGGATAGTTCCCTCCCAGTCACGTATCCAGAGAAAATTTATGAGGCGATGCGCTACTCGCTTTTGGCTGGAGGTAAGCGCCTGCGTCCGATTCTTTGCCTTGCCAGCTGCGAACTGGCTGGAGGCACCCTAGAAATGGCGATGCCCACTGCTTGCGCCTTGGAGATGGTTCATACCATGTCCTTGATTCACGATGACTTACCGGCGATGGATAACGACGACTACCGGCGGGGCAAATTGACCAACCATAAGGTTTATGGTGAAGATATTGCCATTCTGGCGGGGGATGGTCTACTGACATACGCCTTTGAGTTCATTGCTTCAAATACCCAGAATGTACCGGCAGCGCGAGTGTTGCAGGTAATTGCTCAGTTAGCCAAAGCAGTTGGTGCTGCGGGCTTGGTGGGCGGTCAAGTCGTTGACTTGGAATCTGAAGGAAAGCCGGATATTCAGGAAGAAACGCTCACTTTCATTCATACCCACAAAACAGGGGCGCTACTAGAAGCTTGTGTGGTCTGCGGCGCGATTTTAGCGGGAGCAGAAATGGAAACCTTGCAACGGATGTCTCGCTACGCCCAAAATATTGGGTTGGCGTTTCAGATTGTGGATGACATTTTGGATATCACGGCGACTCAGGAGGAGTTGGGGAAAACTGCTGGGAAGGACATTCAAGCCCAAAAGGCAACTTACCCGCGACTTTGGGGACTTGAGGAATCAAAAGTTAAGGCTCAGCAACTGATTGACGCCGCCAAAGGAGAACTGGCAACCTTTGGAGAAAAAGCTAATCCCCTGATTGCGATCGCAGATTTCATTACTACTCGCACTCACTAGAAAATAAGCAGGATGATCCGTTTATTCCATCCTGAGTTCTCGACCCCTCACTCCTTAACGCTCATACGAACCATGCTGCTCGCTTTTACCCAACGCAAAACAAAATGCAGGACTTTGCCCACATCCTAGAAAACCATGTGCTACTGGTTGCGACCGTAGCTTGTTTAATTGCTCAAGCATCCAAGCTGATCATCGACTTAGCCCAACATGGCAAGGTGAATGTGCGCGTCTTAGTCACCACTGGCGGGATGCCAAGCGCTCATTCAGCATTGGTAACAGCGCTGGCAACCGGCATTGGACAAACGGTGGGATGGGACAGTATTGAATTTGCGCTAGCCACCATTTTTGCCGTTATCGTCATGTACGATGCCGCTGGCGTCCGTCAGGCTGCGGGTAAGCAAGCTCGCATCCTGAACCAAATTATCGATGAGCTATTTCAAGAACATCACAAGTTTAACGAAGACCGTCTCAAGGAGTTACTGGGACATACGCCGTTTCAGGTGATTGTCGGTTCAGCACTCGGCATCGCTGTCTCCTGCTTAGCAGGGCCAGCGTATTAGCGATTGGTCATTAGTGATTAGCGAGTGACCAGGACTAATGACCGCTCGCAACGATTGGCTATTTACTCACCACTGATGACCTGAGCAGTGTCACTCGGCGGCTATCGACTAGCATTACCAAAAAACCGCGATCGCTCAATCTTCTCAAAGCCGAATTTGCCTCATTTGAATTGGTTGTGTGAACCGCCAGTAAATAAGGACGTTGGACATAGGAAACCAAGCCAACATCGCGACCCAACATCTGCCGTACTTGAGCCGCTACTTCCGGTTTGCTTGAATAATCCACCAACACCGCATAACCAGCACCGAGTGCCTGCGGTTTATAGGTGGGTGCATTTGGATTTGCCGGTGCCTCTGGAGGTCGGAGAACGAAAGCCGATAGCCCAACAATCTCATTCAGATAACGTGCCCAACCGTTGGCATCTTCCACGCTCCTGAAGCCACCAATCCGCGTCATCGTATCTTCAAGATATTTACAAGTTGACGTACTTGTGTTGTTAGGCAACGTTCGTTGAATTTGCTCTTGACTTTCCCTCGTTTGGCTTCCCACTAATACCAAATACTCGCCTTGGGGAGGCGGCTGACAAGTGGGAGGCGACGATTGAGCAGAGGCAACTGCACTCGGCAAAAGAAAAAAGGCAAAAGGCAAAAGAAAGATTTTTTTCATGTTTTCAGTTTTTCCTTTTTGCTTTTCTTCTTAATTTTTAACTGTTTACTTTTGCCTTCTCAGGAAACGGATGCGAGGGAAGCAACTGGATTAGGGATACTTTGGGAAGGTGCCTGAAATTCCCCGCTCAGCACAAACTCTAACCGCAGCTTTAACCAGGTAATAAATTGGGAATTCGTAGAAATGACTGCCACAGAAGGTTGAGGGCACTGAGACTTAATTGCTGCCATTTCCGGTGCCTCTAAAAATGCCGGTTGCTTGACTAGCCAAAAATCAATTTCTTTTTCTTGTTCGTGGTAGTTACGGGTACGCTCTTTGAGGACTTCATCCAAGGGTTCTTCTTCAAGTAAAAAGCGTTGGCTAGCCAGAACGTAGTAGTAATTTTGCATCTTAATAGGTTGTTAATGGGTAATGGGTTGTTAGCAATCGATGATGAGTCATTAGCGAGTGACTAAGGACTCATGACTCATGACACTTCAGTTGTTACCAATGACCGAACATTGCTTGTTTCATCTCTCGAACGGCTCGTTCTATTCCGACAAGAGCTGCCCGACTAATAATGGTATGACCAATATTGAGTTCTTCCATCCCTTCAAGGCAAGCAACAGGGTAAACGTTCCAGTAGGTAAGACCGTGACCGGCGTTGATCCGGATGCCAGCAGCACGCGCTTGCTCGCATCCTTTGGCTAACACGGCTAATTCCTTCTCTCGACTGGTTTCATCTGCTGCTTCGGCATAGCAACCCGTGTGCAGTTCAATGAACTTCGCCTTAATAATCGCAGCTGCCATAATCTGACCGGGATCGGCGTCGATGAACAAGCTGACGGGGATTCCGGCGTCTTGCAACTTTGTCACCATTTCCCCAATTCGGTCGATTTGACTGGAAACATCCAATCCGCCTTCTGTCGTCACTTCTTCGCGTTTTTCGGGCACGAGAGTGACGTAATCGGGTCTGATGTCGAGAGCGATCGCGACCATTTCTTCGGTGGGTGCCATCTCCAAATTTAAATGAGTCCGCACTGTCTGCCGCAGTAATCGCACATCCCGGTCTTGAATATGCCGCCGGTCTTCCCGCAGATGCACCGTGATCCCATCGGCACCGGCAAGTTCTGCCAGCACCGCTGCTGCCACCGGATCTGGTTCTACTGTCCGTCGTGCCTGCCGAATGGTGGCAATGTGATCGATATTGACGCCAAGTGTAGGCAACGGAACCTCTCCCAATGTTTTAGAGTCTTCCGCAATTGATTTTAACCTGAAACGCTGGAAGGCTATCTTTAAAAAGGAGTTAGGACTGAGGACTGAGGGCTGAGGAGTTAGGAGTTAGGAGTTAGGAGTTAGGACTGAGGACTGAGGGCTGAGGAGTGAGTGAAAGACGGCTGAGGAGTTAGGAGTTTAGGACTGAGGGCTGAGGAGTGAGTGAAAGACGGCTGAGGAGTTAGGAGCTAGGCTGATCTGCTATCTATGTATCTATAGCAATAGTAATCCCATGTTAGTTGTGAGATACCAGTGGTTTAGATACCCGACTTTTTGGAGAAGTCGGGTATCTCGCCTTTACAAAGCATTTAGGACGGCTATATCAGCCGATTAACTCAAAGAAGGCATCATCCAGCTCATAGCCCAGCATTTTAGCCATTGACTTTACACGAGAGGTGCTGGGGATTCCCATCTGCTTCATCCATTGTGTCAAGACAAAGATTTTTTGCATCACAAAAATCTCTAGGGCTTCGGGATTGTACTCAATCCCTTCTGTCCGATTGAACTGGTGTGGCACGAGCATAGCAGTGTAGCGGGCGAGTTCACCGGATTTCCAATCCAGCAGAAAGGGCATCCAGGGATATTGGGCATCTAAGCGAATAAACCATAGACGGACTTCTGGGATTTCGGAGAGTTCTCGTGGATCTTCCGGTTCGCGGGGATAGTCAATCTCAAAACGCAGTTGCTGTTCCGAGGATGCGATCGCTCCCTCTTGGAGCAACTTTTCGATCGCCGACTGCACCGGCGACAGATCCAGAGTTTGAATTAAGTCAGAATTGAGCGCGATTGCTGTCGTCATTGAACCATTGTTAAGGTGACACACTTTGAATGCCGACAATAGCGCTGGCTAGCGCTGGCTTCTCTCTACATTGTTGCAGCCTTGCTCCGTCACGTCAGTCCCAGCTCTAAATTAGTTGTCCCACGCTTTGTGTCGGGCTAGCGGCAATTCGCCTGATGTCCCTTGATAGCTTTTCCACCGTCATTTCCCTTTCTGACCAGGGTAGAAAGGAGCTTTAGCTGTAAGATGTCGTTAGCTTTTTGTTATCCCCGCTGTTATAACTGCGTTAACAGACATTTTGTTTGGCGATATTCTCTCAGCGCGATCGCACTTAATCTCACTTAATCGCACTTTAGTCTTATATTCTTTCAGCAACCATACGGCGTACAGGTTTGCAATCTTTACAATACAGGCAACTTGAGGCTTCGCTTCCAGGTTTTTCAGCATAGAGCGGATACGATGCATTCAGCAAAAAATCTGGGGGATTCATCCATCTCCGAAATCCATCTCAATTTTCCTGTAGCAACACTATGTCAGGAAGTAAGTATTTTCCACAAGGCTTTGTGAAGATTTGATAAAGATCGGGCATCTACTCCTGATACTTTGCGTGAAATTACGAGTTTTGATCGTTAAATGAAAACCAAAGAACAAGGAGAGGCAATGATCCCCCAAGAAATGCTCAAGCACCTTGTAGAACAAGTTGATTCTGTTAGTCCATCCAAAGGGATTCAAAAATCTGAGCAGACGGTGGATGAAGTAATCTTTGAATCTGATGTTGACGGAACCCACTATTATCTGGTGCGTTGTCGCCCCAAGTCAGAACGCGGGATTAGCCTCAGCCCCCAAGAACAGCGGATTGCCCGATTGGTCGCACAGGGTCTTCCCAACAAGTGCATTGGAAATCAATTAGGCATCACTCATTGGACAGTTGCTACCTATTTACGCCGGATTTTTGGCAAGTTAGGTGTCACTTCTAGAACCGCCATGATCGCCCGCCTTCTAGAAGAAAATTTACTGCAACAATAGAATCAATTAACCGGGTGCACTCGATAGTGCTGTCCTAGAATATTGGGACGGTGGACATTCCGAGAATAGCTAGGTTAAAGTGGAAATGAGTTTGGATTAGCAGGCAAGCGTGTCAAAGTCTAAAGTATGCAAAAAGAAGCGGCAGCGGTTAAACCTATTCGCTCGTTAGAGGATGCCTTAAATCGTTGTCAAGCGCTGGGTATGCGCGTGAGCCGTCAACGCCGCTTCATTCTGGAATTGCTGTGGCAAGCGAAAGAACACCTGTCGGCGCGAGAAATTTATGACCGCTTGAACCACCAAGGTAAGGACATCGGTCATACATCCGTGTATCAAAATTTAGAAGCGCTATCGGTTCAAGGCATTATTGAGTGTATTGAGCGTGCGGATGGCCGTTTGTACGGCAATATCAGCGACGCTCACAGCCACGTAAACTGTCTGGATACCAATCAGATTTTAGATGTTTATGTAGAACTGCCTGAAACCCTGCTTAAAGAAATTGAACAACAAACAGGGGTTCGGATTAGTGAATATTGCATTAACTTCTACGGGTACAAATTACCGGAATCTGGGTCTCAAGCGGAGAACGGGTAATCAGTAGACGGTAGAATCCACTTTTTAACACCGATTGCTGCTATATCAATAATTTTTTAAACCGTTTGTAGGGACGGAAAATTTTGCGTAACTACAGGCTGATTAAAGTTTAGTGAAAAACGCTTGTAGCAGGCTGTCTAGTTTGATTAAGTGGGCTAACTGAGGGTGGGAAAACTGGAGATTAAATCGCTGCTCCAAATTTCCTTTACCTAACATTTACAAATAGACCCACTAGCGCTAGTAAGTGGGATTGGGCGTTAGCGAAACCTAACGAATACTTCATACGGTTCTAGAGTTTTTAACACCCTCAACAGCTAGTTGCTTCGTTGAGGGTTTTCTACTAGCGCCGTCTCATCATCGTATTGGGAATCTACCTTCGGAGCTTCTTGGAATGCTAAGGGTTCCCCTAGGGTAGAAGAAGTTTCTGCAATCACCGTTTCATCGTCTTCATCCTCCATAGGTTCTTCCGGCAACATCGGTTCTCCTTCGGCACTTTCTATCAGAAACACTGTAGGTTCAGAATCTGCACTGCCTTTGTCCTGAGCGCTTCCAGCCTGTTTGAGACGGGGTAATCTTTGAATGTATGCCTGGAACTCTTCCAAGGAAAATAGGGCACCATTTTTCCGGGCAAAGTAGTGGTTCTGATCATCTAACTGGGCTTGAAACAGACAAGCATGAGTGATGTTCGCTAACGTAAGATTGGTTCTTTGCAGGTTAGCGCCTGTCAAGTTTGCCCCTTCAAGCCTTGCTCCAGCAAGATTGGCTCCTGATAAGTCAGCACCGGAGAGATTCGCCCAGGACAAATTGGCTTGCTGGAGGTTGGCACCTGCTAAATTGGCTCCTGCTAACTCAGCCGCTAACAGATTGGTTTGCCAGAGGTTAGCCTCTGCTAACAGAGCATGATTCAAACAGGCAGAGCGTAGCTGTAATTGACTGAGGCTGTGCCGCGCCCTCTGCCAAAAGGCGGTGGGAGATAGGACAACAGTGCGACCGATTAAAGTCAGCAGTGCTTCGGCGTCAAATTCAGATGGCAGGTCGGGGTTGCCGCAAGGCCAGAAAGAAATCTGCGTTGCCCGATGACCGAGATGTGCTTCGCGCATCTGCTTTGCGATCGCGCTGAGCAACAAGAAGACATTCAGCCCAACGGCGGCATCGATTTGCAAGATTTTTAAGGGGTTGTGCAACGCCTGCAACTGGGTATGACACTGGTGGGCGATTCCTTCATCTAGCCAGCGACCTCGACAGTAGGTGCGGTAAAACCGATAGAGGCGTTCAAACAAAACATTGAAGCTAAACTGAGCCGGGTTGCGCTCAAAAATCCGCCGCAGTCGCTCAATTACCATGTCTTCGATTTCAACTGACAATACGCCATAACCCAGTAATTGATAAAGATACTGGGCTACATTGATCGGCGAGTGGATCGCAAAGGTGAATTCACCGTAGGTATCTTGGACTGGTAAGGTGAGGGCTTGCATCTGAGCGGCAATTTCTTCAGCGCAGAGATATTCTCCCAGGTTGCGGTGAGAAAACTCGATCGCTGAGTGATGAGTGTGGAAGAAAAAGGCTGGCAGGGTGTCATCTGACGGCTGTAAGCGGGGGTTTATCGGTTTCTGTGACTCCGTCACCATTCTGGTAAAGGTCGCCTCTACAGCGGATTGGGGGGCTTGATGGCGACCTGTTTGCAGAATGGTCAGTGCCGCCACTTGCATCTGGTGGCGTAGGTCTTGGGGGCGTCGGTTTTGCAGGAGATGAGCGATCGCATCATTGCTGCGGTAAGCATGAGCCAGACCTTCCCGAATCACAAAAGGCATGGAACCGCTGCCAGCTTCGGGGTATGCCAAAAGCCAGCGGCAAATCCGGTCGTAAATTTCAAACTTCGCTTGGGGTAATGTCAGGTGAAAAATCGTGTCGTTGAGCAGTCCATCTCGATGCAAGATGCCCAGTAGATAAAGCATCAAAGGCTTGCGGACGAGGGCAGCGAGTACGTTAGCAGCGCCTGGGGTGCCGACGGGACGAGTCGAAAAGCCGCCTCTTTCTTTGACAAAGGCGAAATATCCTTGAGCGATCGCTTTCGATTGCAGTTTCGACCACTGCTTGAACCACTCCCGGAACTCCTCGTGTTCCATTGGCTGAATTGCAATCCGCCGCCGCAAATCGTGAGGCAAAGGGATCAGAGTAGAGGCAAGATCGAAATATTCTCCTTCTCTTCCAGTTGTCCGGCTGGTCAGAATAATCTTGTGGCGGGGCGTGCCCTCAAAAGACGCCATTGCTTCCCCTTGAAACTGCATCAGCTGGTTCAGGAAGGCATGGTAATGACGCCCTGCGTGGCTTGAGCGGGGCAATTCATCCAAGCCATCCAGAATCAACAAGCAAGGAGGATGCATTGGTGAAAGCCAACCATCTGCATCTGTAAATCTGCCCCAAGGGAAGGCAGAGTTCAGGGTTTGCTCCAAAGTTTGCCCCAAGGTAGCGTCCTTGAGTCGGATAAACGCTGGCATCCATCTAGGGTAAAGCTCCTGAGCAACGGTTGATGCCAATATCTGGCAAAAACTGGTCTTGCCCGTGCCCGGAAGACTCTCGATCGCCGCAATGCTGGTCGTATCATTTAGCTGAGCCGTGACCCACTCCATTAAATCCACGGGTTTCGCAGGTACGGCGTTAGCGGCAAGCGGTGTCGTGGTCGGATCTGACTTGGGATTTTTCGTCTCTAACCGGGTGGAGCTTTCTTCGAGCAGCACTCCCTTCAAGGGGACGTATAAATCCTTTAGGGCAAAAGGTTCTGCCAGTAACGGTTCGCTCAAAGATTGTAGAAGGCTGGCTCGATAGCGTTCTCGTTCGAGGTTCAGCGAAAATTGTGGCGTGTTTAAGTGTGAGTTTTGATTTGGCTCAAAATTCAAAGTGGTGGAGAACCCAGAACGCTTCCGCTCCGGGTTTCCCGCGCCTGGAGTATCCTGCCAAGTTGATAAATTCCCTAGCTGGACAAATTTCTGTAGTTGTGCCAGCGGCAGGGCATTTTCAGCGATCGCGGCAAGTAAATATCCTGGGAGTCCATGAACCAGGCGTTGGGCGATTAACTTGGCTTCTGTTTCCTCGGCACCATTGGCGATCAACCAGGCAATGCCGGTACTGTTCATCTGCTGCACGAGAAAGGAGTCGCCCACCATACTCAGCGCTTGTTCTGCCTGACTATCGGTGAGGCGTCCGGGACGCAAAGTTTTCAGTAAGGCTTGCAACTGGGGATCGGAAAGGGGCGCATCCCAGACCTGCCCGTACAAGTCTTCTGACTCGCCTGGGACGCCTGCACGAGACAACCACGGTCTTCTCAGTTGAGATTCTTGTTCTAAAATTCCTTGTAAGGCGTTTAGGTAAGCAATTTGGAAAGTTAGCCAGGTTCCTTCGTTGCGCTTCAGGGGCTTTTTTTGACTCAGGATACGCAGCAACCCCACACAAAGTTGGGAAGCTACGCCTGCCACTTCCCAAGCTGCTCTCAAAGGTAGTTCTAAGACTTCCGCTAAGACACTAATATCAAAAGGTGTCAGGCTCTTGAGTTCCATATCCCGGACAATGCGAAAGGCAATCCCGGCAATCTGAGTGCCTGGGTGCCTCAAGGTTGCCAGTTCAATGTTGCGTTCCGCCAGCCAATGCCGAATGCTAAGGCTCATCCCACCTCAATTCTAGGAAATAACTCAATATGCCACTTATTAGTCATGTTATCGGGAGTGTAGGCGGCTGGTGTGCCGACCAATCGTGATGAATGGGGTAGAAGCTGTTTTTCATCATCCCTAATTGAGTTGAATTTCAGGATAACTTATGTAAGAGCGAAGCACGGGTGCAAAAAATCAGCTCGATCTCTAAATTCACTCACAAAAGCTTTACCCCTACAAACTTAAAGCTTTTATTATCAGTTTTAGACCCTTTACGCTGACGGCGATTCGGCTCCGGATCGATGTCATCAAGCAGGAGCAGCAAAACGAGGACTCAAGGGTAGTGGTAGTGAGATGGTAGTGAAAAGACAATTACATGAATTTCAAGTACGCACGGCAAACCGATTGCGGCAACGGCAGGGACGCAAACTGGTAATTAGAGTCGTCTCGAATGCCAGCGCATCTGCCACCAAGCTCCGGGACGAGGATGCGGAGCAAACTGAAGCCCCTGCCTCAGCGATGCAGCCGCCTCTGACACCGCTTAAACGGCGAAACAAATTTTCGCGGTGGTGGCTGTTGTGGCTAAGTATTATCTTTGGGTTGGGTGGGACGGCACTCGCGGCTTTCTTCTTGCTGGCAACGATTCCTCCCCAAGTTAACTGTAAAAATATGTCGCCTTTGGCTCCGGAAATGGATCGGTTGACTTGCGCCCAGCAGGCGGCTCAGTCGGGCAAGTTAGAGCAGCTGGTGGAGGCAATGAAGTTCGTCAAGAGCTTGTCCCCCGATAACCCGGTGTATCCAGAAGCGACTCGGCTGATGGAAGACTGGTCGCGATCGCTCTTGGCGATCGCCCGTCAGAAAATTGACCAAGGAGATTTAAAGGGAGCGATCGCCATTGCCCGCCAAGTTCCCTCCTCTAGCCCCTTGTATCCAGAGGTGCAAGCAGCGATGAAACAATGGCAAGGGGATTGGCGGAAGGGTGAGGAGATTACCAAAAAATTCTTAGCAACTTTAAAAGAACAAAAGTGGTTTGAAGCTTCATTGCAAATACAAGCTTTGTCTCGTCTCGATAACCGCTACTGGGATCAAAAACAACTCGATAAACTCATCGATCGGATGAGTCAGGAAAAAAAAGCTTGGCAACAGCTAGAAGAGGCGCAGACATTTGCCGAAGCCAAGACACCTGAGGGATACGCGCCAGCGATCGCCCTGGCAGGAAAGGTGAACCCCAACACCTATGTCAAATCAAAGGCAAAAGCCGAAATCAATCTCTGGAGCCAGGAGTTGCTAAAAATAACTGCCGAGCATTTCGAGAAGGAAGAGTTTGACCGTGCTATTACCGCCGCCCAGCTGATTCCTCCGAAGACTTCAGTTTATAAGGAAGCTCAAGATTGGATTCAACTGAGTCGTTCTTATGCAGTTGCTCAGGAAAATAAAATCCTCAGCTTCCTAGAGGCGCAAGCGGCGCTGCGTCAGATTTCCCCAAAAAGTCCGCTTCGCCAGCAAGCACGAGTGACCGAGGCGCTTTGGCAATCTAATTTACAAGATCGGCTGCAAATGCAATTTGCCGAAACAATAGCCAGCTTCGATCAACCGTTGGCATTTGAATTTGCGATTAGCCAAGCCCAAGCGATCGCGCCCAAACGACCTGGACGCATCGAAGCCCAAACTCAAATTGCCCACTGGCGGAAGCAAATTCAACAAATTCAAGACCGAATCGCCCTTGCCCGATCCAAACAGCTGGCAACACCGGGAACTCTAGAAAGTTTGAGGGCGGCGGTTGAGGAGGGAAGCCGGATTAAGCTGGGTCAGCCTTTGCGGATAGAGGCACAAACCTATATCGCCCAATGGACTAAAGCTATCCAAACGATGGAAGACCGACCGATCCTAGATTTAGCGAAAGGTTTGGCTCAGCAGGGAAATCTCCAGGCGGCGGTTGCAGCTGCCTCCAAAATCGCTCCTGGACGTGCTTTGTACTCTGAGGCACAGGCATCGCTGAGCGATTGGGTAACGCAAATTCAAATCGCTGAAGATACGCCGATTCTTAACGAGGCGAACGCTTTAGCGGCTGATGGGCGGCTCACTGCGGCAATTAATAAGGCTTCTAGGATTCGCTACGGTCGGGCACTTTATCGAGAAGCGCAAGGAGCGATCGCTCGCTGGGCATCTGAACGAGAAGCCATTTTAATAGAAAGACAAAAGGCAGATGAACTTCAGCAGTCTATCGAAGACAGTTCCTCTGAATCTCAAACGAATAGTGAGCTGGAGGGGAATTATTGACGCTGTCGATCTCCCTCACCGAGAAGGGACAGTAAAGTTTCCCAAGGCTTGGATAATTCCCCCCAGCCTCTCATCCTGGGGCGAAATCAACAAAGGCTGCCTATGCAGCCTTTGTTTGTTTCGCTGCTTGACTTTTTCAGCATTTTCTCTTTTATTGGCACTCTCCAGCAGGAGCGTGCCCATCGTTCTGTATCTGCTTTAAGCTGCAATCATCGCTTCCCAAGTCCGAGGGCCAACGATCCCATCCGGGCTTAAGTTTCTCGACTGCTGGAAGGCGATAACGGCTGAGCGCGTTTGCGACCCATACACGCCGTCAATTCCGCCTTTATAGAGTCCTCGATCTTTTAATACTGTCTGAACTTCTGTCACCACTGCTCCCTGACTACCGCTTTTTAGCATCGGCGCGGGTGAGGGAGAATAGCGGGCAAGGGGATTAAATTTTGCAGGTGCTATGTTTTCAGCGGGCACAGTTGGCCCTTCATTACGCCCGGTGGGATCGGGAATCAGCTGCGCTTGTCTTGTTGGCTGCTCATAGATGCCACCGTGCATATCAATGGGCATTTCTTCGATCTCAGGGTTGATCTGAGAAGCACTAATCCCGGCAGCGTTTGCACTCATCCCGTTCAAGAGTAGCGGGAGCGAGGCAACCGCAGAAAGAATGCTCAGGGATTTGATACTTGACTTAAAAAATTTTGCTGTCATCAGCGTCAGTTCCTCTTTCAAAAACACAAGATGCTAATAAATGCACCGTTTGTGGCTTAGAAAGCCTCCTATTTGTGATTCATCCGAAGCTTCTTGCTTTGAATGATTTCTAGCTTTTGTATGTCTTCGTTAGCTTATAGGGGATGTCGAGTCTGAGCATAGTTCTATAGTTAGAGCTTCTAAGTGCTAAATATCTGACTATAGAAATAGCGGCTCGATTTTTAATACATGAACTAGATGATGATGTTTCTGTAGTAGCAGGGGGAGCAATGCCAGCTCTAATCGCATTTTGTGGGTCTTGTCCGCTCTAAAATCTACAACTTTTTCTTTAGCTCGAACTAAACAGCGGGGAAGATTCAATAGGATGATTTAAGATAAATTTTCCAAAAAACAAAAAAATAGTTAGATAGCAGCGATCGCGCTCTGTGGAAAATATCGCTCTTTTGTCACTTTAGGGAGAGGATAATAGGCTAAAACGGGTTCAAAGCCAGAATTTACCTATGACAGAACCACGTCCAGCCCAAGCCACCGTGAAATTTGTGGATG
>NZ_JAMPKC010000015.1:0-135071 GCF_039961975.1 Trichocoleus sp. DQ-A3 | reverse complement strand
TTTCAGGCTTCCACCCTGCTTTTCTGGTTTTACGTGACCTTTCATTTTCTTTTGTTTGAGCAGTCTCTGTACAAAGGCTTTGCTCACATCAAATCTGGTTGCTAATTTCCTAATCGATGTGTTTTCTTGTTCGTATGCTTTGACTACTTTTTCTCGAAAGTCGATGGAGTAAGGTTTCATTCTACCTGTTCATGCACTGACCTCAATGTACTCTATATACCTGCAATCTGCCGTATAGGAATCCCTGTCCCTTCTTGCTCGTCAACGATCGCATCTTCAAATTCCATAACTTCATCCCTCCAGAACAGGTAGATATGAAAGTAAGTTTTGATTCAGAGCAGCTGTTTGCCGAGAGCAAAAAATTTTGAAGATTGCTGTAAAGACAAGAAACGCGATCGCATCAAAAACTCAGTGAACTGATTTTTATCGCAGCAGCTTGAGGAAACCTCAATAAAACGGGTTTATTCGTACCATCATTTCAGCCTTCCCTTAACATGGATAAATTAGAGGGACAGCTACTCTCTCGTAAAACTAAAATTTAGGCATCAAGCCAAAGCTACCCTGTCTCCAAAAAAACCAAACATTGAGCAAAGTGCAATCAATCACGGGAAATCACCGATTCCTTTCTATAGCAACCCGATTTGATTGGTCAGATATTTTTTAACGAACCGTCAAGGACGCGCCAGTCATTAGGCGATGCAAAGCATTAGAAATCGAAAGCATAACAGCTCAAAATCCTTTAAAATTACTCTACCCTAATTACTAACAATATAAAGCATTTATTTTAGCTATTGATACCTTCTTAGCTTATTTTTACAACTGAATTTTGCCTGCAATTGACCAACCGCTCTACCTTTAGATTGGTAGTATAATTTCTATAAATCAATGGCACTCGTTAACCCAAAATTTACTCTCAAAATGTAGAATTGCCTAATATTCTTAACTTCTATTGTCTTTAGGTTCCTTAGAATTTAGGTGCTAAGCCCAGTGGCATCTGGAACGCAGAGTCACAATCAAGCCAATAGAGGCAAAGTTTATTAGTGAGAGTTGGCGCAAATAAATGGTTCATTGCCATTATTTTCTTTTGCTCAAGAATAAATTCGTTGTAATCAGCTAGGTTATCGAGTCCCAAGAGGTTCAGGATGATCTCAGTAACTAGCCAAACTGTTGTTTTAACGAATACTCTTTTCCACTGCGCCTTCATTGGTTTATACCTTCCGGGAAGATCGAGGTTTGTACCCTGGTTGCGGTCTCAATAAGATTGGGTTCTAGATGAACCGCTATAGACTTGTCAGATACAGGTGCAGTAGTTTTGCAAAGCTTTACAAACGTTTACAATGATTCTGCTAATCGGCAGGTACAGCAATATATTTGGGCACTTTACCTGTGCAATCCCGCCCTCTTTAGGGTCATTTGATGTCCCTTTCATATTGTTCAGCTAGGGGTAGTCATTGCCTCAGCAGAAAAAAAAGCCCCTCAGAGACATGAATCTCTGGGGGAGCTGAAGTTATCGAGTCAAGTTATCCCGATGTGTCAACCTAAACGCTGACAAAGTCAGCAGAAGCGTAAACATTGGTCGTATCCTGAACCACCGCAATCAAGTCATTGCCCTTATAGATTGCCGTATCCAGCGCCGTGGTGCCTCCGAAGTCATAGCTCTTACTCAGGGTGTAGTCAGTGTAGCTGCCCTTGACCTGAATCTTGTCGCCCTCATTCCACTTGAAGTCAGTGATGGTTGCGTAGCCACCACCCAGGTAGGAGACGCCACCGTAAGCGGTACCTAGCACGAAGGTGTCACCCTCGCTGCCACCACTCAAGGTATCGTATTCACCAACCGTGCCGCCATAACCATTCAGGTAGTCCTTACCGGCTTCGCCATAGAGTTTGTCACTGCCAGTGCCGCCATACAGGCTGTCGTTGCCATAGTAGCCCAGCATCGTGTCGTTGCCTGCACCACCGGATAGGTAGTCATCCCCATACCAGCCATCCATGTGGTCGTTGCCTACTTCGCCATAGAGGCTGTCGTTGCCGTAGCCGCCATTGATGTAGTCATCGCCGTCATAGCCGAGGATAGTGTCATTACCATCTTCACCATAGAGGCTGTCGTTGCCAGTCCAACCATCTACGTAGTCATTGCCTGCGCCAGCTTTCACAATATCGTCACCGGCTCCAGCATAGATAGAATCGTCGTAGGCAGTGCCGATGATCTGACTGTGGTAGTTGAAAGGATAGCCGGGGCCGTTGTAGGTGTTGTTGTCGTTGTAAGCGGTGCCGTTAATAATCGCCATAATCTTTGCTCTTTAGGATTGCTTAGGATTGGTGTTGGTCGGGGTGTTGGAATCAATCGCTTGAATCGGTTGATTGGTGGTCAGTGATGTCCAAAAGGTTTGTATTCTCAGGAAATGTTATTGTTCGCCGTTGCACTTCTAGAGAGCTTTTGGATCTCGCTGGTTGCTCTATCGACTGGAGGCGGTTGATGCTGTTAGGAAAACCAGAATTTACTTTGTTTTTTCCCTAGTGCATTTTGTTTACCTCTATGCACTTGTCAGCCTGAGTAATGCTAGTTATGCAAGTTGTTACAAACGTTTACATGAAATTGTGCAACCATACAGTTTAAGTAAGGGTAGCGATCGCGTAAACAGAAAAGAAAAAAGCCCCCCAGAGATTCATGTCTCTGAGGGGAGCTGAAGTTATCGAGTCAAGTTATCCCGATGTGTCAACCTAAACGCTGACAAAGTCAGCAGAAGCGTAAACATTGGTCGTATCCTGAACCACCGCAATTAAGTCATTGCCCTTATAGATTGCTGTATCCAGCGCCGTGGTGCCTCCGAAGTCATAGCTCTTACTCAGGGTGTAGTCAGTGTAGCTGCCCTTGACCTGAATCTTGTCGCCCTCATTCCACTTGAAGTCAGTGATGGTTGCGTAGCCACCACCCAGGTAGGAGACACTACTAGCGGTACCCAGAACGAAGGTGTCACCTTCGCTGCCACCACTCAAGGTATCGTATTCACCAACCGTGCCGCCATAACCATTCAGGTAGTCCTTACCGGCTTCGCCATAGAGTTTGTCACTGCCAGTGCCGCCATACAGGCTGTCGTTGCCATAGTAGCCCAGCATCGTGTCGTTGCCTGCACCACCGGATAGGTAGTCATCCCCATACCAGCCATCCATGTGGTCGTTGCCTACTTCGCCATAGAGACTGTCGTTGCCGTAGCCGCCATTGATGTAGTCATCGCCGTAGTAGCCGAGGATGGTGTCATTGCCATCTTGACCATAGAGGTTGTCGTTGCCATACCAGCCATCAATGTAGTCATTGCCACTTCCGCCATAAACTGTATCGTTCCCGTCTTTGGCGTAAATGGAATCATTGTAAGCGGTGCCGTTGAGTGTGTCGTTGTAAATGGTGCCGTTGATAATCGCCATAATCTTTGCTCTTTAGTAAGGATGAGAATTGGTGTTGTTTGGTGTGTTGGAATCAATCAATCGCTTGAATCGGTTGATTGGTGGTGGCGGATGTCCGAAAGGTTTGTATGTTCAAGAAGTGTTATTGTTCGCCGTTGCACTTCTAGAGAGCTTTCGGACATCGCTCGTTGCTCTGTTGACTGGAGGCTGGTGATGATGCGTGGGAAACCAGAAGTTGGGTTAGTTAATCTCCCCGTTGCATTTCGTTGACCTCTATGCACTTGTCAGCCTGAGTAGAGCCAATTATGCAGGTCGTTACAAACGTTTACATAAAATTGGCAAATATGGGTGGTTGTGCCTCAGCTCAGTGGGGAGAGAGGAAATGAAAACCCTTCCTACATAGGCTTTTCAGCTTTGGCACTGTAGATAAATGTTGTTCAAAGCGGTGTTAACAATTGCTTTTGACGTTGAAACATATCTTGGATCGCTCAAATGAGTGTCACTGAATCGTGCGACAGTTGGGCTATTTACTTTCAACCAGAGCGATCGCTATCCTTGAAGAACGCATAATTACGCGCCTAGTTCTTCCTTGCCACCTGCCGGAATCCTGATTCATCAGCTATCGAGAATCCGTAATCTCTAACTGTATGGAGTAGACATCAAGGGGAAAGTTATCTTAAATAGATACGCTTCCAGACAAAATTGGCGCTGTATCAACCGAAGGGGCGATCGCAAATTATGGATGGACTAGAGTCAAAGCTTCGCTATCTGGTGAAAGAAGCCTGTATGCACCCGCATGGAAGTGCCCAGCGCCAGAAAAACTTAACTAGGGTGATCCGCTTAATCGCACACAAGCTTTGGAAAGAATATACGCCTTACTATGAAGATGCACTGCAACAGACCTGGGTGTATTTCTGTCAAAACATCTGTGAAGGAAATACTGGCGAAGCTTATGACCCGAATCGCAGCAGTGTCATCACCTGGCTGAATACCTACCTGAAACGGCGGCTTCAAGATTTCTATATTGACGGTAAAAAACAAGAATCGAGAACTGTTACGGGTCAAGCCAAAAGGTCAAAGTCGGGCGATATCGGTGAAACGACCGACCCGGTGGATAGTCTGGAAGCCACTCCAGATGTTCCCCCCTTGTTGGACGACATCATAAAGTGGGTGGAAGCAGATGCCCAAGGTGAGTTGCGCCGCACGCACATTGCCGGTCGTCCCGAAGTGAATGCTCAAGCGTTAATCTTGCGGCGCTTACCCCCAGAAGCTGGTTGGAAAGAGCTTTCAGCGGAATTCAACCTCCCCATTTCCACATTGAGCAGTTTTTATCAGCGCCAATGTATCCCTCGCTTGCGTAAATTTGGTGAATCGGAGGGATATCTATAAATAAAGAACGGAGCCTCCCAACCATGACTTTTAACCCCCACGAACTAGAAGATTTTGCCCTACCGTTGCCGATTACCCAAGCCGCACGCACGATAGCACAGCAGTTTGCCACTCAGCAGCCGACACCGCACAAAGCAGAGCAAGTTCTCTTGAATACCTTATCTGTCTGTGTGGTCAATGATTACTTGCAGATGATGGGGATTCCCACCAATCTTGCAGCCAGTGATAGCTGGAATCCCATCGTGCGCTTATGTTCTGATGTAGCTGACTTAGAAGTGCGGGGAATTGGTCGCTTAGAATGTCGTCCGTTGAGAAGCACCGAACAAATCTGCCACATTCCCCCCGAAGTTTGGTCAGATCGAATTGGCTATGTGATGGTTCAAATCGATGAATCGATGCGAGAGGCAAGTGTGTTGGGATTTACCCCCAGCGTCACTACCTCAGAGTTGTCGATCGGTCAATTGCGATCGCCTGAAGATTTACTCGATCGCTTGCAGGAATTAATGCATCCGATTACAGCGGCTGCATCGTCCCTCACCCCTGCCTTCCGCAGAACCCAAGCCAACTTGAGCCAATGGTTCAACAATGTTTTTGAAGCCGGTTGGCAAACCGTTGAAACTTTGTTAATGCCAACATCAAATCTAGCCTTTAGTTTTAGAGGCGATGTACTTGCTCCCAGTTTGGAACAGCCAGAAGCTGCCGTTCGCAAAGCAAAATTGATAGACTTAGGGGTAGAGATTGCCGACCTTTTTGTTGCTTTAGTTGTTGAAATCAATCCAGAATCTGAAGAAAAAACGAATATTCTTCTTCAGGTGCATCCTATGGGTAATCAAGTTTATTTACCCCCTTCCCTCCAATTGATTGTCCTCGATGAATCTGGCTCTAATTTTCTAGAAGCTGAGTCAAGAGATGCAGATGATTACATTCAATTAGAGTTTAGTGGCAATTCTGGAGAACAGTTTAGCGTTAGAGTCGCTTTGGGGAATGCCAGCATTCAAGAAGACTTTGTTATTTAGCGATTATTTGTAAACTTGAGACACCTCTTGTAATCCAAGAGCAATTTTTCCATTTATCTGGAAACAACTCTTACATTTAATTGCTGAAAACTAATCGTCCTACCGTCACAATGGTTAAATTAGTTGTTATAAAACTATGGAGTGGTTCTTTTGAAGAAGGTTTCCCAGTCTCATTACAAATTGGGAACGATGGTGAACGCCCTTCGATAGAAAGCGTTGGAATGTTACCTCCCGCTCCAGAAATTCCCCAACACTACACCATCTGGACAACCGCTTATCGTCGCTTGGGAGTGCCCTACAGACTAGAAGCAAAAATTAGTCAACCGACTAATGTTGCCAAGATTGATGACTGTAGTTTGGCAGCCAATGTATTGCGCGATCGCTTAAATGTCTGGCTGAATTCGGAGCCGTTTCGGGCAATTCGAGAAAAACTCTTAGAACAATTAGTTCCTGCCGATGAAATTCGGTTCATTATCCAAACCGAAGACGTTCAGCTACGGAAATTACCTTGGCATCTTTGGGAATTATGCGATCGCTACCCAAAAGCCGAAATTGCCTTAAGTGCCCCAGTCTACGAACGTGTAGAACAACTCTCATCGCCCATCGAGAAGGTGAGAATTTTAGCAATTTTGGGGAATAGTACGGGAATTAATACCCAAGCCGATCGGATTTTATTAGAGCAATTACCTGATGCAGAAGTCAGATTTCTGGTAGAACCACAACGGGAAGAATTAACCGAACAGCTTTGGAAACAAGGCTGGGATATTTTATTTTTTGCGGGTCATAGTTCCAGCCAGAAGAATGGCGGGACGGGACAAATTTATATTAATCAAACAGAAAGTTTATCAATAGAAGAACTTAAATATGGATTAAAAAAAGCGGTTGAACGCGGGTTGAAAATCGCGATTTTTAACTCTTGCGATGGGTTAGGTTTGGCAAAAGATTTGGCTTCTTTACATATTCCGCAAATTATTGTGATGCGGGAACCCGTACCGGATAAGGTTGCACAAGAATTTTTGAAGTCTTTTCTCGAAGCCTTTGCTCGTGGTGAGTCGTTTTATTTAGCAGTACGGGAAGCACGGGAAAGATTGCAAGGACTAGAAGCTAAATTTCCTTGCGCGACTTGGTTGCCAATCGTTTGCCAAAATCCGGCTGTGTTGCCACCGACTTGGCAAGGAATTGTTGGAAAAAGGAAAGAAGAATTCCCGATTCTCGATTCCCCTGTGCCATCCCCCTCCCGATCCTCCCAGACTCAACCTCAAACCTGGCGGGGACGACTGCGGGTAGCGTTGCTTGCCAGCGTAGCGATCGCATCATTGGTTGCGGGGGTGCGGCATCAGGGAATGCTGCAATCAATAGAACTAAAAGCTTTTGACCAAATACTGACCAGGCGACCCGATGAAAAGCCAGATCCGCGCCTTTTGGTGATTACGATTACTGAAGGAGATGTTCAAGCTCAGAATCCAGAACAGAGGCGTGGGTCGTTGTCAGATCCGGCACTCAATCAACTGTTGCAGAAACTAGAGCAGTATAAACCGCGAGCGATTGGCTTAGATATTTATCGAGATTTTCCAGCATTACCCAGTCAGAAAGATTTAGCCAATCGGTTACGCCAAAGCGATCGCTTAATTGGTATTTGCAAGGTCAGCGATCCTCAGGCGGAGGAACCGGGGATTCCACCACCACCGGAAATCCCGACAGAACGCTTAGGGTTTAGTGATTTCATGGTCGATTCCGATGGAGTGGTTCGTCGCCATCTGTTATCGCTGAAACCAGACCCCGCCTCTCCCTGTACGGCTTACTACGCCTTCAGCGCCCAATTAGCATTCCGTTATTTAGCGGCAGAAGGCATTGTACCGACAATTAATTCAGAGGGGTTCTTGCAACTGGGCAAGGTGGTTTTTAAGCCTTTGGAGAGTTTTACAGGTGGCTACCAAGGAACCGATGCCTGGGGTCATCAAGTATTGCTGAATTATCGCTCCCACCGCTCCCCGGAAAATATTGCGGATCGAGTGACCCTCAGAGAAGTTCTCAACGGTCAGATCGATCCCAATTCCATCAAGGATCGGATTGTTTTGATCGGCACGAGTGCTAACAGTTTTCATGACTATTGGCTCACACCCTACGGTCAAGGTCAGTGGACTGAAAAGCAAATGCCGGGAGTATTTGTGCAAGCGCAAATGGTAAGTCAAATGATTAGTGCAGTGAAAGATGGGCGCTCGCTATTATGGGTGTGGCCTCAGTGGGGCGAAGTTTTTTGGATTTGGGGCTGGTCTTTACTGGGAGGCTTGTTCGTCTGCTATCTGAAGTCCCCGGTCCACTTAGGGATAGCGATCGCCGCCGCACAAATCTTGTTGTATGGTTTATGCTTGGCACTGTTAATCCAAAGCGGTTGTTGGGTGCCTTTGGTTCCACCAGCGCTAGCCTTGGTAGCGAGCAGCACCAGCGTAGCCGTGTATGCAACCTTTCGAGCTAGACGATAGTCACTCACCTTAAAATTCCTTCGACTAGCTATATGAAGTTCCCTTTTAAACAGATAATCCTTGCCAGAGCGATCGCGCAGCGTGCCAAACCTTATATCTTGCACCTGAAAAACCTACATGAGCCTTTCCTACCAGGGAACGGGGAGCCGAACTCCCCTCGCCTTGCAGGAGAGGGGTTGGGGGAGAGGTCTCCTAATACAAGCGGTGCCAAATGGCATACCCTCTTCCTGGTTGCTTTTATCGGCAGTTTGACACAAATCCCCTTAAAACCTGCTTTCGCAGAAGTCTTAACCGTACAGTCCAACGCGCCACCACCACCAGCAGACCGTAGCGCCCCCGCTGGACGACGGCAAGGAGGCGCTAGCCGTAGCCCTGGCACCCTTCTGTTCAAGGCACCCCCACCACCAGCAGACCGCAGCGCCCCCGCTGGACGACAGCGAGGAGGGGCTAGCCGTGGTACGTGTCCAGCCGCGATCGGCGAGGAGCCTCTGACTGCCTTGGTGCCTGCGACTCAGACAAGTTTGAATGAAGGACAATCTGGGAACTCACCCTTAAAAACCTTTGAGTCCGTATGGGCATTAACGGCTGCTGAGGCTCCTACCTTTTGGTATTACATTCCTTATGCGCTCACACCCGACCTGCCTGTGGAATTCATCCTACAGGATGACCAAGGTAACAATGTCTATCAAACCAAGTTCATCGCATCCCAAAAGCAGCCTGGTGTAGTCAAAGTGCGTCTTCCGGCTACAATAGCGCCCCTAAAAGTGGGCAAGATGTACCGTTGGTTTTTCATGATTGATTGCGATCCGGATGCTCCACCCTTGGTTGAAGGATCGGTTCAACGGATTGCACCTTCTGCCACTTTGATGAGTCAGTTACAGAAAGCAACCCCACGGGAACGTGTGGTTCTTTATGCCAAACAAGGAATCTGGCATGATGCCCTCACTGCTCTTGCTGAACTCCGGAGTGCGAATCCCAACGATGCTGCCCTCACGAATGATTGGGTAAGTTTATTAAACTCTGGTGGCTTGGAAGCGATCGCTCAAGAACCTGTAATTGATTGCTGCACCGCTCAACAACAGTAAACAAACAAGTCTAATGTGGCCTCAAGGCTTTGGCAGGCGATCGCGGATTATGCGGTAATTCACCGGATTTGACATCGAAGCGATCGCACTCCTCAATAATTCGTGAAGGCGAGATACCCGACTTCAAGAGAGAAGCCGGGTATCTGAAGGGCTAGCTCACCATTAAAACAAGATTCCTATCAATCGATGCTGTTAGCTTCCGCCCTACTTACATAACTAAATTTCACTTTTGTCCAAAAAATACTAAAAAATCCGGAAGCTAAAAATTCGGTTTGTAGATAAGTGTGTTCCTAAAAAAGTAGGAAACTTCAGTGTTGTATATTTCAACACTAAAATCACAGCCAAACCACTAATTTTTTCAAGGACTAATTAATATGGCATTTATCAATGGCACTGTGGGAAACGACCCTAATTTGACGGGAGGCACAGAAAATGACACCATCAATGGTTTTGCCGGAAACGATAACCTCTATGGCGGCAATGGCATAGATACCCTCAACGGTGGAGAAGGCAATGATACCTTAGTTGGAGGTGCTGGCTTTGACACTCTCACGGGCGGTCCTGGCGCTGATATCTTTGTATTTAAAGGCTATATTAACCACACTCCACCGTCGGGCGGCGTTGTCCATGTTCAGAGTGCGGATGGTTTTGACACCATTACAGACTTTAATCCAGATCAGGATGCTATCAAAGCATTTGTTTCTGAGCCTGGTATTCCTCCCCATTTTAAACACGTTACAGGCCCACCCATCATACCTCCAGGGGATGTTCTTGGCGCGCTGACAAATAGCGGCTTTGTCAGCACATTTCCAACGCTTGACGTTAGTAGTTTTTTGATCGATCGCATAAGTTATGTAAATCAATTTGAGTCGGGATTCAACGCGATTTTCACACAATCGTTGCTGTTTTAATTTTCCGAAATTTGAGCGCTAGACATGACCTAGTAAAAACGCTTAGCTATCACTGTTCTAGCGCGCAGATAAATGTGCCAAATAAGATTAACTTATCTCAGTTAAGTGTCACTCAATTAGGTGACACTTAAACGAGCTACCACAAATATGTTTTGCCAAAACAAGCGACTGACAACAAGTTTTGAAAACAGTTAGACTTATAAAATAAAAGTCGAAAGTTTGTCGCTCAAAAAATTATTTTCAATCAGTTCTATGCCCTTAGTCCAATTCCAATGGCAAATAGTCACTCAATGCACTGAAACCCGTCCTGTTTGGAGAAGGTTGAAATAATTTTATAGCGTTTCTCAGTTGAGTGGAATATATTGCACGTTCCCGCTGCCTTGGTAAGGACATAGCATTGCCATGTTCCTACAGAATGTATCGCAACCAAGCGAGAATTGCTATACAACTAACCTCGTATTTAGCTGCAAAGCGAATAGAGTTTTTAACTGAGTAAGTTTCCACAAAAGCGGATAGTTAGCCTTATATCTTTTAACACTAAACTACCACCAAAACATTAGGAAAGAGTAATCGACATGGCACTTATCAACGGCACTTTGGGAAATGACTCTAATTTGACGGGAGGCACAGAGGATGACACCATCAATGGTTTTGCCGGAAACGATAACCTTTATGGCGGCAAAGGCATGGATACCCTTGACGGTGGAGAAGGCAATGATACCTTAATGGGAGGTGCTGGCCCTGACACTCTCACGGGCGGTTCTGGCGCTGATATTTTTGTATTTAAAGGCTCTGTTTCATATGGAGTTAACCCAAAAGGCGGTTACTACGTTCAGAGTGCTGATGGTTATGACATCATTAAAGACTTCAATCCATCTGAGGATGCTATCAAAGAATTTGTTTCTGATAAACCTGGTATTCCACCCCATTTTAAACACGTTACAGGCGCACCCATCCGGCCTCCCCTGGAGTTTCTTGGCGCGCTGACAAATAGCGGCTTTGTCAGCACATCCCCAACACTTGACGTTAGTATTTTTTTGAGCGATCGCATAAGTTACGTAAATCAATTTGAGTCGGAATCAAACGCAATTTTCACATAATCGTTACTGTTTTAGTTTTCCAAAATTTGAGCGCTAGAGATGACCTAGAAAAAACGCTTATCTGTCACTGTTCTAGCGCTCGGATAAATCTACTAAATAAAATAAACTCATATCATCTAAGTGTTACCTAACTGAGTGAAGCTTAACCGAGCTACCACAAATGTGTTTTACCTGAACAAGTGACTTGTAACAAGCTCACAAAATAGTTAACTTTATAAAGTCAGGGTTGAATAAAGGTTTAAAATTTGCTAAGCAAAAGATTAGTTTCAAGCATTTGTGTGCCATTAATTCAATTCCAGTGGCACATTTTCACTCAATGTCTCCAACCCTTGAATTGCTATACAACTAATCTCGCATTTAGCCGCACAAGGATAGAGTTTGTAGCTGAGTGAACTTCTCCAAAAACGGGCGTTCATTGTTGATTTTTTTAACACTAAACCACCAATAAAAACATTGAGTAATCGACATGGCAATTATCAACGGCACTTCTGGAAATGACCCGAATTTAAAGGGGAGTGTAGAAAATGACACCATTACTGGTTTTGAAGGAAAGGATGACCTCTATGGCGGCGATGGCATTGACGATCTCATTGGTGGCGCTGGCGATGACACCTTAGTCGGAGGTGCTGGCTTTGACACTCTCACGGGGGGCGCTGGCAGTGATATTTTTATATTTACCAACGTTATTGGCTGGGGCATACAGCCGGGAGTTGGCTATTATGTCAAAAGTGCTGATGGTTTTGACATCATTAAAGATTTCAATGTAGCTCAGGATGCCATTAAAAGTTATGTGCCTGCTACTCCTGCTCCTAACGTTCCTGCTCATTTCAAACATATCGTAGGCGCAATGCTTAACGAGCGACCTCTAGTTGGGCTCGCTTTAGCAAATAGCACTTTAGTCAGCCAAACTGCAAAGATTGACTTTAGTAGTTTGGTGAGCGATCGCGTAAATTTTGCAACTTTATTCGAGTCAAGTTTGAACTTGAGCTTCACCGAATAGGTACCATTGAAATTTCGGGTCAATCTGGGAGTATTTAAACGCTCAATTTCCCTTTTTAAGCCGGGTTAGGAAAGAGCGAAAACTTTCTAGACATCTTATAAGCTTTGTTGCAGTGAAATACCTTACTCAGTTTTTCACTTACCGGAATGGAGACAAATGCTGTGAACCCTAAAAGCTGGCTCCAGCAGACTTTGCAGTTGGGGCTGGTATGCACATTGGCGATAGTAGGCGGGCTTTTCAAAGTCAGCCGCGTGTGTACCCAGATCGTACCCGATGAAACTTTAGGAACTGAAAGTTCTGTAGTGGTACCTTTTGCTCCTGGCTTCCCAGTTGAATTCATTTTTGGCGGAGCAACGCGGGGTGCTAATTTGTTTCACAGTTTTAAACAATTCGACATTGGAGAAATCGGAGCTGCCTATTTTCTCCCTCCTCCAGAAATTAAAAACATACTGAGTCGGGTGACAGGAGGGAGCCGTTCCGAGATTTTGGGGACGCTGGGGGTAATTGGCGATGCCAATCTATTTTTAATGAACCCCAATGGGATTCTCTTTGGGTCAAAGGCTTCTCTGGATATCGGTGGTTCGTTTGTAGCGACGACAGCAAATGCAATTGCCTTTGACACACAGGGTTTTTTCAGTGCTTCTGCGCCGAATGTTCCCCCAGTTCTAACGGTCAATCCTTCGGCTTTTTTATTTAATCAAATTGCCCCTCAGCCGATTGTCATTCAATCTTCTGAGATAGGTTTACAAGTTCCTGATGGTCGGAGTTTGTTGTTAGTAGGTGGGGATATAGAGTTGCAAGCAGGGCAATTAAAAGCTCCCGGCGGTAGCGTCGAAATCGGAGGAGTGGCGCAAGCAGCAACCGTAGAGCTAAATGTTGATGGTAAAAATCTGCATTTGAATTTTCCGGCAGGGGTGCAACTAGCAGATATTTCCCTAACAGAAAAAGCGCTCATTGATACCAGTGGTGAGGGCAGCGGTGCTATCCAGCTTTCAGGCAAGCGGATTACGCTCACCGATAGCTCAAAAATTGTGACGAATACCATCGGGTCAGAACCAGGGGGGACGATTACAGTAACCGCACAGGAGTCCCTCAAACTCTTAGCAGGAAGCCGCTTGTTAACGCAGACTATCGGGGATGGCGCGGCTGGAGACGTAACAATCGAAACTGGACAGTTGATTGTCAAAGATGGGGGGCAGATAGGAAGTATTACTTTTAGTACGGGTCAGGGGGGAACGTTAACCGTATCTGCCTCAAAGTTTGTGGAATTGATTGGTACTTCAACCGATGGGGTATATGTTAGCGGCTTGTTTACTCAAACTCAAGGTGCTGGAGCCACCGGAAACTTGACCCTGAAAACGGGTCAGTTGACTCTTAAAGATGGGGCGCAGGTCTCAGTTTCTACGGTTGATGCAGGTCAGGGCGGAAAATTGAGTGTCACCGCACAAGAGTCCGTACAATTGATTGGCACCTCCGCAAAAGGGAATCCTAGCGGTTTGTTTGCGGTAACTCAAGGTGGCTCCGGAGCTGCTGGAAACTTGACCATTAAAACCGGACAGTTGATTGCCCAGGATGGGGCACAGGTTTCCGCTTCTACTTTTGGCGGCGCGACAGGCAAAGGCGGAACGGTTAGCGTCACCGCAGATTCGGTGCAACTGATAGGAACATCCAAAAATAGTGACTATAGAAGCGGCTTGTTGGTGGGGACGGAAGGGAGCGCCGCAGCTGGAGATTTGACGATTGAAACGGGACAGTTGACTGTCCAGAATGGAGCAGTGGTATCGGCGGGGACTTTAGGGGAGGGTCAGGGAGGAAAATTGACCATCACCGCTAAGAAGTCTGTGCAGTTGGTGGGAACATCGGCTCAGGGGCAAGCCAGCAGCTTGCTGACTCAAACATCAGGGGCTGGAACTGCGGGAGACTTAAAAATTACGACGGGGCAGTTAATTGTCCAAGATGGCGCTCAAGTCAATGTCAGCAGCCAAGGGACGGGAAATGCAGGCAATCTAGAAATCGAGGCAGGTTCGATTCTTTTAGACAACCAAGCCGCCTTGAGTGCAACAACCAAATCGGGAAATGGCGGCAATATTACCCTACAGGTGCAGGATTTATTGCAGTTGCGCCACGGTAGTAGCATTTCCACCACCGCAGGTAGCGATAAGGCAGGTGGAAACGGCGGCAATATGGACATCAATGCCAAATTTATCGTTGCCGTCCCTGAGGAAAATAGCGATATTACTGCGAATGCCTTTGAGGGTCGAGGAGGGAATATCAATATCACCACCTCTGGCATCTTTGGCACCCAGTTTCGTCCTCGCCTCACGCCAGAAAGTGACATCACCGCGAGTTCGGAATTTGGTGTAAATGGCGCAGTCAATATCAATACTTTGGATGTCGATCCCAGTCGCGGGTTAGCGACTTTACCCGCAGAGTTGGTTGATGCGTCTGGATTGGTGGCACAAACTTGTCCGACTGGTGGGGGGCTTGCACAAAGTGAATTAATCTTGACTGGGCGCGGTGGATTGCCGGACAATCCCAGCGAAACCCGAAGCAGCAGCGCCGTTTGGACAGATTGGCGCATTTCTCAAACAAGTCGTCCAAATCGGATCTCGCACGCTGCAAAAGCTTCCCCTCGTTCAACTGCGGTTGCTAAATCTCAGACTCATTCCCCGGCGATACCTTTCGTGGAAGCGACTGGATGGGGGAGAAATCATCAAGGTGAAGTCGTGCTGATGGCTGCTGTTTCTTCTTCCCCTAAGAGTTTAGCGTTAGCGTCCCAGTGTCCTCGCTAATTGCGATCGCGTCTTGATGATTCAGTGTCAGCAAGCCATTCGATTTATTGATAAAGGTTAAACATGAGTATCTATATTGGTTGGCTGTGTTAGGCTATTGCGTGAATATACGGAAACATTACCGTCAAGGTAATGCTACCAAGCGTGTTAATTCGCAGACGGCTTCGAGTACTGCATTGCCACCCTTGTTGGATAAGAAGCGCGATCGCGCTGGTTACGATCGCCGCTGGGAGCGATCGCGCGATCGCCCAAAATATCACCCTTGATGGCAGCCTCGGCTTGGCAAAAACCTTAACGGGTCCTAATTACGTTATTCCTCAATCAGCGGGTCAAACCGTCGGTAGTAATCTGTTCCACAGCTTTGGAAAATTTAGCCTCAACGCGGGCGAGGTAGCGGGTTTTAGCAGCACCGCCAATATCCAGAATATTCTGTCCCGCGTTACAGGGGGTTCTCCCTCCTTGATTAACGGCTCAATTTTTACCGATCAGCCGGTCAACTTCTTCTTGATCAATCCCAGTGGCATTCACTTCGGGGCAAAGGCTCAACTCAATGTCGGTAGTGCCACCAGAGGCTCTTTTGTTGCCACAACTCTGGATGCTTTGGTATGGGCGGATGGTAGTCAGTTTAGCGCCACCAATCCAGGGGGATCGAGTAGCTTACTGACGATGGTTGGCGACCCTAGCGGGTTTATCTCTTCACAACTGCCTAAACCAATCGTGGGTTCTGCGAGCACCCTGAAAGTCTCGGAAAATCAGACTTTGTTGTTATTAGGCGGTGATGTGAGTTGGAAGGGCGGGCTTTTACAAGCGCGGAGTGGTCGAGTCGAGTTGGCAGGAGTCGCAGAACCAGGAACCGTAAAGCTGAATGTCGAAGGCAATCGTTGGCGCTTGAAATTTCTAGATAGCGTCGTCCAAGCAGATATATCCCTCACGAATCAAGCAGCGATTGATGTCAGCAGTCAAGGTAGCGGGGCGATCCAGCTTTCCGGCAGACAGGTGACATTTAGCGATGAGTCAAAAGTTTCTGCAAATACGTTGGGGAATCGAAATGGGCAAGGAATCTTTATCCAAGCTGTGCGGCTAACCATTCAAGGGGGTTCTCAGGTATCTGCAACAACCACCGGCAAGGGGAAAGGAGGGATTATCGACATCAATGTCTCTGATTCGGTAGAACTGATCGGCACCTCAGCGGATGGTCAAAAACCCAGCAAACTCGCCAGTGATGTTAAAGATGCAGGGGGAGATGCGGGAAACGTGACAATTACGACCCGGCAATTGCTAGTTCGGGATGGGGCGCGGATATCAGCGAGTGGTTCCGGGACGGGGCAGGGAGGAAGTATCAACGTCTATGCCACCGATCGGGTGGAACTGAGTGGCACCGCACCGAGCGATCGCCGTCCCAGTGGATTGTCGGTTCAAACTTCTAGAGGCAATGGGAAAGCTGGAAACTTAACGATTACCACTCGGAAATTGACGATCCGAAATGGGGCAGAAGTCTCTGCGGCTACTTTTGGGGCAGGTTTCGGGGGAAATGTGGAGGTGAATGCCTCTGAGTTGGTAGAACTGATTGGGACTTCAGGAAATGGAAAGCTTCGCAGCAGATTGTTTGCTGGAACCGGCAACCCTGCCGATGTCATCCGAGACGGAGATGGTTCCCCCTCCGATAGCAGTAATCTTCCGGCATTTTCGACCGGAGATGGGGGAAGTCTGACGGTTAAAACTCAGTTGTTAACGGTTCGGGATCGGGGACAAATCTCTGTGGGCAGTCAAGGGTTAGGAAAAGCTGGGGAACTCGAAATTGACTCTGGATCTATCTTTCTAGACAATGGGGCAACCCTCAACGCCCAAACCGCATCCGGTGACGGCGGGAATATTCGATTGCGAGTGCAAGACTTATTATTGCTGCGCCACAACAGTAGCATTTCTACCACCGCTGGCACTGCAAAAGCGGGTGGAGATGGCGGGAATGTGGATATTAATGCCAAATTCATCGTCGCTGTCCCATCTGAAAATAGCGATATTACCGCCAATGCCTTCCAAGGTCGGGGAGGGAGTATCAACATCACCACTTCTAGTATCTTTGGTAGCCAGTTGCGATCGCGCCCAACCTCCCAAAGTGACATCACGGCGAGTTCGGAATTTGGGGTCGATGGCACCGTACAAATTAATACCCTGGATGTCGATCCCAGTCGCGGGTTAGCGACTTTACCAGCAGAATTGGTCGATGCTTCTGGATTGGTGGCGCAAACTTGTCCGGCGAGTGGCAGCAATGTTGCGAGTTCTTTCACCGTGACGGGAAGCGGAGGGTTGCCAGATAATCCTAGCGAAACCCGAACTAGCAACGCCGTTTGGACAGATTGGCGTCAGGTTGCACCAGCTTCCACTCACTCCCAAAAGGATGTTGCCATACAGTCAAACTTGACAAAAGAGCCGTTGGTAGAAGCACAAGGTTGGGTGAAAAACGATCGAGGCGAAGTCGTTCTCACGGCTGCTGTTCCGTACTACTCCCATCATTCCGGGCTAACAACCTCTAAGTGCCATGTACCGTAATTTTTCTGGGGGCGATCGCTTATTGTATCTTCGGCTGGGTTTAGCAATGTTGAGTATCTGCTTGACGGCGCAAGTCGCGCGATCGCTTCCGGAAACGATTGACTCGGCTCAAGTTCCTCAACTCCCTCCGCCACAAGACATCATTCAGCCGCCATCTCCCGCGCCTTCCCCGCTTCCTTTACCAGAAACGCCTGCCCCACTACCGCCGCCAGAAGACCTACTCCAATCCCCCACCCAGCCTTCCCCGGACACGGAAACACCGGGAGAGACTGTTCCTGGCAACATCACGGTTGAAAAGTTTGAATTCATTGGCAATACTGCTTTTAGTTCCGAAAAGCTAGCGGAAATTACCAAACCGTTTACCAATCGACCGATTTCCTTTAGCGAACTGCTGCAAGCTCGAACGGCTGTCACCGAGTTTTACGTCAACCAAGGGTATATTACGTCAGGTGCCCTGATTCCCGCCAACCAAACGATTCAGGGAGGCGTTGTCACCATTCAGGTTGTCGAAGGCGGCTTAGAAGACATTAAAATTAGTGGCACGCGACGGTTAAATTCCAACTACGTGCGATCGCGTTTGGCTGTCGCCACATCAAAGCCTCTCAATCGAGAGCGTCTTCTCGAAGCATTACAACTGCTGCAACTCAATCCGCTGATTGCCAATTTATCCGCGGAACTCTCTGCTGGAACCCGTCCGGGATTCAGTTTGCTGGAGGTTCGGATAACAGAGGCGAAGACCTTTAGCACCCAAATCGGCATCGATAACGGTCGTTCCCCTAGTGTGGGCAGCTTCCGACGTCGCTTGCAAGTGAATGAAGCGAATTTATTCGGTTTGGGAGATGGTTTAAGCCTTGCCTACAGCAATACAGATGGCAGCGATAGCTTCGATACTTCCTACACACTGCCGATTAACCCTTACAATGGCACGTTTAGCGTCAGTTACGGCACCACATCCAGCGATGTGATTGAGCCACCCTTCGACCGTCTCGATATTTATGCCGCCTCGCGCTACTACGAATTGACCCTGCGCCAGCCAATTGTTCAAACCCCCACCCAACAATTCACCGTCGGTTTAACAGCATCTCGGCGGGAAAGCGAAACTTCTTTGCTAGAGATTCCGTTTCCCCTGTCGGCGGGCGCTGATGACGAGGGACGCACCCGGATATCAGCATTACGATTGTTTCAGGAATGGACGCAAACCGGGACTCGCCAAGTCATTGCCTTGCGATCGCAATTTAATATCGGACTCGGTGCCTTTGATGCCACCCTCAACGAATCTGGTCCCGATAGCCGCTTTTATTCATGGCAAGGGCAAGCCCAATGGGTACGTCTCCTGGCTCCAGAAACGTTGCTATTGGTGCGTGGCAACGTGCAACTAGCAGATAGAACGCTAGTCCCTTTAGAACAATTTGGTTTAGGCGGCTTAGAAAGCATTCGGGGTTATCGTCAGGATGCTCTGCTGACGGATAACGGCGTCTTGCTAAGTGCAGAACTTCAGTACCCGGTGCTGCGCGTCCCCCAAGTGCAGGGTGTTCTCCAAATCATTCCGTTTGTCGATTTTGGCACCGCCTGGAACAGTTCGGGCAGAGAAGATCCAGACCCCAATAGACTTTTATCGGTTGGGTTAGGATTGCAGTGGCGGCAATCACCACGCTTCAGCGCCCGCCTGGACTGGGGAATTCCTTTAGTGAATCTCTCTTCGAGGGAAAGAACATGGCAAGAAAACGGTCTGTACTTTTCCGTGCAGTACAATCTTTTCTAAAGTACGGGCTTTTGGGATTAACTTTGACCCTTTTGCTTTCCTGGGGTCAAAAGGTACACTCTCATTCGCTGCTGTTGGATACCTCTCCCCCAACCCGTCTCCTAGTAGGAGAGGGACAAAGAGCGATTCCCCCGTCCCTTGTAGGGAAGGGGGTTAGGGGATTAGGTTTCCCCGATTCGAGAAGCATTGCATTAGACGTTACCGAACTAACCAATCCAGCTCAAGTGCAACAGGGACGAGAATTTTATGAAACTGGGCAGTTTGTTGAGGCGGTAAGGATTTGGCAACAAGCGGCAAACACTTTTCAAACGCAAGGAGATATCCTAAATCAAGCTTCTACGTTGAGCTTTCTGTCGTTAGCTTACCAACAACTCGGACAGTGGACAGAGGCGACGGAAGCGATCGCAAACAGTCTGAAACTATTAGAAGCGAGAAATCCCAACAAAGACCACTTCCCCGTTCTCGCCCAAGCTTTCAACATCCAAGGGCAGCTGCAATTGGCACTCGGACAAGCGGAACAAGCTTTAACCACTTGGGAACAAGCGGCGGCTATTTATACGCAAGCAGGCGACAAGGCAGGAATTACGGGTAGCTTAATTAACCAAAGCTTAGCGCTGCAATCTTTAGGGCGTTATCGTCAAGCTGCGAAGGCATTGACTCAGGTAGAGGAGACGCTGGCGAATCAACCCAATCCGATGAAAGCGATCGCGCTGAGTTCTTTCGGTAACACCCTTCGCGTCGTTGGCGATTTAGAGAAGTCCCGGCAGGTTTTGCAGCAAAGTTTGGATGTCGCCCAGCAACTCAAGTCTCCCCCAGACATTAGTGCAGCGTTCCTGGGTTTAGGAAATACCGCGCGATCGCAACAGGATACGGAAGCAGCTTTAAAGTTTTATCAACAAGCTGAATCAACTGCTCCTTCACCAATGACCCGCAACCAAGCCAAACTCAATCAATTGAGCTTGTTGGTGGAAACGAAGCAATTGAGCGCTGCCAAGGCGTTGGGTTCCCAAATGCAAGCGGAAATTGCGAGTTTCCCCCCCAGTCGAACAGCAGTTTATGCCAAGATTAATTTTGCCCAAAGTTTGACCCGGCTCAAACAAGCTGACACGGCAAATACTTCCTCTTGGACAGAAATCGGTCAGGTGTTGGCAAATGCAGTTCAACAAGCCAAAAGTATCCAAGATATCCGGGCAGAAGCTTATGCATTGGGACATCTGGGCGGACTATACGAACAAACTCAGCAATTGCAGAATGCCCAAGACTTGACTCGGCAAGCGTTACTTCTCGCCCAATCAATTAACGCCTCAGATATTTCCTATCGCTGGCAATGGCAATTAGGACGCTTATTGAAAGCGCAGGGAAAAACCAAAGATGCGATCGCGGCTTACACGGAAGCGGTGAATATTCTCCAATCTCTCCGCAGCGATTTAGTCACCATTAATCCTGACGTTCAGTTTTCTTTTCGAGAGGAAGTTGAGCCTATCTATCGGCAACTGGTCGAGTTGCTATTGCAAACAGAGGGAACTTCACAGCCAAGCCAAGACAATCTCAAACTAGCCCGTAACACGATTGAATCGCTGCAACTTGCTGAACTCGATAATTTCTTTCGCACCGCCTGTTTGCAAGGCAAAACAGTCCAAATCGACCAAGTCATCGATAAAGACGATCCGACCGCCGCAGTCATCTATCCGATTATTTTGGCAGACCGATTAGAAGTCATTCTCAAGTTACCTCAACAACCACTACGCCACTACAAAACTGATATCAACCAGAGTGAAATAGAAAGAATTGTCGGAGAATTGCGAAAGCAACTGACCAAACCGTACACGCTGCGAGAAACTCAAGCTTTATCTAAGCAAGTCTATGATTGGTTGATTTTACCTGCATCGCAGGATCTCGCGAGCAACATTAAAACTTTGGTATTTGTCCTAGATGGTTCCTTGCGAAATATCCCGATGGCTGCACTCTACGACGGTCAACAATACCTTGTCCAAAAGTATGGCGTTGCATTAACTCCAGGGTTGCAGTTACTCGGCCCCAAATCTTTAGAACGGGGAAAAATCAAAGCTTTAACTGCCGGAATTACTGAATCTCGCCAAGGGTTTGCTGCGCTCAACAATGTAACCCTGGAATTAAATCAGATTAAATCTGTAGTGCCCACTACGGTACTGCTCAATCGGGAATTTACCAGTACCGCTTTCCAAAAAGAAATGAATGCGGTTTCCTTCCCAGTCGTACATCTTGCCACTCACGGTCAATTCAGTTCTAAAGCTGAGGAGACATTTATTCTGACTTGGGATAATCGGATTAATGTCAATCAGTTGGATAATTTACTCCGCATTAGAGATACGAACCGACCAACTGCGATCGAATTACTCGTCCTCAGTGCTTGCCAAACCGCTACCGGGGACAAACGGGCGGCTTTAGGACTGGCTGGGGTTGCGGTACGCGCTGGGGCGCGGAGTACCCTCGCGTCTCTATGGTCGCTGGACGATGAGAGTAGCGCCCTTCTGATGAGTCAGTTTTATCAAGAGTTAACCAATACAAAGGAGACGAAAGCGGAAGCACTCCGGTTTGCCCAGCTGTCTCTGTTGCAGAATCCGCGATACCAGCATCCCCGTTACTGGGCACCCTACGTGCTAGTGGGGAATTGGCTATAGTTGCGGGAAGATTTCAAATCTATAGCAATATCTCGTTTGAATGCAGTGGGGAACTATCGGTAATTCACCGAAAAGTATTAAATTTCAAACAAGAACGCGCTTTTTAACCGGCGCATCTTCAAGCTGGCAGTAAGGGCGACTGTAGCAGAGGGGCGACTCTAGAGAGTGCTGAACTAAGAAGTCAGGATCGCTCATCACCTGCTCAGTTGCACCATCGTAGACGACCTGACCCTGACTCAAGACTACCGTGCGATCGCATAACTCCAAGGCTAAATCTAAGTCGTGGGTGGCAATCAGTTGCGTCAGCGGCAAGCTTTTTAACAACTCGATCAACTGGCGACGAGAACGGGGATCTAGCTGAGCCGAGGGTTCGTCAAATACCAACACTTGGGGGTTCATTGCCAGCACGCCTGCGATCGCAATCCGCTTCTTTTCGCCTCCAGATAAATTATCTGTATTCCGCTGTCCATAGCGTTCTGGATCGATATTCACCGCTGCCATCGCCTGAAGCACTCGTGCGGTGAGTTCCTTGTCTCGCAAGCCTTGATTCATTGGACCAAAGGCAACGTCTTCCCAAACTGTGGGCATAAATAACTGATTATCTGGATTCTGAAATACCAGCCCCACAAAATTCCGAATTTTTTGCAAATTCTCCTTTCTGACAGGCCATTCTCCAATGATGATTTCTCCCGCTTCGGGTAAGAGAATCCCATTCAGATGTAACTGCAAAGTGGATTTTCCCGAACCATTGGCTCCGATTAATGCCACTCGTTCCGTTGCTTTAATCGATAAATTAATTCCCCTGAGTGCATGAGTTCCATCAGGGTAGATATAGCTAAGATTTTCGATAAATATTGGATTATGGTGCATAGCAACAATTAAAAATTAAAAATTTTTAGAATAAATAAACCACTTGTCCCAGCAATGCCAAAATTACGGTTAAGGTTAAAGCCACAATGTCGCGGCGTCCGCCCGACGGCACCTTCTCGACAGGCGGTAGTCCTTGATAACCCCGCGACAGCATTGCCTGATAAACCCGCTCCCCCCGCTCATAGGTACGGATAAATAGCGTTCCCATCATGTTGCCAATCACCTGACGTTGCCAGTGGTTGCTGCCCATCAAGTTGCGAGAGGCTGCTGCCCGACGCATGGCGTTAACTTCCCCAATCAGGACGCTAATGTAGCGATACATGGATGCCAGAATCGCCACCAATAGGGGTGGGGTTCGCAAGGCGACTAATCCATTCAGGAGCGCTGCAACCGAAGTAGTTAAAGTCAGCACATTTAGCATCATCAGCGAAAGCAGCGCTTTGAGGGTCACGCTACCCAAAACCATCAGCCCGACGGTAGTAATCCGTAGCACTCCCCAAGACCACAGCACCTCGCCGCCGTCCCGAAACAAAGTGCCCAGCAGCACAACGCCAATAAAAGCAAACTCAACGGCGATTCGCTTCAGCAGGATGCTCCAAGTGACTCGACTCAGCAGGACGACACCTAGCACGCCTAACCCATAGATTGCCCAAGTCCACCAGCGTCCGTTTGGCGTCAGGGCGATCGCAAATACAATCAGTAGCGTACACAGGATTCGAGTCCGGGGTGCTAATGAGTGCCAGGGAGTTTTGCGATCGCTATCGGCATCTAATTGAACGGCAATAATGTGCAGCAGCATTCGCTTTACGCTTGTAGTTCTTAGCTATCCAGGGGGCCATCTGGATTATCTGAGGACGAGGGGACTTCATAGTCTGAGGAAGATGAAACGGAATTGCGAACCACCAACTTCCCAATCCCCCAAGCCAAACCAAATGTTGTTAAGGTTCCAATCAAACCGGCTAAGGGCGTGGCGAGTCCTTCCGGTACGCCTCTGAGGGCATATTCTTCAAAAACAGCGTAAAAGGGTAATTTTTGGGCGGGTGCTTCTTCGGCTGCTTTATCCTCAAACTTCAGATCCTGAGAAACTCGGTCTAATCCGTCTGGATCTGAGCTAGCGAATGGCGACAGAAAAATTGCAATCAGCAGGGCAACACCCAACCCAGTGATGACAAAAGCCCGGTTGCGTTCCCGTGAGAGGTTGCTACTCATAAACGTTTCATCCCTATATAACTAAATGCACGCATTGCTTAACGCTGTGACAGCGAACGAGATGCAGTGGAAACAGCTCGGCGGGGTGGATCGAACAACAGATCGGGACGCGATCGCCATACATAACTCACTGCTACGACGGTAATCAGTGATTCTCCAATGCCGATTAGGACGTGCCAAAATGCCATTGCCCCTACGGCTACCCCAAAGGGCACTGTTCCGGACAAAGCTAGTTGTACTGCTGTCAAAATCGAGGCAATAAACACGCTTGTCCAAGCTGCAATTGCCGTACCCACTAACATTCCCCGCCAGTTATCCCGTCCTAAGGCAAAGCGAATTGTTTTGTAGAGGTAGTAACCCGCAAAGGTGCCAATGAGTCCCATATTGGTGATGTTGGCTCCTAGCACAGTCAGTCCACCATCTTGAAACAAGACTGCCTGGACGATGAAGACTGCCACCATGACGAGCGATCCCGCCCACGGGCCAAGTAAAACTCCCGCGAGCGTCCCACCCAGCAGGTGCCCGGAGGTGCCACCTGGAATCGGAAAATTAATCATTTGGGCGGCAAAAATAAAGGCTCCACACACACCCATCAGCGGGACTGCCCGTTCCTGGTAGTCAGCCTGCACTCGATTGAGGGCAAGTGCAATCAGTCCGATGGCGAGTACCCATGTCACGAGGCTAACGGGCAAGCTCAAGAAGCCATCTGGAATGTGCAAGGCTAACTGCGGCTGTATTATCCAGTGCAGTAAGCCAGAGGAGACAATACTAGGGAGCGGGGCTGTAATTATCATTAAAAATTGTCCTTTACTGCCAGATTATTTAATAAATCCAACCCTCTAATAAAACATAAATTTTTCAAAAAAAGCAATGCGATAGGGGGGCATTGAGGATTTTTAAGTTAATCATTGTATGGTGAAGAAATCTGTTACTTTTGGCATAATTTGAAGGAATACTCCTCCTCTCTAAGACTGAGATTCAGAAAATCTGCGATCGCAAGGTGTATAAGCGATCGCATCTGCGCGTCAGGACATTACGAAATCAAAAAATAATGTTGCCGGGGCTACCCTACAACATCATTTCCCCTATTTAGTTCCGCTTAATTTGCCGAGTCTCTGCTGCCCAAAACGCGGATAAATTCCAGGGGTAAGCCGTCGGTATCGGCAATGAAAGCGACTTCGTAGACGCTTGAGCCGATCATTTGCTGCGTTGGCTCTAAAAGTACCTTCAGGGGAAAAAACTGCTCTGGAGAAGTCTGTGCTGCCTCATCAAAGCGTTCTTTTAAAGAATTTAACCAACTCGGCAAATCAGATGCGGTATCGGTGATATCAAAAGACAAATGGTAGTACCCGACGTAATGCTCATCTCCAAAAGCGTCAGGGGCGGGTTTCGGTTGCGGAATCTGGATTAATTCAATGCGTCCGAGACTACCCTCCATCCAGCAGGCAAGGGTGATCCCGGCGGTGAAGCGTTCGCAGACAGTAAATCCCAGATGTTCGTAGAAAGCGATCGCGCGATGAATATTTGCCGTGCGGATCGAAACATGATGCATGATTTTTGTCCTTTGTCATTCGTCTTTAGCCCTTAGTGTTTAGTCCTTCGCGATCGTCTGCCAGTCTTTACCCAATTGACAATAACTAATCACAAATGACCAATGACTAATCACAAATGACTAATCACGAACGAAATTATTCAAACAACCGAAAATAAGGATATCTCACAGGGATACCCGGTTCTTTTTCCAAATCGAAATTAATCACTTCCCAGCAGGGTTCTTCTTCCGGTTCCGGGCTAAACTCTACCGGCAATCCGTACAGCCTGGGTTTCGGCGGATCTGACTGCCCCCGCCAAGGGGTACTGCGTTCCAGATAAGCACTAATTAACTCCCGATAACGACTGGCAATAATGACTCGCGTCGCTCGGTAGCCTTGAGTATACAGCCGGTCTAGGGCTTCGTGAATCTCAAACCGAATCCCATCCGGATGGGTGTGCTGCCGGTACCATTCATCACTCCACCGACGCCAGTGACGCCCAGACTGTAAGTGAATCAGTTCACCAGTCTTCGGATCTGCCTCAAAGGCACCATGACGCGGACACAGATAAGTATCCGTCAGCGTCAAGGCCGGAATCGTTTGGCGGCAATGGGGGCAGTGAATCTCCGGCCCAAAGATCGGGTACTGTAAGCCTGGATTCATCATGGAGTCTGTATCGGCATTCTATGTATCTGTCCAACGGTGCCAGTGGCTTTATTATATCTGTGTAGGTGAAGCTTCGCCCTCAGCATAAAGAGTGTGGTTATTTTGTAGAGTCACTGAGCGCATCGTGTGAGTAATTTAAACCCGTTTTACGGTGCCGATAATTCCTATTGGCCTAGCCCCGATCTCTCCTTAGCTGCCTTTGTCGCCCCGAATGCCGTTGTCATGGGTTGGGTAAAGATTGGTGTAGGGGTCAGCATCTGGTTCGGGGCTGTGGTGCGAGGAGATGTGGAACGCATTGAAATTGGAGAACGGACAAATATTCAGGATGGGGCGATTTTGCACGGCGATCCCGGCAAGCCAACCATTGTGGAAGATCATGTAACCATCGGGCATCGCGCTGTGATTCATTCGGCTCATATTGAACGCGGTTGCCTGATTGGCATTGGTGCAGTGGTGCTAGATGGCGTGCGCGTTGGTGCTGGGAGTCTTATCGGTGCTGGTTGTGTGGTGACGAAGGACGTGCCCCCTTTGTCGCTGATGGTGGGGATACCTGCTAAGCGGGTGCGCGAACTTTCTGAGGCTGAGACGGCAGAACTGATCGAACACGCGAAGCGCTACGAGAAGCTAGCTTTGGTTCATGCAGGCAAGGGGACAGATCTGGGATTTACGACGCCCCATTGATGTCTGGGAAAGTTAGGGAGTCCGGATAAGTCAAGGGATGTATCAAACTGTCCCCCGATGCCTAAAAATAAAATATGAGAATTGTTCAAAAATCTTTAAGCAATAAGAGAGGAAACTTCAATGGAGTTTGACTGGCGCGTGTTAATCGTTTTGCTGCCAATTATCGCAGCAGCAGGCTGGGCAGGGTTTAATATTCTTCCGTATGCTCTGAAACAAATTCAGGGTTTTCTCAACAGATCCTGAACGAGACGATACAAGTAATTAGCAGTAACCCCCTTGTTCCCTTTAGTCAGAGAGGATCGAGGGGGTTCTTGGTGGAGAAGACTGGGCAAGGAGTACGACCTAACCCTACCCCTGCCCCTTCCCGCTCTTCGTGGATGGGTTCAATATTCTATTCTCCCCTCTCTGTGGAGGTCGAGTGGCTGGGGGTTGAGGTTCCGAGGGATTTTAGCTCCGAATGCTCGCGCTGATGCGCCGCTTCGCGAACAGGAGATTGGCAAGCCGAATCGTTGAACGAAGAATATCCGCCCTATCAGTGCGGAGAATGTTATTTCACAGACAAATCTTCTTGAGCGATCGCGGCACCAGCGGTCCACGGTTTCTTATTGTATTCAAAAGCGCCAATATCTGGTTGCTTCCCTACAAATCCATTGGTGTAAGGAGAAGCGATCGCACCTTTATCTACAGCCGCAGAAGTAGCAGTGAGTTGATAGTCGTGGTTGCTTCTATTTACAAACTGTACATCGGGAACAGTGATTTGACCCGCCGCATCTTTTTCCATGACAATATTGTTTTCCACTGTCATCCCCCCTGCGGACTGGGTATCTTTAAATTCTTTAGCAATATTATTTTTGAGGATAGTGCCTTTCATATTAGATCGAGACGGTTCCCACCAAATCTCTCCATCTACAGTGTTGTTATACACTTGCCTATTTGTATTTAAACAGGGAGTGCCGTGACTGTTAATCGCAATCCCATGCTTGGGAATATTCCACAGAACATTGTGATGCACTACATAGTTAGAACTGTTGCCGTCTAAATAAATTCCCATGCTGCCAAAATAATGCAAACTGGGGTTGTATTCTGCTTGACTATCGTGAATTTTGTTATAGGCAATCTCAGTCCCTTTGCCATCGTGTCCCCATGCCTGCACCGTACCTCCGTCGCTATTTTGCCGCCCCATATTAAATGCTTCGTTGTACATCACCTTGCCCTGCGTCAATTCATTGATGTTGATCGCGCCCGGAGTTCCTAAATCAAATAAGGTGTTGTACATAATTGCATTGACTGCGCCTTTAATATGGATGGCGCTGCTAGTGCCGGAGTAATTTGTATCGTGGATAATAGAATTAGTAATTTTACTCGAATTGCCTTCAATTCTAATTCCCGCTCCTGCCGCATACCTAATTTCGCTATTTTTTACTTCGTTATTATTTCCTCCCAATAAAATAGCTGGCGCTCCTTGGTCGTACCAAAGATGGGGAATCACTGCGAAATTAGAACCATACAAAAGCTTGACTTTATTAATTAAAATATTTGAACTATTATTTGAGTGGATGCCTGCCGCGAAAATATTGATATTTTCTATGCTTATATTAGATTTATTATTAATCTCAAATGCCCATTGCCTTTTTTTGACTTCTACACGGTTGCTTGCAGGATTGCTTCCATCTATCGTCCATAAATATAAATTTCCCGAAGCATCTCTAAACCATTCTTTTGGTGCATCCAAAGCTTCATATTTACCCCAAATATAGTAGTAATTACCCGCTTTTGGAGCATAGCCTAGAGAGTTTGCATAATATTGATAGTCGCTAAAATTAATAGTTTTAGGGGTGTGACTGGTAATCGTGCTGGTATGGGGTGCCCAATTTGGACCAGGAACGTGATTGACTTTGGCGTTATTCCAAAAACTAGTAGGAAAGTCATTTAAAGCCTCATCTAAAATTGTGCCGCTGACTCGTGAATTGTCAGCAGCATTTGGGTTGCTAATTGAACCACCATCAGCGATCGCTTTGTCTTTACTGGTAATTTGTGCTGGGTTTTTGTTAATATTAGGCCATCTAGCCTCGACCATCATTTCATCATTTACAAAAACCTGGTTATTCCCTTCACCTAAATCCCAGTTCATTGTTGCTTTGTAGACTTTTCCGCTGGGGTGATTGTGCAGAGTCCAATTAGAAATCGGGTCTGCACCGCTAATTGTTACTTGTTCGTTTTGATAAGCTTTAAAAGTAATAGGTTTTCCAGCGGTTCCAGAATTAGCAGGGATAACAGTTTCTCGATAAATCCCGCCTTGAATCAAACAAGTATATCCAGCCGTCGCTACACTGGCACACTTTTGGATATTTTGAAAGGGTTTAGACAAAGTTCCCGAATTGGAATCTGCTCCAGAGGGCGATACATAGTAAACTTTTGAGTCTTGTGCAGAAGCTGAACCAGGTAAATTGACTTTGCTACTTATCAAAACTAGGCAGAATACTGTAACAAAAATTGAAAATAACTTCCCAGCAATACGAAAGTTTTTATTTAAATAATTCATCGTGAAAATACCATATATAGTTTAATAATTTAAGGTGTTTTTAATCCAAAGTTGTATCAACTTTGGATTAAAAACTTAGGTAAAAAACCAGAAAAAAGCAAAATGAACTTATCTCCTTTCTCCCGATAATCGGCTACTAAAAATGCTTAAATAAACGATTCAGAATAGAGCCTACTATGCGATACATCATAGCCCTCTAAAGCTTTACTGGAATCCGTAAAAATTCGGACGATAGAAAAACTTCAGCGTCTTCGGAACGAGAATCTACTGAAGGGTTTTTCTCGCTCATTGAAAGTTGGTGGACGCGGTAGCGAAGCGGTGTTGCTCTTAGAAAATCGCTCTATTGCAATCATTAGCGAATTGTTAGCGTTGAGGGTAAGGGCGGGTGATAACTGCCTGTACAGCACGTCAGCTGTCAACAGGGACATTTTCAACCCGCCCACAGAAGTCGGCTCTCCCTAAGCTAAAACCTTACTTAGAGGTTCGTCTCCCTACAAGGTTGCAGCTACCCGTTGAGTTTACTTAAAGGGTTCTAGCTGATCGGCACGTAACCAGACATTTGGTGCTGGCACCTGACCAAATTTGACGAGTGCGTAGTCACCCCGCAATTGTACAACTTCACCCTTGGTTTCAAATATGTAGGAAGGGAAGCGCGAGTCGCTAGCTTGCGCTTCCACACTGTTTTCTAATTTTTCTCGCACAGCACGAACCAAATCGCCACTTTTGACTGCCATATTTTTGTTCTGCCCTTGTGTCTAGTTCATCACTATTTTAGTTTCTATGAGGGCGGGAAAATCATCTTAAAGCAAATTTACTTAGAGGATGCCTGAAAAAGTCCTAATTGAGACGCTTAGATGGTGGATATCCCCCTTGAAAAGAAGGGATTTTAGCTGAATTATCCCCTTTCTAAGGCGGGATAGGCAGATAGAATCAACTTTTGATACTTCTCAAACATTGTCTAAACGCTCGCTCTTTCAGACGCAGTTCACGAACGCGGACGTCTCTTTGCTCTTTGCGGTTTTGTGGTTCAATAACAACCCGAAGCTAGTTTCGTAAATCATTGAAAGTTTCTGTACTAATCGAAAATACAATGAGCTAAATTGATAAATATACTGCTCCTAAATATAGAAATACATTTGGTTTGCAAAAGTAAAAATTTTCCTAACTAATTATTTTATTTTAAACTGAACCAAGTTATCTTGGATTATCTCAGCGATCAATAACACTCAAACAGGCAATTAGCAGCCAGTAGCCAGGAAAGGAGTAACTCGGTGAATAAGCCATTAAAACTGAAGTCCCGCATTTTGCTAGGATATTCTGTTCCAATTTTATTGGCAATGGGCGTGGCTGGAGTGGTGCATTACAACATTCACAAAGTCGCTAAAGTTGCGGAAGAGGTCAAATCCATACAAAACAATATTATACAAATAGATGAAATAATTCTTGGAATATCCGTAATGGTACGGAATACCAGAGGTCATGTGGTTTTCCCCAAGGAGAAAAGCTACGAGAAAACCTACGAAGAAGGAATTAAGTTATTTCGAGAAGCATCTAAATTTTTAGAGGGAGAGATTCAAGACCCTCAGCAACGAGAAAATTTGACTAAAATTATTGAGGCGGGTCAGGAAATTGATGAGGCGTCTAGAAAGATATTCAACTTGCTCGATAGCGGTAAGATTGCCGAGGCTGTTGAGTTAACGAAGTCTATACGAATGCTGGGAATTAATGACTGGCGTGAGGATATGCTTAAACAAGCAAATTATCAGTTAGCGGCACAAGCTAAACAACAAGATACTGCGATGTACTGGCTCACGATTGTAGTTTGGCTCGGTGCCGGATTATCTGCAATATTTGCTTTGGGAATTGGTTCGTTAATCGCTTCGCGCATCAGCCAGCAGATTAATGAGATCGTCGATGCGATCGCGCACTCTTCCAGAGCGATCGCTAGCACCGTTGAACAGCAAGAACCCATCGCTGTCTCTCAAGCCAGTTCGGTGAATCAAACTACTACAACGATGGATGAGTTGGGGACTTCTTCCCTGCAATCGGCGCAACAAGCCGCAGCAGCCTCTGCGGGAGCGCGTCAGGCTCTGATATTAGCAGAAGGGGGAACCGAAGCCGTGCAGCAAACTCTGGGAGGGATGGCGACGCTCAGCGAGAAGGTAGAAGCGATCGCAGCTCAAATTCTGCAACTGAACGAACAAACTCATCAAATTAGCAACATTACAAACTTGGTAAGCGATCTCGCGAACCAGACAAATATGCTAGCGCTGAATGCTGCTGTAGAGGCGGTTCGGGCTGGAGAACATGGTAAGGGATTTGCGGTGGTGGCGGGGGAAATTCGGAAACTCGCCGATCAAAGCAAGAAGTCAGCGCAAGAAATCAACACCCTCGTCGTTGACATCCAACGCGCGATTAATTCAACCGTAAAAGTGACAGCGGAGGGCACGAAGACGGTGGAAGCCGGGGTACAGTTCTCTCATCAAACTGCGGACGCCTTTACGGGGATGACGAACGCCATCAACCATGTAGTTACAAACAGCCAACAAATTGCCTTGAGTGCCCAACAACAAGCGATCGCGATTCAACAAGTCGTTGATGCCATGAACGTCCTCAACCAGGGAGCAAAAGAAACGGCGAGTGGGATCGGGCAAACCAAAGCGGGCACCCAAAACCTCAACGAAGCAGCCCTAAACCTGAAGTCAATTGTCTAATCGCCAATCGCGAATTGATAACTCCCTCCCCTCGGCACCCCTGCCCATCTGCATTTTATAGGGCTGACATTCTAGCGTTGACACTGGGGGCAAAAATGCGCGGAGCGTCCGGCTAATCTAATGCGCTCAATCGGTGTGCTACAAACTCGACAGGGGACACCCGTGCGGTTATAAACCCAGGCGACCCCGCCATAGTTGCCGTTAACGCCCTGCACGTTGAGAAAGTTACTAAAAGTCGTTCCCCCAGCCTCAATACTGGCTTGCAACACTTGAATAATTGCCCCTCTCAAACGCTCAATTTGCGCTAATTTTAGATCGGCACAAAGGGTTTTGGGTGGCACACCACTGAGAAACAACGCTTCATCAGCATAGATATTGCCGACTCCAGCCACCAGAGATTGATCTAGCAGAGCGGTTTTGATGGGACGGCGGCGATTTTGCAGTGCCAGCGCCAGGTACTCCACGGAAAACGCTGTGGAAAAGGGATCGGGGCCTAAAACCTGTAAACCAGTGATGATGCTTTCTGGCGGTGTTCCTGGCGGTACCCACCACATCTTGCCAAAGGTTCGCTGGTCAACAAAGCGCAACTCCATCTCACTGGTCTTCTCACTGGTAAAGAACAGCCGCACTCGCGTATGTTTCTGGAGTGATTCCTGCGGATCAATCCACAGCAGCTGACCCGTCATTCGCAGGTGAACGCCCAACCAGGCAGATGAGGAGAGTTCTGCCAGCAGGTATTTACCACGCCGGTGCCACTGAGTAATAACTGAACCGGCAAGCCCAGCCAAAAAATCTACAGAGGAAAGGGGGTGGGCAATTGTGCGTTCAAGCAACACATCGCCACCCCATATTTCCTGATTCAGGGTCAATTTATTTAGACCCCGGCGAACTGTTTCAACTTCAGGCAGTTCTGGCACAACTTAACGTGAGTCAGTTCCCTGATTGGGAGAGCCTTGTACAACTGAGCTACCTTCTCCAGACTCTGGTGCAGCGCTGGCCTTCCCATCAAGAACTCGGTTGCCCTGACCTGTTCTGCGAGTCCGCTCGTCGATGGTGGTTTGTTTGCCACCGGAAGCGGCAGTAGTGGGTTTCTTCCCTGCTGCCTTGGGTGCTTCAACCTCTACCACTTCGTTCATGGCAAAGTTGTTGGTATTAACGCCAGCGTAGTTGACATTATTGAAACGGACAATCACTGGGTATTTGATGCCGCTCTGGTCTATGGAAGCAACAGTCCCAGTATCCTGAAACCAGAAAGATTCTTTGCGGAGAATCTGAACTTTTGAACCACGTTGAACCATAAGTGTTTTTTCCCTTACGTCATTAAGGTACAGCGTACTACTCGATCGGGAGCTGCTGAGCCTCCCAGTCTTTAAGTTTTATTACTGTTCGATCCAACGCAGTCGGACGAAGTGAGCGGGACGACCCCAGATGTCAGGCGTTGCCGAAATGTCTTCTATCGCCAAATTAAAGGGAATGGAGGTTGTAATGTATTGTTGGGCAAGACCGCCCAGATCGGGCGTTAATTGGGCAGCAGCGGTGGTAGCGATGCCTAAACCCAAAAGTTGCTCGATGGGGCCACGAGGCAGGACGAGATGGATACCCAAGGCGAGTCCGGCGGTGACAAGCATCCCGACTGACAAATTCGTGCCGCAACGCGGATGCACGGCGAGGTTCCATTCTCCACGGGTAATGCGCCGGAGGGCAGTGCGAACAGCACGATGCAAATCAGCGCTGTTGACTTGACCGTAGAGGTAAAATCCTTGGTCGGTGGAAAGACCTCCTAGAGTGTTGTTATCTAGTTGCCTGGAGGTTGATACACCCCTGGCGTTCGGGGAGTTACAGGTGTCGCTCAAGACCCAAACCGTGGCGTGTTCTAAGGCATGAACCTGACGCAGCATCAGGATTTCCTTTAGCCCAGGAACAAAGTTCAGGGTTCTGAGGAGATCGGCATCTTGTGTCGGTTGAGGAGCTGGGGAGTCAAAGCTCCAGTCAAAGCTCCAGAAGTTGCCAGTCTGAGAAGAAGCAGAAGCAGTAGTCATAGAGTAGAACTACTCCAAAAGCAGATAGATTAACTGGGATGTTTTTCAACTTTAGCGTTTACGCCTTTGAGCCGTTGCAAATTTTTGTGAGATTGCCACTCGTACTACTCGCGCTCAAAAGCCGGTCACGTTGGGATTTTGTCGGTTGAGTTGTTGAAAGGCTACTCCAGCAAGGTAGATTGATGAGCAGGCTGCTGAATGGGAATTTCAATTGCGAATTCTGTTCCTTTTCCTGGCTCTGAAAAGCATTGCAAGCTTCCACCGTGCTTCTCAACGACAATTTGATAGCTGATGGCTAATCCCAGCCCGGTTTCTCTTTCCACATTTTTAGTGGTGAAAAAAGAATTAAAAATGCGTGACTTTACTTCGGAAGCGATACCCGGCCCATTATCGATAATCCGAATCGCTACTTTATCAGCAACTAGGGGCACCACTGTGCCGTGTGCGTCCTGTTGATTATTTGTTTGATTGTCAGTTGTGTGTTCGCTGACCGCCGAACCCTGAGTGCTGACAATTGAGGTTTGGATGACGATCCGGCTGGGATGGTTTCGGATTTCATCAGGCGATCGCTCTTTGTCATAATCATTCAAGGCATCAATCGCATTGCTGAGAATGTTCAAAAACACCTGATTGAGTTGTCCGGCATAACACTCTACCGGGGGTAAATTCCCATACTCTTTGAGGATCTGAATTCCCGAATGTTCTGTCTTGGCTTTCAGTCGATGCTGCAATATTAGTAAGGTACTCTCAATTCCTTCATGAATATTGACCGGCTTCATCGCTGATTCATCTAAGCGCGAGAAGTTACGCAAACTCGAAACAATCTGACAAATTCTGTCAGCGCCTACTTTCATGGAAGACAACATTCTGGGCAAGTCTTCAATTAGAAAATTTAGATCGATTTCTTCTGCTTGTTCCTGAATCCTTAAAGACGGCTGAGGATATTCTTGCTGATAAACTACCAACAAATCCAATAAAGCTTGAGTATATTCATCTAAGTAAGTGAGGTTGCCGTAGATGAAATTAACTGGGTTGTTGATGGCGTGGACAACACCGGCAACCAGTTGACCCAAACTCGCCATTTTTTCAGATTGAATGAGCCGAGCTTGAGTATTTTGCAGTTGTGTTAATGCTTCAGTCAGTTGTCGAGATTTCTCGCTAAGCATCTCGACTTGTGCTTCTACTTGGGCGTGCAACCGAGCCTGTTTGATAAAGTTAATATAGGCTTTGGAGTGATAGCGGATACGAGCGATTAGCTCAATTTTGTCTGGCAGTTTTATCAAGTAGTCATTTACATCCAGAGCAAAGGCTTCCGCTTTGACTGCTGGATCTTCTTTCGCTGAAAGCACAATAATCGGAACATCTCGCGTTGCGGAATTAGCCCGAAAAAACCGCACCAACAGCAACCCATTAATTTCGGGCATTACTAAATCTTGTAAGATGACTGTTGGAGCAACTTCTGTCGCCATTTGAATTGCTTGAGTCGGTTCACTACAATAGTGAAAAATGATATCTTCTTCAGTGGCAAGCATCCGACGTATTGCTACACCAACCAGAGCTTGATCGTCAACGAGTAAGACGGTTAATGGCTGTTCCAAAGAAGAAGCTGATTCGGTTTCCTTAAGCATTGCGAGCATTCATCAACAAGAACATTTCACTTTTCTAGGAAAAATTTCCCTAGTTACGTTGAAATTTGGTTTACCATGATTTATTTAGTTAGATTTATCAAGTAAAATTATTTTTATGATAAGTGATTTTTAATCAATATTCCGATTGTAAAAAATCGTCCGCGATCGCGATTGTTTTTTCGGACTTATGCCTAAAGCAATCGTCAGTGTTAAGTTGGAACGTAATCGCAGATACAAGAACTTCTAGAGCATCGGTTTATTTATCACAAACGAAGCGTAAAGTTACCGAGTCAGCCAAATTTAGAAGGGTTGCAGAAGACTCGCGGTTAATCATGTCTCTACAGCAGGTCAACCCCTGCTATTTAACTTTAGTGGGATGCGTCCATCAATTGGGAGCCGCTGGTGTGGTTGAGGCGGGGGCTTCAGGGCTGTTTAGAGGTGCCGAACGGCTGGTGGGTAAGGATAATTCGACACTGGGGCCACGATCGTAAATTTCAATGTCCCACTGCCCGGAACGATTGGATTCAAAGGCAATAAATTGACCGTTCCCGCTAATGGTGGGACGGCGGACTTCACCAAGAATATTGTCGGTAATGACCTCAGATTGCAGGCTTTGGCGGTCATAAACGAAAACATCTGGTTTGCCCCGTTCCTCGGAGATGTAGACGATGTAGCGACCATCGGCACTGATATCTGGCTGTTCGTGGATGACACCCGCTTGGTTGAGTCCGGGGAGAGGGATAAGGCGACGGCGCTGAACGTCGTAAAGATAGACGCCGCGACGGGCTTGGCGATTTGAGGTAAAGACGAGGTAGCGACCATCGTAAGAAAACCGGGGTTCTTGTTCGGCGGCTAAGCTGTTGAGGGAGGCTCCCAGCAGTTGCGGAGGTGGAGTGAGCAAACCGCGATCGCGACATCCACTCAAGGTGGCGAACAAACCAACTGCTAAAACTGGCAGATAACGCTTGTGTTTAGTCATTTGTCATTAGTTTTTCGGAATAGATATTAAATAACTTCAGTCTGGTTGGGGAAGTACGTCAAAAGGGCGGGGATTCCCCCCGCCCTTTCGATGTGGCCTTTGATGTTACGACCACCCAACCAGAGTACTGAATGTAGCGTTGGGTAACGCGATCGCTTAACCCAATCTACGAGGTGAAGGGATGTAGGTTATTTAATCCGCGACCCTGATTGATTCGTTTGCTAGCGAATCAGCTATTGACGAATTGAAAAGCAGTTGACAATTCGCCATGAATTCGCTTATCCGTACAATTCGCAATAATTGACTGACCAACAACCCATAACCAACAACCCATGACCAATGACTAATGACGATTGTCTTTTTTCGCAGGGTTTCCCGGTTGCTCGCTTAGGAAATCACTTCATCCGCCGGTGTGGGCAAGGTACAGCAGTTGACTTCATTGATACAAACTTTGCCCCATTGCAAAGCCCAGCGTAGCAGCGCCACCCGATTGTCAGTCTTGGTTTTGGTCAATACATTGCTGATGTGGTTATCCACGGTTCGTTTGCTGATTTCCAGCTTTTGGGCGATGTCATGATTCGTTAAGCCAGCAGCAACTAGCTCAATGATTTGCAGTTCTCGCTCGGAGAGTGTCGCAGGGGTATAAGTCTCGCTACCAGCCATAAGTATTTTTTCCTTAGTTATATCTACTTACTATCTCTTTAATTTTAGAAGATCCTTTGGGGGTAAGCCCGTTCGTGACTGGGATTGAGACAATATCCCCCACCTCTGGGAGTCGGAAAAAAGGCTGGGATCATCTTGAGCTTCTGTGAATATCCGGATCTAGGGGGTAGAGGCTCTGGTAGGCTGAGTTCATGTTGACAAGGAGTGCAGTTGTGACCCATCCCCGCGTTCTCTGCCTCGGAGAGATTTTGTTTGATTGTCTAGCCGATCAACTGGGGCGATCGCTTGAAGATGTCGAATCTTGGACGCCTTATCCGGGCGGCGCACCCGCAAATGTGGCGTGTGCTTTGGTCAAGTTGGGAACCCCTTCTGGATTTATCGGCTGTGTAGGTAAAGATCAGCCGGGAGACCAGTTGGTGCAGTTGTTGCAGGAAGTGGGTGTGGATAGTACGGGCGTGCAGCACCATGACACCGCACCGACGCGGCAAGTTTATGTGGTGCGATCGCTATCGGGCGAACGGGAATTTGCCGCATTTGGCGTTAGCTCCACTTCTGCAAAAGAAACTCGTGACACGACAGAATTTGCCGATACGCACCTACAAGCGTCTGCATTGCCAGAAGCTTTGTTTGAAAACGCTGATTTTCTCGTCCTGGGAAGTCTGGAGTTAGCTTATCCTGATGCGCGAGCGGCAATTACGAAAGCCCTGGAACTGGCAGATCGGTACAATGTCAAAATTGTGCTGGATGTGAATCGGCGCGATATGTTCTGGCCCGATCCCAGCGATTCCAAGCCGATGATTCAGGAACTGATCAAGCACGTCGATTTCTTAAAAATCACTGACGAAGAAGCTGAATGGTTATTTGAAACCACTGATGCTGGCGCGATCGCTTACCGTCTGGATTCAGTAGAGGGCGTTTTAGTAACCGGCGGTGAAAAAGGTTGTGCTTACTGCTTGGGCGGGAATGAAGACAAGGTGCCAGCTTTTTCCGTCAAGGTGGTCGATACCACAGGCGCGGGGGATGGGTTCCTTGCCGGTTTCATCGATCAGTTGTGCAAACACGGCATTCAGTATCTCGCTGATGCTGAAATGGCAAAGCAGGTGGTAACTTATGCAAATGCAGTGGGTGGGATCACCGCAATGAAGCCAGGAGCGATCGCTGCACAGCCAACAACGGCTGAAGTGGAAGACTTCCTCAAAACTGTAAATGTTGAAGGTTGAAAGAATCGTTGATGCACGAGTCTGAATCGCTCTTGAGCTTAATTGCACAGCGAATTGCCAACAGTCCCAACCAGCGGATTACCTTTGCTCAGTATATGGAGTGGGTGCTGTACGAGCCGGACTACGGCTACTATGCCACAAACGCCGTCAACATTGGGCCGGAAGGTGATTTTTTTACCGCTCCCAATCTGGGTGCCGACTTTGGCGAACTGCTGGCTGAGCAATTTGTCCAAATGTGGGATATTTTGGGACGTCCGGCGCAATTTACGCTTGTGGAAATGGGGGCGGGACAAGGACTCATAGCAGCAGATATTCTGCTGCATTTACACCAGCATCATCCAGCATTCTTTAATGCTTTAGAGTACCTGATCGTTGAAAAGGCAGCGGGGCTAATTTCCCAACAGCAGCAGGTGTTGCAGAAATTAGCCCCAATATTCGCCCAAACGCAAGGCGCTACACCCGTTAGGTGGTGTTCTCTGGAGGAGATACCCAGCGCTTCCATCACCGGCTGCTTTTTTTCTAATGAGTTGGTGGATGCATTGCCAGTGCATCAGTTTGCGATCGCGCAAGGGAAGCTCCAAGAAATCTATGTCACCATGCCGGATGGAACCCATTTTGAGGAAGTAATCGGCGAACTTTCTACGCCTCAACTGACTGAGTATTTTGATTTAGTGGGGCTTGAGTTGCCCTCTGCTGCCTATGCAGATGGCTATCGCAGCGAGATTAATCTAGCCGCTGGTGCTTGGCTGAGTACAGTTGCCGATAAGCTGAAGCGCGGGTATTTGTTGACGATTGACTACGGCTACCCAGCGGCTCGATATTACAATCCCCAGCGGAGTCAGGGGACGCTTCAGTGTTATTACCAGCATCGGCACCATAACGATCCTTACGTGCAGATTGGGCAACAGGATATCACCGCTCATGTGGATTTTACTGCCTTGGAGCGTTGGGGCGATCGCTGCGGCTTGGCATTGGTGGGTTTTACGAAACAGGCGTTATTTCTGATGGCGCTGGGATTGGGCGATCGCATTGCTGCCCTTTCCAATAGCGATCGCCCGATTGCCGAGCAGCAAAGCATTATGGATGTACTGCGCCGTCGTGACGCCCTACACCAGCTCATCGATCCAAGGGGATTAGGTGGTTTTGGCGTACTGGTGCAGTGCAAAGGGCTAAGCGAGGAAGAGAGAAAGCTAAAGCTCAAAGGTTTGACGATGCCATAAAACAATTAAAAATTTGCTTTTTCATTTTTAATTGCTTCAACAACTTCAATTAAATTTTCAATTTTCTTGATATTCGGATCGCCTGCTAAATAACCAATCCCGCGATGCAAATGCAGGCGAAATTGAGTCGCCAAAGTCTCCCGATCGGTTCCTAATCTATCGTTGTAGCAGCGCTGCTTTAAGGCAATTAACAGAATATCAGACAATTCTCCCCCAAAGACGCGCCAAGTCATTTCGACATTACTATCTGCTGGAATTGGCACCGGCGAAGGGATTGTTGGCTCTGCCAGAGAGCGACAAAATGCCCAGCGGCAAAGAATATTCCACTGATCGATTTTGGTGTTGCGCTTGAGCTTACTTAGCTGATCTTTGGCTGTTTGAGACAGGCGAATACGGTCAATGGGTGGTTCCATCAGTCTTTAAATAGAGCCTTGAACGATAAAACTTGAGGCTTACTCGCCCGAAAGCGATCGCTTCCAAGGAGTGCTAAGCACGGAGCCTCTTCTAATTCTTTAGATTAAACCGGGCGCAAGTAAATATTTTGTAAACAAATATTTCTTAAGGATGACAGAATTATCTGTAAATTTACATAATGGGTGGCAGGTGAAACTTACGCATAAGCGCTTATCTGGATGACAACAAGTCTCTACGTAAGTATGTAACCAGAGGAAAAATGCGGACACTTAACCTCAAGTTTAAGTATTTTACCGAATTCCTGAATATAGAACAGTTACTTAAAGCCATCAAGTTACACGATGAAATGACAATTCATTGATTTTCCCTCTACCTGTATCAATGAAAATAGCCACTATAATTCCACCTTAAACAACAGTTATATGTAAATCAAAGCCCTCTGATTAGAGGTTGAGTAATTAATGTAAACTTGCTCAACAGCTAGCAAACCCTACTTTAATCCTGAAAGTTTGAGGAATGCTTTAAAAATTCATCCTTGGCGCTACGCGCAACCTTTTACACCATAGCTTTTTAAAAGCCTTAATTCTATGAACATACTCAACAAGTTATCAGCAGCTACATTTACAGCAACGTTGGTTGCTTTCGCAACAGCAGCCTCAGCAGCTGAAGAGGCGATCATCCCAGTAACTCAAGCTAATAAGCCACTGACTCCAGTTCTGGAGGGTGTCGTATCTTGCCCTACTGGACCTTACATTGCTTATTTTGGTTATAAAAATGAAAACAGCGCAACTGTTGACAATCCGGTTGGCGTGTATAACAAATTCACTCCCAGCCCGGAGAATCGTGGGCAGACAACATCGTTCTTGTCGGGACGTGTATACAATGCCTTTAGCGTAAAGTTCGACGGAGGCAACTTAGTCTGGACTTTAGCGATTCCGGGAAAACGGCGAACTGCGACTGCTTCGAGTACTAACGCAACACCTTTAGATGTTTGCCCCTTATAAGTAATCTAAGCTCAATTTATCTTCCTGCCAGTGGGGAGGGCTGGGGAGAAGTGATTCAATAATGACTATACGGCACTCTAAGAGCATTCCTAGAGTGCCTTGTGGTGTAGCTTTCCAAAAGCTATATTCCTTTAATTCTTTTTAAACGCAGAGGACGCGAAGGAAACCGCAAAGGTACGCACAGAGCAATAATTCCTCTGTGCGTACCTTTGCGGTTAACTTTTGCTACCTAAAGCGTTTAAAAATAAAATAGAGTTGATTTGCAGGGTGGTAAGCCAAATGACAAAAGAACCCTATTTAAATGAAGTACAGGAGCCAATTACGACAGCTCCATCAGAAGTTTATCAAATCATTGAGCGAGTATTACAGGCGGAGAAAGATAAGCTCTACATGAAACAACCGCGCAATATCAATGATGATATTTTGACAATTGTGAAGGAAGTGGTGCGATGAAGCTAACTTCCATCAAATTATGCAATTTTCGGCAATTTTATGGTAAGACTCCAGAAATTTTGCTTTCCTGTGGAGAGGAAGAAAATACTACGATTATCCACGGCAATAATGGTGCGGGAAAAACAACGCTGTTAAATGCATTTACGTGGGTATTGTACGAGAAATTTAGTGCCGCTTTTGCTTCACAAGAGCAGTTAGTAAATAAGCGATCGCTTGCAGAAGCCAAACCAGGCTTTCCAGTAGAATGCTGGGTAGAGGTTACTTGGGAGCATAACGATAAACGCTACCGAGCAAAACGCGAGTGTCGCGCTTATAAGGGTGCAACTATCGAGAAAGGCCAAAGCAAGCTGTATATGCAAATCGCCGGAGATGATGGAATTTGGAGATTGCCTACCCAGCATCCAGAAGATATCATTGGGCGAATCTTACCAGAAAGTTTGCATCAGTATTTCTTTTTTGATGGAGAGCGAATTGAGCAAATTGTTCGCTCCGAAAAAAAGGAGGAAATCGCTGAAGCAACGAAAAAACTTTTGGGAGTCGAAGTTTTAAATCGTGCCATCAAGCATCTGGGGGAGGCAAGAAAAACCCTAGAAGCTGAGTTAAAAGCAATTGGTGACTCTCAAACTCAGCAGTTATTAAAGAAAAAAGAGCAGCGAGAGAAAGAAAGCGCTCGCTTATCTAATCGTCAAACTGAAATAGGGGAAGAGTTAGCAGCTCAACAGACGTTCAAAAAAGAAATTAGCAACCAGTTGCGGGAACTCGATGCGGCTAAAAGGTTAGAAGAAGAACGAAAATCTCTGGAAGAACAAAAAGCCGTAAATCAACAAAATCTCAAAAGAAGCCAAGAAGCCTTAAAACGGGCTATTTCAACCCAAGGCTACACAGTTTTATTATCCGAGACAACAGCAGCATTCCGAGCAATTATTGATAATTTGCGGCAGCGAGGCGAGTTACCATCGGGCATCGATCGGCAATTTGTCACAAATTTATTATCTCAACAACGCTGTATTTGCGGTACGGAATTGCCTGAGGGAACTGCTGCTTATGGAAGTGTTGAAAGCTGGTTGGATAAAGCGGGAATTGCGGCTGTTGAGGAAACCGCGATTCGCATGAGTGCCCAAGTAGATGAAATTGATAAGCAAGCACCAGCATTTTGGGAAGAGGTGGATACAGAGCAAGGAAATATCAATCAGTTTAGACAAACAATCTCTGAAATAGAGACGCAGCTAGATGAAATTAGAGAGAAGTTAAGGAAAGATCCCAGTGAGGAAATTCGCAACTTCCAAAAGCGATTAGATGAAATTGAAGCAAAAATTCGAGATTTAACCCTAGAAGAAGGGGAAAATCGACAGAAGATTGCTGATATTCAAATTGAAGTTGAAGGCTTAGGGAAGCAAATTGCCAAACATGAGATGAATGAGGCAAAGCAAGCGCTAGCCCAGCGACGAATTGCTGCAACCCAGGATGCAATTGAGCGATTAACCGAAGTGCGATCGCGTCTTGATCAACAGTTTCGCGTGCAGCTAGAAAAGCGAGTACAAGAAATATTTAGCGAAATTTCCTTTACTCCCTATATCCCAAAGCTTAGTGAAAAATACGAGCTAACATTAGTAGAAAATACCGCCGGTTCAGAGTCACCCGTCGCCGCTTCTACGGGAGAAAATCAAATTCTCAGCTTATCGTTTATCGGTAGCATTATCGATAGGGTTCGCGAGTGGAGTCATAAGGAAATGCTGATGGTACCAGATAGCAGCACGTTTCCAATTGTGATGGATTCTCCCTTCGGAAGTTTGGATGAAATTTATCGGCGGCAAATTGCGAAGACGATTCCCAGATTAGCAAATCAGTTAGTGGTTTTAGTCACTAAAACTCAATGGCGCGGTGAAGTAGCCGCAGAAATCGCTACTCGGATTGGTAGGCAATATGTATTGACTTATTACTCTTCTAAGCCGGAATGCGAAAAAGATTCGATTGAATTAAACGGAAACGATTACGATTTAGTTAGGCAAAGTCCTAACGAGTTTGAATATACCGAGATTGTAGAGGTGGATTATGATTTCTAGTTCATCAGCGGCTGTACAACAGAATTTAGTGACAGATACGTGGATAAAAGCACCTTGGGAAGAATTTATTGTACTAGCTGATAATCCTGCTTATGAAAATGGTAGGTTTTATTACGATCGGGGCTACATGAGGATTGAAACAATGCCAATTGTTTCCAGTCACGGGCAGGATAATTCTATCATGTCTAAGGTAGTGAGTCTTTATGCAGCAGTCAGGAATATTCGGATTAAGGAATTAGTTAATACCAGTTTCAGGAAATCAGGAGCAGGCGAATGTCAACCTGATTCTGCTTTTTACATTGGCTCAGAATTTGTATTTCCACCGCGTTCAAACTCTCCAATAGACTTAAATGAGTTTGAACCCCCAACATTGGTAGTGGAAATTGCGGCAACAACGCTCAATGATGATTTAGGGCGCAAACGTTTACTCTATGAACGGTTAGGAATATCTGAATATTGGGTTGTTGATGTAGAAACTGGGGATGCGATCGCATTCTCAATTTCCGATGGGCGGAGTGGCGAAATCCAGGAGTCGTTGGTATTACCGGGATTGACGCTTTCCCTCGTTGAAGAAGCACTACAACGCAGCCAATCTGAGGATGATGGGGCAATTACTCGCTGGCTGCTACAATCATTTAGCTAATCAGCTAAAAAGGCTTCTCATACAGAAGAGGCTAAAAATAGCGATCGCTATTTTTAAAATTTATCCGCCAAAGGAGTAGGAATGGAAGTTTCTCCCAACACAGCCCGGATAATTGATTATTGGCTTGGCGGTTCTCATTACTTCCCAATTGATGTGGAAGCAGCCAAAGTTTGTGCCGGAGTATATCCTGATTTCCCAACCGTTTTTCGCGAGTTACGAGACTACATTGGTCAGGTATCCCGCTATATCGAATCTCAGGGCATTGACCAATTTATTGTTTTTGGTTCCGGATTACCAACTTGCGGCAATGTGCATGAAGTTGTAGCGCAAGCAAAGGTTCTTTATACCGATATCGATCGAGCAAATATCAAACTGGGTCAAGAGATTTTAGCCGAGAACTCGAACGCTGGCTACATCTTCTGCGATGCGACAAACCTGGATACCCTGGAGCAATCGGTTGTTGCACAAGTGCTAGGGTCAATTCGGCGTTTAGGTATGGTTTTTGTCGGTGTTGCAGCCTTTATCCCTGATGAAATTATGACCCAGATGCTCGATCAACTTTATGATTGGGCACCGGCGGGTAGTTTCTTGGCGCTGGATTTTGATGGTGAAGCGGGGATCGTGTATCCGGAAATGCTAGAACTATTGGACTCGATGGGGGCGCATGTTTATATGCGTAATCCCGAAACGATCCGAGCGCTGCTGGGACGCTGGCAATTAACTGAGCATGGTATCCTGCCAGTTGAGGCGTGGCAGGCTGACTTATCGGCAAAACCAATTGAGGCTAGCGAGCCAGTTTTTATGTATGGCTGCGTAGTTTATAAATAAAATTGGTCGGTGGAGCACTCCTGCAATGTTACTACAACATTGATTTAGCAATCAAAAACCTAACCCCCCAGTCCTCTTCCCTGCAAGGAAAAGGGGAAAATTACTGCCTTCCTATAGCAGGAAAGAGATTCTCCCTAGGATTACTGAATCAGCGTTGTAGATACAGGGCGATCGCGCATCGCTTCCCACTGGCAACAAATTTGTCTAAAAATACTTCAAAGACTTTCGTTGATATTCAAGCCTTTTAATGGTTAAAACTCTCAAATTCTTAACAAATCCTGCCGTTACTTCCGTTCTTTTTGTGTCTCTGTTGGGTTTATCAACGCCCAGTACTGCCGCTTTTTCTGACATTCAAAGCCATTGGGCGAAAGATTGCATTACTCAGTTAGCCCAAAGAAAGTTAGTGACGGGCTACCCGGATGGCAGCTTTCGCCCAGAAGCAACGGTGACACGCGCTGAGGCGGCGGTGCTGATGTTGAATGCCTTCCCGGATGCGCCCGTAAAGCGTAGCAGCACAGCTTTTAGAGATGTGCCTGCTAGTCACTGGGCGAATAAAGCGATCGCTACCGCTTATCAAAAAGGCTTTTTTTCGGGTTATCCAGGCGGGATTTTTCAACCGAGTCAAGCCATTCCCAGAGTGCAAGCAATCGGCGTTATAGCAGGTGCGGCAAATTATCCCATCCCGGAAAATGTCAGTCAGACGCTGGGGCAGTATTTTAACGATGCGGCGCAGATTCCAAGTTATGCCCAAAATGCGATCGCTTCCGCAGCCGTGGGCACCCTTGTCGTCAATTATCCGAATGTCAAACAACTCAACCCCAATCGCAGCGCCACCAGAGGGGAAGTGGCAGCGTCGATGTGTCGGGCGTTAAACATTTATACGATTCCGCCCCAGTATATTGCCGGGGTGGAAGTGCAACCGATGGAGGTGCGGACTTTACCGGGAAAACTCGATGCAGTTCCCACCTTTAACAGCAACAGTCCCGAACTCGTGACAACTGAAGGCATCCTGCTGTCTACCTTCCCCCCGGCAGGCAAACAGGTGCCGGAAGCGCATTTAAATTTCCCCTTCCAGGGACGATTTGATTTATTTTCTCACCACATCGCCAGGGCGGAAAATTCCTCGCAAACGCGCACCCTCTACCAAGGCGTGATTTTGCACAATCCCGGCGATCAACCTGCCACCGTCGAAGTGCTGCAAGCAGCAAGTTACCTTTCCACTCCCGATGCGCCGTTTATTTCCTTGCCAGATATTCAAGATAATCCTAACGGCACCGTCTACTCTGGCCCTGGCAGTCGGACGATGAACGATGTGCTGCGAGGAATTAGGCAGGAGAAATTCTCCCAAAAGGTGACAATTCCACCGGGACAAAGCCAAATGCTGATGAATCAGCCAATTCCGGTGAAGGCTCCTTCATCCAATGGTCGCTCCACAATGATACGGTTGTCGAGCGATCGCCCGATTTATGTTGCCAATTTAGCCATGAATGCCCCCCGCAATGGCAATGGTAGCGAGAGGACACCTACCTTGGCTGAATGGCAAAAGCTGCTGAATACAGGCGGTTTGGCGGGGAAGCGCGATCCAATTCCCACACCGTTAGATCCTCCCAGAGAACCTACAGTTTTTAGCCGCGTGGCGGGTGTGTCCCAAGGGGCACAATGGCAAGCACAAATGACCGATGGTTCTAATTCCTCAGATTTAACGATTCCTCAGCCGGGGAAAGCGTTTTCTTATGTATTAGGCACTCTGCATCTCATTACCCTCGGCACAAAGCAAATTCAAAGCGCCCCGATGCTAGTTCGCTATCCCGATACGGCGTATTTTGCCCACAGCAACTATGGGGTGGAATACAATCTCACTTTGCCGCTGAAAAACTCTACTAATCAAACCCAAACTGTTACTGTATCCGTGCAAACACCCCTGAAGGATGAGGGAGGAACCGATAGACTTTTGTTCTTAAATCCCCTCACTAAGCAAGTGTTTTTTCGAGGCACAGTCAGGCTGCGTTACAACGATGATAATGGAGTGGAAAAGACGCGCTACGTGCATCTGGTACAGCGACGCGGACAAGCGGGAGAACCATTGGTAACGCTAAAGATGCCGCCAGGTGACAAAAGACTTGTACAGGTAGATTTTCTCTATCCTCCAGATTCCACTCCGCCGCAGGTTCTCACCATCAGCACAAATGGGTAACTCACAATGAATTTAAAAACAGAAACAACAATTGAAGCTTTATACCGCATACCGGAAAATGGCAAAGCGGAAATTGTAAACGGAGAATTGGTACTAATGGCGGCGACAGGTTTTCTGCCAGGACGTGCAGGAGGTGAAATATATGTTAGCCTGCGCGATTACGAACGCAGCACCAAAAGTGGTTATGCTTTGCCTGATAATGTCGGCTTTATTGTCAATCTTCCAAACCGCCGTTCTTTCAGCCCTGATGCTGCATTCTACATCGGCAATCCTAGCGGCGGAAAGTTCTTAGAAGGGGCACCCGTTTTTGCTGCTGAAGTGAGAAGCGAGAATGATTACGGTGAGGCAGCAGAAGCGGAAATGGCAGCCAAGCGTCGGGATTACTTTGCGGCGGGTACGCTGGTGGTATGGGATGTAGATGTACTCAAGGCGGAAGTTGTCAAGGTGTATCGTGCTAGCAATCCCTCAAAGCCGCAAGTTTACCGTCGTGGTGAGGTGGCTGAAGCTGAACCCGCTGTGCCGGGATGGTTGATGGCAGTAGACGATTTGTTTGTTTAGACGCCCACTTTTAATAACACTCAATCAAGCTATTTTTACAGCTAAAAATCTATGACTGTAACTGGTAGACGCTTGTGGACTGTAGATGAGTACCACCGCATGATCGAGACAGAAATTCTGACAACTGACGAGCAAGTGGAACTCCTAGAAGGACAGATTCTAGAAATGAGTCCTCAACAACCTCCCCATGCTGCTACGATGCAACGGGCGTTCAACTATCTCAACAGTCTACTGACAAATCAAGCGTTCCTGCGGATGCAGTTACCAATTACGCTGCGCCCCAACTCAGAACCCGAACCCAATATTGCTGTTGTTCGTATCGATCCCCGCATCTTGAGCGTCACCCTACACCCGATGATATCTTCCTGTTAGTTGAAGTGGCAGATTCTACTCTAAATAGAGATTGCAAGCTGAAAGCACGCACTTATGCCAAAGCTGGGATTGCTGATTACTGGGTTCTGGATGTGAACACGCGACGAGTTTACGTTTTCCGCGAACCGGGAGAAGCGAATTATCAACAAGAAATTATTTTGGATGAAGATGCCACGCTTTCTCCGCTTGCCTTTCCAGAGATTGAAGTTCAAGTGAATCAACTGTTTCCCTAATCTGAGGATCGCTCTGTATCTGCATCGGTTCGGCAGATAATATAAAGAAAGTTCATTGTGCAAAGTCTTATTTTCTAATCAGACTATGACTCAAAAGCCTAAAGGATTTGACCCAGCGCCTCGTCAGCCCAAGAAAAAGGAAAAAGTGGATTTGCCTCAAGAAACCGAATTCAAAAAGCCGAAAGGTGTTCTTGAGCTTGGGGGAACAATTTTTAGGCTTGGCAAGGAGTTGGTTAGCTTGGGAAAAATATATCTGGAGCAAAGATTGAAACGTTCCCAAGGCAAAAAATGAACATCTTAGCTTAGAAGATGAACAGAGCGATCGCTATTTCAATTCGTTATCAGTATTTAAGCAAAAAACATTAAAAGAATGGGTGCAAACAGAATCAGAATTGCGAAAGATAAAGCTGATTTGGTGCAATCCTTAGTCGCATCTGATAGCACAACTGGCCCTTTCCAAACCTACGCTGATGCGATCGCGTTTGCAGCAGCCTTGGGGGCGAAGCGGAAAAAGCGATCGCCTTTAGGGGAAATATCCAAAAGGGAACCGGGTGCGATCGCGCTAGAGGTTTTTGTATCTAGAGGCACCGACCGGGTAATCCAGTTATTAGCGATCGCTGGAACTAAAGACATAAAAATTCTCTCCCCGACTGATGAAAATTCTGAAGAACAACGCATCCGTATTTTTGAAGAATATGCCAACGGGGGGCTAGAGATTATACAAGATGAGTTGCGGGGAACAGTAGACTATACAGCCACCCTTTTATTACTACTTAGTTCTGAACGTAATAAGGAAGAACCAGTAGAAGGGGAATTCGATCTCAGCAGGTTTCTCACTTAAGTTAGCTTTTATTATTACGTCCGACAAGTTTATCTAGCTAATTTACATGAATCATTAAATTTTTTCTCTCCCTCGTGTACTTAGCGAGCATTAACGCGCATAGCTAAGCGCATCCGCGCCGCTACGCAAACGTGGTTCGTCGGGAAAATCTTTTACATATCCAACGATACACAAAATAATTTAATCAAGCCAGGAAATGATTGCGATTAAATTTTGCCGAATTTTGAGGTTAGTCACTCAAATTTTGGCTTACGCCTACTCAGGATTCATTGTCTTGTATTTCCTGCTGAGACTAATATTTTGGGATAGTTTCTGGCTTGTTGGCTTTGTTAGCACCTTTATCCCTTTTATTTTTTTACCGATATTAATTTTACCACTATTGGCATTTTCAATTATAAAAAAACGATGGTTATCGATTATTTCATCGATTGCTTGCATCTTGCTGGTCAGTTGGTTGCATCTGAAATACTTTTCTCCTCACGCTTTACGAGCAAATGGTTCCCAGCCTAATATCAGAATTTTATCCTTAAACAGTAGTTGGCATAAAACCAGTTCCCAAAATTTAGTTAAATTAATTCAACAACAACAACCCGATATCATTTGTTTACAAGAAATTGTTCGCAGACATACTGAAAAAGCTTTTCCCCGCTTACAGACATCCTACCCCTACCAAGTTTATGCCCAAAGCGTGGCAATCCTCAGCAAATATCCAATTTTATTCTCCGAGAATTTACACCTAGCGGGTCATCAAGAAATTCAGCAACGAGCGATTACCCAAATTAATCAGCAAGACGTAGTTGTTTATAACATTCAAGTTATCTCTCCCTGGATTCGTCCTCATAAAATTTTGCCTTTCCTCACTATCCCGATTTATGATTACACAAAACGCTCGGCAGAAATTCAGGATTTAGTGCAGCGGCTCCAGAAAGAAACCAAGCCATTTATTGTGGTTGGTGATTTTAATATGACAGACCAGTCGCAAGACTATCATTATTTAAGAACAGTTATGCAAGATTCCTTCCAAACATCAGGGTTAGGTTTTGGCTTTACTTGGCCTCATGGCTGGGAACTAAGCTTCCTGATTAAAAACTCAACTTCAAAATTAAATTATCCTCTCTTCAGAATTGACTATATTGGGTATTCAAAACATTGGGGTTCTCACTCTAGCAAAGTTTTACTGACAACAGGTTCAGATCACTTACCCGTAGAAGCAGAACTCATTTATCTCAAATCTGGTTGAGTCATAAAATCAGTAGTAATCTGTCAAAACAATTTTGATAGTTTGTTCCAGGCGCAATTAGTCGCGTCTGGAACTTAGGAACTCATTCAGTTACACGAAAGCCGTATCTAGAAGGCAAAGCTCAAGATAAGATTGGCGGTAATCCTACCTGCCTTGGCTCTACAAACTTGCCATTAAATCCCATTGCTTTATCTTCGATTGTTCTTCCTTCAGCTACCGCGCGGCGAATTTCTGCACGTTCCATGTCATCATCAACACCACCCAGCAAGTAAATAATTAATCTAGCGGCTAAGTCTTTTCCGGCAACTGAAACGCGCTTTTTATTCGGATCGTACAAAACGCCATACCAAAGAGAATCAGGAGACTCCATGCCGCTGAAACCATCATCCGCATCGTATTTCTGAAGCTTTTCAAAAATAGTTTTTAGCGAAAATCCCTTTTTAAAAACCAGAATTCCTAAAGCTTGAGCTAAGGCAACTTGCCCAACTGGACGGAAAAGTATATTTCCTTCCCCCCCACCTTTCTCAAAATTGAAGCGGCGCATTTCCGGGGTTTCTGCACCATTTTCTAGCCTTTGAAAGCTGAGCAGAGTTGTTAAATAGTCGAAAAGTTGCTTAAATTCCTCAATTCCCTCCTCAAGTTCTCCATCATCAGGGCGCATCGGAATTAACCCTTTTTTCCCCACAGGTTTCCACTTGGGAAATTTGTACTCTAAATAACGCTCAGACATTTCTTTAAGCGCTTGCAGGGTAGTTAAAACGGTTGACTTAGCGGCAACTGTTGCACTATCCCAATTGACGCGGGGATTGCGCCCGTCAATATCTTTTAATAGAGGATGGGTGACAGCAACTTTTCTGGCAACAATTGAAAATGCATCATCTTCATCTAGCTGTGCCATCTGACCTTTACTTAAAGGTACTGCCATGAGATTTACATGGACAAAGATGGATCTCACTCGTCGTCGTGCCTGTTCCCGCGTCTCTCCAGTCACGACTGCTGAAATAAATTCAATGCCTATCTTTTCTTTGGCTAAGTTTTGCAAATAAGCCGGGTCTATCTGATAGTTCTGTCTGAGATCGTCAATTGTAATAACAGCTCCTGAAGGCTTTTTATCTTTTTTATATCGTGGAAGTTTACCTGTTTGAAGTAACTCCATTAAACCCTGCACGCCCATCAGTCGATGTTGACCATCTAAGGCAAAAATCGTGACATCTGGGCAAACGTTTAACAACCCTACTTTGCCGTCTTTATCTAGTGCCATAAAATCAGCAGCAGATTTAATCGCCCGTCCGCTTGCATCCCACTCGGCAGCATTAGGATTGTCTACCCAAGGTTGATTGACAACTACTAGAACTGGCGGGAATTTGTGAGTTTTTCGAGCTGCTAAATACTGCGTCAAGGGCGCTTGACGCGACCAATCTAGGGGTCGTTGCTGAATCTCCTCAATACTCTCGGCGTCGATTTCCACATTGTCTTTTTCCGGGTCGAATTTTTGCCGGAAAAGCGGCAGGCGAGACGCGAAGCGAACGCGACTGGCAAACCACTCCAGGGTTGCCGAACCGATATAAGCCTCGGTGCCGCCCATTTCTATCTTCTGAACCAGGAATTGGTCGTTCCGCGCCAGATATCTATCTAAAAGGAGCGCGATCGCTTGTTTTTCTTGGTTTTCCCGTTCCAAAATCTGGCTGGCAAGGTCAGTTGTGGGGTTGCTGGGGCTGTTCATAGGCAGATTTACCGGGGAATTTAGCTAATTTTTAAAAACTATCAGTCAAAACTTGTTGTGTCAAATTAAGTTTTTAAAAACTTTATGTATACTGAGATTGTGTCTAAAACTAAATAAGGCTGGGTATTTATGCTTACCCCCTCCTTTGAGTACGTTTTGCCTGTGATTCGAGGAATTCAGGCAGGGCGAGAATACTACGTTTCGATGTGTCCGGTGCGATTTATCCCAAAGCTGTTCCCGTTGGACGATGGGGAAATGCCGCCGGAAATGAGGACAAAGCGATCGCTTAACCGCACCCGCGTGCCAGAAATTGCCCGATATATTTTGAACAATCCGACTAACTACATTTTCTCGGCAATTACGGCATCGATTGACGCGGATATCACTTTTGAACCGATTGGAACAGAGACAGAAGCGCGGAAGATTGGACGCTTGAAAGTGCCTATGGATGCGCGTTTTGCCATCCATGACGGGCAACATCGACGGGCAGCGTTGGAAATGGCGCTGAAAGAAAATCCCGAACTGGGGTATGAAACGATCGCGGTTATCTTCTTTTTAGATATAGGTCTAAAGCGATCGCAGCAGATGTTTATTGATTTAAACCGCTATGCAGTCGATGCCGATCCATCGCTAAATATTCTTTACGATCATCGGGACGAGAAAACAAACTGGGTGCGGTCAGTTGTCAACCAAGTCCAGGTTTTTAGAAACCTGACGGATACGGAACGCAGTACGCTGCCTACTCGCTCCGGCAAGCTATTTACTCTCAACAGCATCTATAATGCTACTCTTGCCCTGCTAACGGATCGCCAGGAGACTGAACAGCAGATTGAACGAGCAGTCCATTACTGGAATGCAGTTACTCGCTATATCCCAGCATGGGAGCAAGTTCTACACGGGAAGGTCAGCGCAGGCGAAATCCGGCGGGATTACGTGCATAGTCACGCGATCGCGATCGCTAGTTTAGGCGCTGTTGGAGCAAGTTTGCTGTCGCTTTATCCGGAAAACTGGGACTCACATCTAGAAGGTTTGCAACAAATCGACTGGTCGCGCTCTAACCCTGATTGGGAAGGGATAATTATGTCTAGTGGTGGGATTTCTAAATCCCGCACCAGTGTCACTCAGATGAGTGCTTATATTAAAAAGCACCTGAATTTGCCGCTGACACCAGAAGAGGAAAGGTTAGAGAATGCCCGTTTAAGAAGGAGGGGGGAATAAGTGCAATCTAACAGCGATCACTTACATCCATCCCAGTTCAGCTTTGACTACCTTAACTGCATCTGCTACAGCGCTTGCTCCCCATGCTATTTTCTTATTTTGAATGTTCTGTTTGGGGTTGACCCTAATGACATTATTCTGCCAAAGCCTACTATCTCTTGACCAATCCAGCTTTGCCAATTGCGAGACTTTTTTATGATTAAAAGAATGACTTTTTGGCTCATAAGCACAGTACAGTAATCGCCCCAAAATTTCTACTCCAACACTCACACCTAGTAGACAATTGTCCTTAAAGTCAATTACTTCGTTAAGGGTTAATTTTTCAACGTTGGTTTCATGAAAATACCGAGTATACTTACATTCACTGAAAAACTGATTAAAACATTTAGCCAAAAAATCAGCGTGTGTTTCAACGTCGTATTTTTCAAGTTCATCGTTAGGATTATCAGTAAATGCACAACTAACAGATGTAGCGATATATTTAGTTGTATAGATTAATTTTTCATTTCTACCAGGAGCTTTATTGAATTTATCAGTCTTATTTTTAAACATCAAAACGTTATTAATTATTTTCTCTGTAATCTTATGCCTAACAGAATCGCTAAATGATGATAAGAAAGTTTGATTAACTGGTTTTGCTTGAGCCAAATCTAGAAAATCGGTTTGACACTGCTTGAAACTTCCTTCTAAAACTACTGTAATGGGAAAAGAGTCATGACCAATTAAATTGCTATTTCTATTTATGTCCTTAATTGCTAGACTACGGTGTTGTCCATCAGTGATATCTAATTTGACATTATGCGGAATAACTACTATACAAAGTCCTCTTCCCAGTTCTTCTACACTAATTTGTTCGGGAGCAACATTAGCCGTCAGGCTGCCAAGAATCCAGGGTTTATTTTGCGTAGCATTTTCAACAATATACTGTTTGATTTGTTCAGCATGGCCTTTTACCTCTGGGCGATGTTTACCAGACTTAGGATCGTTGCCAACGGATGGCCTTTCTTGAAGAAGAGTAGGCAATTCATTAGCAGGAGCATTGATCTGTATCATTGTGCGTTTCCCCTGGTAGAAAATTAGCCCTAGATAGCATCTGTGAGGATGATATTTGGCAAAATACGACTCAAAATGCTCTTTAAGTGACATATAAATAAATAAAATCATGAGGCAACATATTCACTTATCATAATCATAAGTTAATAGCAAAATAAATGAGGAAAATACGGAGTTTAAAATATGACCCAAAACCAACAGATGGCAATATTTCCACCACGGACTGTTGAGGAGTTAGTTGAAGACATACAAATGCTAACTCAAGAAATCCAAGAGTTATATTGTTTGGATGAAATACCTTGGGTAATTGGATATAGCGGTGGCAAGGATTCAACCGCAGTCTTGCAGCTAATCTGGAATGCAATTGCTGCTCTTCCCTTAGAAAAACGAACAAAAAATATTGATGTTATTACTACGGATACGCTGGTAGAAAATCCCATTGTATCAGCCTGGGTTAATAAATCAATTGAGCAGATGAAGGTGTCTGCTCAAGATCAAAAAATGCCAATAGTTCCTACTTTATTGAAACCAGAGCTGACAGAAACATTCTGGGTTGGTCTGATTGGTAAAGGCTATCCAGCGCCTAGAGGTAAATTTCGCTGGTGTACTGAACGACTGAAAATTAATCCATCCAACCGTTTTATTCGGGATCTCATCCGAACCAGTGGTGAAACTATCCTTGTCTTAGGTACTCGAAAAGCTGAAAGCACTAAACGTGCTTACAGAATGAAAAAAATGGAAGCCAAGCGGGTACGCGATCGCCTTAGCCCCAATATGAATTTGCCAAACTCCCTAGTTTACAGCCCTATTGAAGACTGGCGTGATGATGAAGTTTGGCTTTATCTGATGCAGTGGTCAAACCCTTGGGGATACAGCAACAAAGACTTATTCGCGATGTACCGAGGTGCTAGCGCTGATAATGAATGTCCCTTGGTTGTCGATACTTCCACCCCTAGTTGTGGCAGTTCTCGTTTTGGGTGTTGGGTTTGCACGATGGTTACTCAAGATAAATCGCTGACGGCGATGATTCAAAATGACGAAGAGAAAGAGTGGTTACAGCCTCTGCTCGATTTTCGTATTGAATTGGATGTTGAAGATAGTCGGGATCGACGTGATTTTCGACGTAGAAAAGGTAATGTCCAACTCTATGAGCGAAATTTAGATGGGCAAATATCCGTTGAGCCTATTCCTGGCCCCTATACTAAAGAAGCGCGGGATCATTTACTAAGGCGACTTCTCACTGTTCAAACTGAAATTCGCCGCAAAGCACCTGAAGATATGCACGATATCACCCTAATAACCTGTGAAGAGTTAAGTGAAATTCGTCGCATTTGGTTAGAAGAAAGACACGAATTTGATGACAGCTTGCCGCGTATTTACGAAGAAGTCACAGGCGAATCGTTCCAAGACATTCGTCCTGGTGCTGAGAGGAAACTCCTAGGCAGTGATGAGTGGGAAGTGCTACAAGAAATCTGCAATGATGAAATGCACCTAGAACTGATGGCGAAACTGCTAGATACAGAACGTCAATTTCATGTCAAATCGCGGCGCGGCGTTTACGAAAAACTGGATAAATGCTTTGAAAGCAGTTCTCGATCGAAAGAGGATGCAATTCAAAATGCCCACGATCAGCGCGAATTGAAAAACGCTGTTGTAGAAGGCGATATTGATAAAGTGAAACAGCTAAGTTGGGCAAGCATGAAATTTCCACCGCCAAAAGCAGATGACGCTAATGAATAAGTGCTGTTTATTCCCGATTACCCATTAGCCGTTACCGATTACCTATTCTCAATAAGCTGTGATATTCCTCGAACTCGTCCTGCAAAACTTCGGCCCTTATCTGGGGCGACAAGTCATCAACCTCCGCCCCGAAACGGATGAAAATACCCGCCCAATTATCTTAATTGGAGGCATGAACGGCGGCGGTAAAACGACCCTGATGGACGCCATTCGCCTTGCTTTATACGGTTCTCGCGCCCAATGTTCTACACGCGGCAACTTAAGCTATAACGACTTTCTTACCCAGTCAGTCAACCGCAACACCCCACCCACAGAAAAAGCCAGAATTGAATTAGCTTTTGAAGTCATTCAAGACGACAAACCCACTACTTTAAGAATTGTCAGATATTGGGAAAAAGAACCTAAAGACGGTAAAGACACTTTAGGGATTCTTGTTAAAGATGAATGGCCCGATAAAGCCCTTGCTAACACCTGGGACGAATACATCGAGAACCTGCTACCCCTGGGAATTTCTAATTTATTTTTGTTTGACGGCGAACAGGTAAAAGAACTTGCCGAATTAGACACTCCACCCCCCTTAGTGGTCGGGGCAATTCAATCGCTATTAGGCTTAGAACTCTCAGAACGTCTATCCGCCGATTTAGATATCCTCGTTAGCCGTAAGCGCAAAGAAATTGCTAGCGCTAAAGAACTCGCTACCTTAGAAGAAATTGAACAAAGACTTAATGTACAAAAAGATGAATTAGAAGCTGCAACCCAAGAAGTAGGTTCTTTGCGAAATAACTTAGATAGGTCTGAAGAAAAGCAGCGTGAAGCCTCTGAAAAATTTCTCTACGAAGGCGGGAAAATTGCGAGCGATCGCAACCGTCTAGAAAAACAAAAAGACCATTTCACAACCCAAGCAGAAAAGGCGCGGGAAGCGCTGCGAGAATTAGCTGCTGGTAGCTTTCCTCTCACTTTAATTTCTCCCCTGCTGGAACAAGCTAAATCCCAAGCGGAAAAGGAAAGCCGTCAACAACAGAAAAAAATCGCACGGGATGTTTTGATAGAACGAGACTATCGCCTCCTAAATTATATTGAAGAGTTGTCATTAGTTTCCGAGCAACTTGACAAAATAAAATTCTTCCTAGAACAAGAAAATCAACAACTTGAGCAAGAAATTACCGCCAATGAAAGTCCCTGGTTATTAGCAGAACCAGAAGAAATCAAGGAACTGGATAACTTCTTAAGTTTTGGCATAAATACTGCTAATTTTAGAGCCAAAGAAAAACTAGAAGAACTAGAAAACCTAGAAATTGAGATAGATGCTCTCGATAGACAGATAGCCGCCGCAGCTTCTCCAGAAGCGTATCAACAATTACAAGACGCTGTTAGAGAAGCGAATAATGCAGTCGCAAAAGCTCAAGTTGCTCATGAAATGGCTACCCGCCGTTGTGAAGAATTAATGAGAGCGATCGCTAAAACCAAAAAAGAATTAGCAGACTATAGCGAAGACAATATCAAGCTAAAAAATAATCAGCACATTATTGCCTCCGTCGCCAAAGTCCAAGCGACTCTAAAGCTATTTCGGGAAAAATTAACCCTGAAAAAACTGAATAAATTAGAAATAGAAGTAACCGAGTGTTTCCGCTATCTGCTGCACAAATCCGACTTAGTGCATCGCGTAGCCATTGACACTCAAACCTTCAGCCTTTCTATCTACGATCCGCAGGGACAACCCGTACCAAAGCATCGCCTCTCAGCCGGAGAAAAACAATTACTTGCGATCGCTTTCTTATGGGGATTAGCACGAGTCGCCGGACACCACTTACCTGTAGCAATCGACACACCGCTGGGGCGACTAGATTCTTCTCACCGACAGAATTTAGTTGAGCGATATTTTCCCTCTGCGAGTCATCAGGTGATTCTATTATCCACCGATACTGAGGTTGGCAAAACTGAAGCCGAAAGGTTGCGAGAATTGGATGCGATCGCTCACGAGTATCTGCTGAAGTATGACACAAGCGATCGCCAGACAACCGTAGTACCCGGTTATTTCTGGTGATCTCACAATTCTATGTGAGTAAAGAGGGCGAATAGAATTCGCATCTACGCCAACCCCCCTTACCCCCCTTCTTCCGAAGGGGGGCAGAAGTTGCTTCGCATTTATTCAACTAAACCCGCCTACGCGGGTTTCAGAAGTCCGCGTAGGCGGACTTTGTTTGTGTAGCCGCGATTTCTAATCGCCAGGTATATTTGCTTTTACAACCCATTAAGGAATACTAGATTCAGCCGAAGCATTACATATCCATCAACTCGTAGTTTCTCTGTAAATCCAGTAACTTCACTCTAGCTTCGCCCGCATTATCTGCTAAGTCAGCAAACTCTACAAATCGCCGCAATTCCTTTCTTAATAAATTGCGTTCTACTTCCAAAGTTTCCCGATCTAACTCTGGTGGCAGCACAATCATGTCAAATAAAGTGGCACGTTGTTTACCTGGGTGAGGGCGCAAAATTCGTCCTCGACGCTGAATAAATTGGCGCGGATTGCTGCTACTAGCTAAAATTACAGCATTCTGAATTGCTGGAATATCGACACCCTCATCTAGACACCGAATCGCCACCAAACCTTGTAAATCTCCCGACTCAAATTGACACCGCAAATTTTCTCTTTCTGATAATGGAGTTTGGGCAGTGTAGGTGTTTATTCGGTATCCCAATTCATCTCCCAAAATTTTAGCAACGGCTTTCAATTGGCGCGTGCTTTCTACCGAACCATCTCCGCAATAAAATAAAGTGTGCGTCGTGTCCAAGCGTCTACTCATTAACTCGCGCAAAGCAGTTAACTTGTTGGTAGCAGCACCAATTAATCTCGCCCGTTGCATCAACAACGGCTTGAGTTTTTCCTGGTCTTCCCAACTGCCTTTAATAGCACCGTTCTCGCGTTCTTGGAACAACAGCGCCCTGCCAATCCTAGCGGTTAATTTTACATAAGCACGGGCTTCTGCCTCTGTTAGTTCTACCAGGATAGGGTAGTACAAATAATGCACCAACGCCCCCTGTTGAATTGCATCTTTCAGCGTAAATTCCGGCTCTAAAACTCTGCCAAAATAATCAAATAAAGATTGCGTTCCTTCATCATCAAAATACCGTTCCGGTGTTGCCGAAAGCGCCAGTCTTAACCCCACCTTAGAAGGCAAACTCTTCTCCAACTGCCTTGCACCGAGATTATGCGCTTCATCTCCTACAATTAGCGTTTTGTCTGGAAAATATTTAAGTTGAGATTGCAATCCTTCACTCATCAAGGTGGCATTTGTTGTAATGAGTGTGAGAAACCGTTGATTGCCAGAACGCAGATTGTAGAGTTGCGTTGATAGCTGACTCTGCCAGTTGCGTACATTCTCAAAAGCTAAAACTGGCTGTAGTCCAAATTTCTCGCATTCTCGCGCCCACTGTGTCACCAGATGTCGGTAGGGACACACTACCAGCAACACTTGCAAGCCAATTTGTTGATAGAGTGAGGTAGCGATCGCTAGCGCCGTAATCGTCTTTCCACTCCCCGTCGCCATCTTCAGCGTTCCTCTGCCTTGATTGGCAAACCAGCTAGCAACCGCTTCCTGCTGATACTGTCGCAGTTGTAAAGACGCTGGTATTCTGGGGCATACTAGGGGTATTTCATGCCCTTCTGAGGGATGCAGATGGTAGGTTCCCTTAGAAGCAGCAACTGCTAAAAGTCTGTTAATCGGTTGCAGGTCATACTCTACTGGCGAAGCTACGCGAGCAGATTGCTCTTTTGCCTGACTTTCGACTTTATAAACGCCCTTTGACGACAACTTCACGCGCCACTACCCCTGCCATTCAAGTTGTTGATTTATTTTATGGGTTTAGGGGAGTAATCGGGTGCGATCGCTATTTATCTACCCAGCATTTATCTACCCAGCGAACTTAAGTATTACTACACCAAAATCGTTGCTTACTTAACTTAAAAATCATTTACCTGGACGCATAGATCCCCATTCTTAAAATATAGGTCAATACGCATTAAATTTCAGTAATATTTGATACAACCTCGCTTGAGTTCCTCATTTCAAGTAGAGACACTTTCATGTTCTATCGCTACGGTTCCTTCGCTAAAAAAATAAGCACCCACTTCAAACAAAAAGTGAGTGCTTTCCACAAGTCAACCCGGAAAAAGTCTTTCTTTGACTAATTGCCTTTTGCCTGAATCAATAAGCATCCTGCAACTCGTAAAAATCAGGCGAGACATAATCCTTCCGCAACGGATAGCCTACCCAATCTTCCGGCATCAAAAGCCGCTTCAGGTTCGGGTGTCCTTCATAGACGATGCCATACATATCAAAAGCTTCCCGCTCTTGCCAGTCTGCCGTCTTCCAAATCCAATATACCGAAGGAACTCTAGCGTCATCTCGCGGCAAAAACACCTTCAGCCGCAGTTCCTCCGGTCTGTCAGCATTGTCGCTCACTTGGATTAGATGATAGAAGCTAACCAATTCCTCTCCCGGCCCCGCATCATATCCACCTTGACACTGGAGGTAGTTAAATCCGTAAGCGTAGAGAGCTGTAGCAATCGGAATCAAGAAGTCCCGGTCAACTTTGATGATCTCAACATCACTGCGATCGCGTTCTAGTTCCTGATGCTCAAAACCGTTTTCCTTCAACCAAAGGGAAACCTTACCCGCTTCCACAATTTGGGATTCTGCTTGGGGTTCCCCTGAAGATTCTGCTGGGGATTCTGCTTCAGCCACGAGGTTCCTCCTGTTTTTCTGCCGTCAACAGTGCTGGTGCTACAGGCATACCCATCGCTGCCGCCAGCTCTTGCGGCGGAGTTTGGCGAGTAGCCAACTGTAAATACTTGCCATCGTGGATGGTTTCTACAGCTTGCATCTTGTGAGTGGTGCTGTAATAGCGATGGATTTGCTGAAACTGATCCCGCTCTTGGATAGAATCGTTCCCGATTTTCTTCCGCAGTTTAATGATCGCATCCATGATCGCTTCCGGACGTGGGGGACATCCAGGCAAATAGACATCGACAGGAATCAGCTTATCCACACCCCGCACCGCAGTCGGGGAATCAGCGCTGAACATCCCGCCAGTAATCGTGCAGGCTCCCATTGCAATCACGTACTTGGGATCTGGCATCTGCTCATAAAGGCGCACCAGAGCCGGTGCCATCTTCATGTTAATCGTGCCAGCAGTAATAATTAAATCTGCTTGCCTAGGGCTAGAACGGGGGACTAAACCAAATCTGTCAAAGTCAAACCGGGAACCAATCATCGCTGCCACTTCGATGAAGCAGCAGGCGGTTCCAAACAACAGAGGCCACAGGCTGGAAAGCCGCGACCAGTTGTAGAGGTCGTCAACCGTTGTCAGGATGACATTTTCAGAAAGTTCTTGAGTAACAGAAGGTCGCTCAATCGGGTTAAGGATCTTCTCTTTCTGCTGCGCCTCAAAGGCAGCAATATCACTGTTACCGTTAGATTTCATGACCATTCCAAGGCTCCTTTGCGCCACGCATAAACAAGAGCAACTACAAGAATTGCAATAAAGACCAAAGCTTCAATAAACGCCAGTACACCTAGACGATTGAAGGCAACGGCCCACGGATACAGGAAAACAGTTTCCACATCAAAAATGACGAAAACCAGCGCAAACATGTAATAGCGGATGTTGAACTGAATCCAGGCTCCCCCAATCGGTTCCATGCCAGATTCGTAAGTGGTGCGCCGCTCTGGACTACTACCACTGGGCCGCAGGAGCTTGGAGGCAGTCAGCGCCAAAATCGGCACCAGACTGGAAGCTAGCAAGAAGCCTAAAAAATACTCATACCCACTGAGGACAAACACGATCTTGTACTACCACTCAGATGAAAGGACGGCTGTTATTACTTCTTCACATTTATACATTATAAAGCGCCTGCCTCTGCCAAAGTTGCTAGTGGCGGGGCAGCGAACGTCGATCATCGATACTGTTTTCTGATTGACCCGTTCAGCTTTTCTAGTCAAGGCTCCTACTGAAGCGGACAACGTTACTGCTAGCGAGGGATGACAGCGAAGTCCTCTCCTCAAGGCAGAGGCAAGCTAAACAATATTAAGAAAATCCCCTACTTATGGCATAATTTTTAACATACATTTTAAGATTGGCTTCTCAATTTCATCTTGAGCCATGAGCAATCAAGCCGTCGATGCCCAACCACTAGATCGCTATGAATGTCGCGCCTGTGGCTACATTTATGAGCCGACTAAAGGTGATAGTAAGAGTAACGTTCCCTCAGGGACATCCTTTGAAGAATTGCCAATAGATTGGCGCTGTCCAATTTGTGGGGTGCGAAAAACACAGTTTCAAAACATTGGCGTTGTAGGCTCACCCTCTGGATTCAAGGAAAATCTGAGCTATGGTCTAGGCGTTAACCGTTTAACCCCAGGACAGAAGAATCTTCTCATTTTTGGGGCATTAGCCTTGGGCTTCTTGTTCTTTATCAGTCTCTATGGTTTGCAATAAAACCAGCCTCAGCTTGCAACAGCTAAAGCGAATCCCCGCCGCATTCGCTGGATTAACACTCGTATAGTAGAAGATTTGCACGCACCAGTTCTGGATAGTATGAATTTATTTGTGAGAAAGCTGAAACAAATTGCAATATTGTTGGCAGTTGTCCTCTTTTGCGCCAGTTGCAGTCAAGTTCCTTCCGTGAGCAACAGCCCCTGGCACGCCATTTCTCTACCAACACAAGCAAACTTACAGGATCTCGCTTTTACGGGCGACCCCAATCATGGCTGGGTTGTGGGGAGTGACTCCACACTTTTGGAGACAACCGATGGCGGCAAGACTTGGGAGCCAAGAAACCTAGAACTGGGAGATCGGCAATACCGCTTTACTGGCGTAAGTTTTGCCGATCAAGAAGGCTGGATTACAGGCGAACCCTCTATCTTGCTCCACACCACAGATGGGGGAAAATCTTGGACTCGCATCGCGCTGAGTAACAAGTTACCGGGGGCACCCAATAAAATTGTGGCACTCGGTCCGAACTCCGCTGAGATGAGCACCAACGTTGGAGCAATTTATCGCACTCAAGACGCAGGACAGACTTGGAAAGCAATGGTGCAGGAAGCGGTGGGCGTTGTCCGCAATATGTCTCGCTCTCCCGATGGCAAATATGTTGCGGTGTCTGCCAAAGGTAACTTCTACTCCACTTGGGAGCCTGGTCTAGATGCCTGGGTTCCCCATAATCGGAATAGCTCCCGAAGAGTGGAGAATATGGGGTTTGCACAAGATGGTCGGCTGTGGATGCTGGCGCGGGGCGGTCAGCTACAATTTAGCAGTCCTGAAAAGCCAGACGAGTGGGAAGAAGCACAATATCCAGAGGTATCCACCAGTTGGGGTTTACTCGATTTGGCATACCGGACACCTGAGGAAGTTTGGGTATCAGGAGGCAGTGGAAATTTGCTGCGGAGTCTGGATGGCGGCAAAACTTGGGAAAAAGCTCGCGAGATAGAGGATATCCCTTCCAATCTTTACAGGATTATGTTTCTAACACCCCAGCAAGGATTTATCATAGGTCAGCGAGGTGTTTTGTTGAAATACGAAGGTTCGTCGCAAGCGGCTTGAAGAGGAAAGCAAGATTATTGTCATACAACTAATGCTTTGCTTGTGACTCTCTACCGAGTTTCGTATCATAATTAAGTTAGCTTTTAATTGTTGTCAGAGGAGGAATCTGAATGGCTGGTACAACTGGAGAGCGTCCATTTTCGGACATTATTACAAGCGTTCGTTACTGGGTAATTCACAGCATCACCATCCCTGCATTATTTATTGCAGGCTGGCTATTTGTTAGCACAGGTCTTGCATACGATGCCTTTGGGACACCCCGCCCCAACGAGTATTACACCCAAACTCGGCAGGAAGTGCCGATTGTTCAAGATCGCTTTGAATCCAAGCAACAAATCGAGGATTTTATAAAATAAGCGGGCAGTCTCTAGACATCGCTGGGTGTGAAAATAAAAGCACCTATTTGTGTTAGGCTTGCCGGGGCAATTTTGGCTGGATTTGATGCAAAAAAGGGATTAAAAGTACCGCATCAATTCGGCTCTAAAGAGCGAACGGGAATCCAGTTTGATACATCGGTAGTGAAGTACCGTAGGTATACGGAAGTGTTTGGAAAAAGAATCACCTCTAGCTGGTTGGAGGAGACTTCAAAGGGTCAGTAGGCTCAATATAGGTTTACGAAGCCCTTTTTGCAGGAAAAGCCTTCCCGTTACGGTACGAAAAGTCCCATTTCTATCAAAAGAATTGGGAGTGTCAACAAGTAAGTCGTTTAAAAGAGGTGGCAAAACATGACTACTAATACGCCCAATCAGCCAGTTTCATATCCCATTTTTACCGTTAGATGGCTAGCGGTTCATACGCTGGCTGTCCCAACAATCTTTTTCTTGGGCGCGATCGCTTCTATGCAATTTATTCAACGATAGGAGAAACCTAATTATGCCAGAACGGAGTCCAAATCCCAATAATCAACCAGTTGAGTTAAACCGTACTTCTCTTTACTTGGGCTTGCTACTGGTTTTTGTCCTTGGTATCCTGTTTTCCAGTTATTTCTTTAACTAACTGGGCTTGACTGCATCATTTTTAAGTTTAATTAGGAGGGAAAAGCTGTGTCTGGAAGTGGAAGAATCCCGTTGTGGATTGTAGCTACCGTCGCTGGTCTGGGCGCGATCGCTGTGCTAGGTGTTTTCTTCTATGGTGCCTACGCTGGTCTAGGCTCCTCTTTGTAGAGAAAAGCTGGGTAATCAACTAGATTTGAGAGAACTCTCATCAAATCATCAAAAAAAACCGCCTCTCTGACTAGAACAGGCGGTTTTTTCCATTGCCCAACTAATGCCCAGCTAAAGTTAAATTCCCGTTGGATCTTCGTGTTCAATGTAAAGAAACAAGAAGGCCATCGCGACAGCCGGGAAGATCAAGCCAGTTAGCGGCACTAGGATTGAGGGTAAGAATGAAGCTCCCATCTTTAAATTTCCTATTTTAATGAAACAGCTTTCGTAATTGAATTTACAGTGAATTGGTAGCCAAAAACCGAATCATAAAAATTTTTAACAAGCGCCTAATCCGCAAACTCATCTAGCGACCAGTTGGGCAAATCGGGGGGAATAACTATACGGTCAACAGTTACTTTATGGCTCTCTCGTTGGGTATAAGTATCAACCGCGACAGCTTCAAAACGGATTTCTACGCTCCCAAATGGCACAGTTAGTTGAGTCGTTGCCTCTAGGGATTCTAAACCAGTAGGGATAAAATCGACTAGCCACCGGGGGCCATCCAGCAGCGATCGCGTTTGGCGGTCATGCACCCACAGCTTGACATAGAGCCGGGGGGACTCAGATCGCAACGTCAGGCGGACAGCCAACGGTTGTCCGGCAATCAGTTCGCCTTCGGGTAAAACTAGCTCAGGCTCTGGCACGGGTTCCTCGTCCAGCGACGATGGCTGCGGTTCTGGGGGAACCCCCCGCCCCGCATTGGCAAAACGCGATCGCCCTGGTTGTACCCCCCTAGAGGAAGCTTCTCGCGAGCCATACCCGCCTCGCCCACTGGTGCTGGGAGGGAGTTCAGAAGGATCATCGTCTACCACAATTTCTCGCTCTGTCCAGTTAACCGCAGACTCTGCCATCGATAAAACGTTCTTAGCCATCTCAACTGGGTTCTGCGGAGTTGCTGGCAGTTGACCAGAGGCGGCTCCCACCTCTTGGGAATTGTTCGTTGCATCGCTGGCAATACCGCCATCTTCACCCAATTCTTCCTCCAACTCTGGGAGGGGAGGTTGTTGGTCAAGCAATAGTGCTACAAGTTCCCAGTCTGTCGGCATTTGTGGCAAACGGTCATCCGTTTCCCCCTGCGGCTCGGCGGCAGTTGCTTCGGTGCCATCCGCAACGTCACCATCCGCAACGTCACCATCCGCAACGTCAGTGTCTTCGCTGCCCTCGGTCAGGTCTGCTGAAGGCTCTGCTTCCTCGGTAGATTCCTCCTCCGTTGCAAATACCTCTTCCGGTTGCAGCCATGCTGAAGATTCCTCATCCGTTGCCAGGTCGTTCAACCGGGACAAAAAACGATCTTGCAGCTTCAGGGTCGCAAAAGCCGTATCTAAGGGCGATGCTTGAGAGTCAGCGGAGGGATGCGCTTCTCTTTGTTCGGCGGAGTGTTCAGCGGAGTGTTCTGCTCCCTCGATATCAGAAGCATCTTCAACACCTACGTCCTGCTGACTATGCAAATCTGTATCGGCATCAGCGCTGGCATCTGTTCCATCGGGTTCCTCCGAACGCTGCCAAGTCTGAGCTAAGTGATTCAATAAATTATCAAATAACTGCTCTACATCAGGCGCAGCCCCTTCAGGAGGGGCGGTATCAAGAGGTTGGGAAGGATTTAGGGAAGAAGATTTATCTTCTTCTTTCGCAGCGGATGTGTCGCCATTCTCGATGCGCTCGGTTGCAGGCATCGCATCAGAAATCACCGGAAGTTTAAGCGATCGATTAACTGGATTGGCAGGATCGGGTCGATAAAGTTGCGGGGGAAGGGATACCACCGGCGGAGGTTCAGAAGTCACTGATGTATTGCGATCGCCCAAAGCGAGAATGTCCTCAGGCTCATCGCTATCGGGTGCCTCCCTGTTCCTTATTGCCTCAGTATCGGAAGCAATTGCTGGAAGTTCCGGGGGTTTAAGCGCTGCAATGGCAGGATCGGATTTAGCAATCTGCTCCGGTAGGGGTTTATTAGGTAAAGGTTCTAAGTGCAGCGGCGGAGTATCTTTTGCCGTTTCCACCAGATCGAGGAAAGATGAATCGATCGGGGGTGTCTCTCCTAAAAGGGAATCTAACGGCGGGTTCAATAAATTTGCGTGCTGTTTATCGTGAGCGATCGCATCGAGCAAGTCTTCCAAATCGGCGGTCACGGTAAATGAGTGAGTCACTAAGACTGTCTGAGCCTCATCGATTAACGTGACTTCTCCTAAAATCAAACGGGTTTGGCAATTTTCGGGCAGCTCTAAATTACAGCTAAAAGAAAAACTCGGCACCTGTTCGGGTATCAGCTGCTGGACATCTACCAAGATTTGTGAGTTTTGCGGATCGCGCATTTCAATTCGCAGTACGTCTGGCGGCAAAAGATGCAAATCCCTAAAACTGTCTAGGATCTCTACTTGTCCGCTGAAGGCAATCAGCTCTCCTCGACGCACGACCAGCGTCTCCCGATCGAGGGTCAGTCGGATCGGTGCTTCATCAATTTCAGGTGGCTCAGTTTCTGCTGAGTAACTTCTTCCGGCGGCAGCAAAGGAAAGCTCCGACGAGTTACTGACAGGGGGAGACGTTAAGGAATCGCGGGAAAACTCACTCTGCGGGATAGCTCCACGAGCCGTAGATGTCGGCTCAAACGCTTGCCAGACGGGATCGACGACTTCCTGTAAGATTTCGTCCACCATTTGTAGCGAGTGTTCTACGAGGCGGCTGACGGGCACTGCCGCCTTTGGAGGGGTGCGGTTGAGTGCCGTCTCCCATCTTTGTGACTCCGATGCCCCGAAAGAGAGGAATAATTCATTGACTGCTTCATCATCGTCTTCTTCCCACCCAGCATTAGTCATCGCCTCTGTCACTGATTCGTCCTCTGGGGAAGGAGGCACTGGATTCGGAAGGTCAACGTCGGCGGTGAGCGTTTCAGTGGTTGTCGGGGCAGGGTTAACGGGGCGGTCAGCGGCAGAACCTGCGGATGATTCTTGGACGGTTTCGGTGGCGACACCTACCTGGGCACTCCAAACGGGTCGCATGTGTCCAACTAAATCGACATCTGCATCTGCCGGGGTGGTTGGAAAAACCTGGAATTGAATTGCCTGCTGCCAAGTGTTGCCGAGGAAATCTGACATAATATCGCCAGAGCAGCGCAACTCCCAGCGCCCCGACTTGAGATAGGTGAAGGGAATGACCACCATCAAGCCTTCGGCGTTGGTGCGGCGCGATCGCTTCTGAAACCGCCGCTTGGGGGGAACTTCCTCAGTGCTGTCATAGGTGATGCGAATTTCCACCTCGATGTTGGGACGGCTGGAGTGAGCAACCACCCGATACCGACCTTCTTGGATTTCCACACTTGGCGTCTCTAGGGAGAGCCAGGAAGAATCACCCTCTTGTTGTATTAGAAATTGCCAGTATTCCATAGGAGGCAAGCAGCAAGCATAAAGGATGAAGTATAAAGGATGAAGTTATTAGAGGCGCGGCTGAAAGACAGTGTGACGTATTATTACACGCCAAACTTCACACTTCATACTTCATATTCTTGTTATCTTTTTACTTTAATCTGCTGCCGCAGTTCCTCGATCGTTCCTAATAATTCACTTTGAGCGATCGCACTCTGCTCTTTCGATGCCATCCACTTCAGCTTGACGGTTTGGTTCTCTGCTTCTTCCTCTCCCAAAACCAAGCAAGCGACAGCACCGCTACGGTCAGCCCTAGCGAACTGCTTTTTAAAAGCACTTCCACTCAGGTCTAGATCCACGCTAAACCCAGCTTGACGTAATTTTTGAGCTAATTGTAAAGCTTGGGATTCGGCTTTCTCGCCTCTGGAAACAATGTAAAAATCCAACGCCGGGACGGGTGCCTCTTGCAGCTGTTGCAGCAGGATGATCAAGCGTTCTAAGCCCATTGCCCAACCCACTGCTGGTGTCTTGGGTCCCCCTAGTTCTGCTACCAGCCCATCGTAGCGTCCCCCACCACAGACAGTCGCTTGCGCTCCCAGGTCGTCCGAGATAATTTCAAAGGCAATGTGGGTGTAGTAATCCAGACCGCGCACCAGACGCGGATTGAGTTGATAGGCAATCCCCAAATCAGCCAGACGGGCTTGGATTTGCTCAAAATAGCGACAAGAATCTGCACTCAGATAATCCAAGATACTGGGAGCATCTTGAACAATTTCTTGCGTCCGCCGATCCTTGCTATCGAGTATCCGTAATGGATTGCGACTCAGCCGTACCTGCGAATCCGAGTCCAACTCTTCTTTGTAAGGAGTCAGGTAATCTACCAGTGCTTGCCGGTAACGCTGTCGATCTTCAGGATTTCCTACTGAGTTAATATCCATGCGGAGATTTTTTAGACCGAGGGTTTGCAGAATATCGGTCGCGATCGCAATTACTTCTGCATCTGCCCTCGGATCGGCAGTCCCCAACACCTCTACACCCAGCTGATGAAATTGGCGCTGTCGTCCCTTCTGGGGAGCTTCGTAACGAAACATCGGTCCCAAATACCAGAGGCGCTGAATCCCACTTTTGACATCAAGAGCGTGTTCAATATAAGAGCGCACAACCCCAGCCGTTCCCTCCGGTCTCAGGGTCATGGAATAGGGATTTTCCCCCCGACTCTTGAAGGTATACATTTCCTTCCCTACCACGTCTGTGGTTTCGCCAATCCCGCGCTCAAATAGCGTCGTCAGCTCAAAAATCGGGGTGCGAATTTCTTGATAAGCCGCTCTGCTTAGAATATCCCGTGCGACCGATTCTACCCATTGCCAGTACCCGACTTCTTCGGGCAGAATATCCCGCGTTCCCCGTATCGCTTGAATGCTTCCCATTGTTTAGATTTTAGATTTTAGTGAGTGTCATGAGTTTTTCACCCCCAGGATTTTCACTTTACCCCCTTCGGGGATTGGGGGTTAGGTCATTGCAATGGCGAAAACTTCATGACACTGAAGATTTTAGATTCAATCCCATCTAAAATCCAAAATTTATTGGTTTTCCTCCTAAGGACAATAGCGCTGACTATAGTAGTCCAAAATCTGCGTGACCCATTGGCGACTCAATAAATCGGCATCTTCTGCATACTGAATCCACAAACCGCCAACTTGGCTTTGATAATAGTCGAACGATTGCCCCGAAGGCTGGGGAACCAAACCTGCGTCTACCCCTCCCACCTGACACAAATGGGCAGCAATTTCCCGATATACCGCTAAGGGTAACCCAGGGAAGCGAATTTCATACCGCAGGTTTTCTCCTCCAGTAGTCTGCACCCTTTCAACTCCTACAACAACTGAATCGTGGTCCTTGTTTAAGCTTGAGGAGAGCCATTGATTCCTGGTTTCTTAGCAGGAGCAACAGCCGTTGGTGTACCGGGTTGATCGGGCGTTGCCACTGGTTTTTCCCCAACCCGTCTGGCAACTTCTCTGCCGTATTGCTCCAGAATCACTACCGGACTAGCACCATTATTGACTTCAATCCGCTTGACTAGCACCTGTCCATTAGATAAGCGCTGTCCCACTCCAACGTAGCGACTTGGCTCGTTTGGTACCCTCACAATTGCCTGAGGTTCACCACCCACCTGAACCACTCCTGTGACTTCTACACTTCTTGCCAGGTTTGGTTCTGGTAGCGGTGGCAGTTTGGGTAGAAGTGGCGCGGGAGCAGGAATCCGAGGAGCTGTCGCAATCCGGCTACCTGGCGTTATACCGTTTCTGTTCCCTGGAGGTGTAGCGTTTCTCCTACCCGCAGTCGCCCCATTCCCATTTCTAGCACCTGGAGTGGTAGTGGGGCGTATCGTCGTCCTGCCGCCTGCGTTCCCCCGACTGCCAGCATTCCCTCCGCCTCCAGCGGTTCTGGAAGGTCTGACAGGGGGCAGGGGTGGCGGTACGGGAATCACTCGACGCCCAGGAGTCAAACCCTGAGGAGGAGCTACACCAGGGGCCGGAAACGGAGGGGGAGGCGAACCCGAACCCGTCTCGTTTGGTGTCACTTCCACAATTGGTTTCAGGGGAACAAGTGCAAACGGATCTTGCCGCCCTTTCTGAATTTCTCGCAGCCGCACATCAGAGTTAGTGGATGGAATCAAGCCGGAAAGCCCAGGAACGTTTGGCGGTTTTGGGGGAACGATCCCACTATTGGGAGGAAATGGCGGGGTTGTTGGTGAAGCAGTAGGTACAGCAGACGGAGCGGGAACTGGAACAATGCTAGGGCTAGGAGCTACAGCCGTATCCTCTCCCTGTGAACATCCCCCCGCTAACACAGCAAGTATTCCCAAAAACGCAATCCATGAATGTTGACGCATGACCAGTCTCCCAGAGCTTTACCTGCATCCGCCCATAGAAATTCCCTGTTTGCTTTCAACAGTTCTAAATATATGCGGATAATTTATTTTATTAAATGTGTGCAAAAACACCCATCTATATATTCAGTTTACTGGACAGAGATCGATCCATCGCTTTTGTGTTCCTTATCTTCAAAGAATCGGGAATCTCAGTTTCCGGTTGTTGGAAGAATCAATCATCAATCCCAACCATTGACTTTTTCAGTGCATCCAGTCCCTTTTTGACCCGTCGAGAAACGGTCACAACACTGATATCTAAGCGTTCTGCAACTTCTTTTTGCGTTAAGTCGTGTAAGAAAACAAATTCCAAGATTTCGCGGGTTCGCTTTTCTAGCTGAACTAAAGCTTGTTGCAGGCGAAGCTGGTCTTCTTGCGCTAACTGAAAACTCCGATATTGCGGGTCTGGGACGATTTCACCTAAGCAAGTTTCACCTTCCGAACCATCCCCTAGGGGTACATCTAAACTTACAAGTTCGCGGTTTTGAAAGGCCAACTTGATTTCCTGCCATTCTGCCTGTGAAATTTCTAGCTTTGCTGCCACCTCTGAATCGGTAGGAGGTCGGTTGTACTTCTGCTGGAAATACCGCGTCAAAGAAACTGCCTGATAGTGCAGTGCTTCCCAACGGCGAGGAATGCGGAATGAGCCGCCTTTATCCCGTAAATAGTGCTGAATTTCTCCGCGAATGTAGGGGATAGCAAAGGAACTGAAGGCGTGACCCTTGGACAAGTCAAAGCGCTCAATTGCTCGAATTAAGCCTAAACAGCCGACTTGAAGCAAGTCTTCATAACTTTCTGTACACTGATTAGTCCAGTGATGTGCTTCTTTTCTCACCAATCCAAAATTCAGTTTTACCAGCTGATTGCGAACAGTATCTAAACGATTTTGCTGGTACTCTCGCAACAGCCGTAAGCTTTCATGCTTCAGTTCAGGAGTGGCAGTGCTATACATATACGAAGTTCAGTTGGTAGAGTGGCCCGGTTAAAAACGTTTGTTTCAGTTATATTCTGTTTTTGAAGTGGGTGCTGTGATACTAAACATAGGTTGCGATAACAAAACTTTAAGCCGGAAAGCGAACAAATGCAGTTGGGGAAACGCCCAGGAATGTAGCCTTTTCCCCAAATTGCGATAAGTTGCTTTCTTTTCCTCGCTTCAAAATTCAGTTTATTCTCTGAACCTGGTCAATTACAACAGCATTTTCACCGAGAAACTCTCTTGTGGGAATCACTCACATGATTGCGGAGTGTAGGCAGAAGGATTAAACAGCAGATGCTGACCTTGCTAAAGAAAAGAAAAAAGGGGTTCCAAACCCCTTTTCCTCACCTGCAAGCAAAGCCAAGCCGCGTGGCTCGGTGCTAACGATCAGATTTAAGCCTGGTCTGGTGAAATCCGAGCATAGAAAATGCCGCGAATTTTCACTTCCTTAGCTTCGCCAGCGCCTAGATCGGTATCGGATGGCTGTTCGCTCTCAAATGTACCGGCAATTTCACCTGTGGCGTTATCCACTTTAGCGACTTGGAGAGAAATTTCGCCCTTAAGGGTTTCAGCACGCTTCACATTGGCACGTGTCAGTGCTTCCTGATCGGCTTGACTGGGGAGTGCTACTGCATTGTCATAACCAGTGACAACACCGCGACCCTTGGGATCGAGGAAAGCTGCTCCCCGATAGGAGGGAACGTTAAACTCGCCTTCAAAGTCAGTCGAGGTGTTAATACTGTCCATTCCTGGCTGGCTTTTGGCAACCAGATTTTTGATCGTGAATAGAAAGGGTACTCGCTCACCACCCGGTAGCTGGACGGTAATAGCTTGGAAGTCGAGACCATCCTGTTCAATAAAGGTCAAACGACGATCTTGATCAACTTGCAATTTACCCAGCACCTGGTCGATGCTAGAAGTAAACCGGGTCAACAACTTACCCTGAACGAATTGGGCGGATTGACGTTTGTTTGTAGATTCTTCTTTGACAAAGAAGCTGGTTGGCTGTAGGCACAGATTCGTCAAAGCATACGACTGTCCAGGCTGAATGGGAATGGCACCGCGTGTCGTTTCTGACAGTTGCGGGCAGTTATTCGCAAGCCCGGTACCTCGAATTTGGTCGTAAGTGAGTGGAGTGGGAACACTGGTCGCAGCTGCTGGACCTTCACTACAAGCAGTTAATACTCCCAAGCACAAAGCTAGGAAGGCAACAATGAAAGCGCGATACCTCATGGTCAACCTCAAATATTTAATCTAGGAATCCCTACCAGTAGAATCTGATATTGGGCTTAAGTTACAACAGACAAAAGTGAAATTCTTAATCAGGCTCGGAATGGTTCGGCTCAGAATCTCTACAGTGAATTTTACAAGGCTTTGTGTTGCCTTTATCCTGAAGCTCAGTGTAAATTGACCATTCCAGTCAGTGAAAGACTCGGTTAAAGTTGAGTTTATCAAACGGAGTAAAGGGGATGGCGTGAACAGCGATCAGAATTTAGAATTGGGGCTTTTGAAGCCGGAACTGCAAGCGATCGCTACTTCTGTTCGCGCTTTGGCACAGACTTGCCAGGGGGATACTCTGGCTCTGTTGGCGTTGCTGCGGGCGTTAGAAAGTTGGCATCGTGAGATTCGAGATACTGTGTTTCAAGCGTCTTTACCGGATAATCGTCAGGCTCTATATGCCCTGCTGAAGGATATGGAAGAAGAAGGCGGCTGGCCCTATATTGAGCGCATGAAGGTGCGATCGCTGTTGGAAAAGCTCTCAGCCGCAGAATCGCCCAATTCTTCACACCCTCTACCACTGGAGTCAGAAACTCACCCACCTCAGCCTGGTTGAAGTTACACGGTTGAAGGCAAAACTCTTTCACTGGCGTGGCTCTAGGCGTGTGAACTTGTCAATCTTTATTGGGCTATAGAGTACAACAAATGCTAAGATCCTCCAGTTATTAATGCAATCTCTGAACACTAACCCCCTGCTTAATTTATGCCGGTTGCTGTTAATCCGATTAAGTTTGGTACAGATGGCTGGCGAGGCATCATCGCCGCAGACTTTACGTTTGAGCGGGTGGCTTTGGTAGCACCGTTGGCGGCACAAGTCCTGGCAAATGTCTATGGCGAGACGACGGGTAGCCGCACAATTATTGTGGGTTATGACCGGCGCTTTATGGCGGAAACGTTTGCCCGTAAAGCGGCCCAAGTCGTGCAAGCAGCCGGATTTGAGGTGCTGCTGAGCAGTAGTTATGCCCCCACACCGGCATTCAGCTGGGCGGCTTATCAACGGAGAGCTTTGGGAGCTTTGGTGATAACCGCTAGTCATAATCCCGGATCATATTTAGGGTTAAAAGTCAAGGGTGCATTTGGAGGATCGGTACCTCCGGAAATTACTCAGCAGATTGAAGCGTTGTTAGAGAAGGAACCGTCACCTGACTCGACGATGGCGGGAAGCTTCGAGATGTTCGACCCGTGGCCCAATTACTGCGAAGCACTACGGGCGAAAGTCGATATTGCTTGCATTCAGGATGCGATCGCCCAACATAAGCTTGCTGTCTTTGCTGATGTGATGCACGGTGCTGCTGCGACAGGACTAGAACAACTGCTGCAAACGCCAATCCAGGAAATTAATAGTTCCCGCGATCCTTTATTTGGTGGCAGTGCACCGGAACCTTTGCCGCGTTACCTTTCCCAGATGTTTCGGCAGATGCGGACTCACCGACGCCGCAGCGGTGATGGGTTGGCAGTGGGGTTTGTATTTGATGGAGATAGCGATCGCATTGCGGCTGTCGATGGACAGGGAAATTTCCTCAGTTCCCAAATCCTCATCCCAATTTTGATCGAACACATGGCATCTCGGCGGGGATTGACGGGAGAAGTCGTGAAAACGGTGAGTGGTTCCGACTTGTTTCCCCGCGTAGCCGCCCTGTACAATCTGCCGGTGTATGAGACGCCTATTGGATACAAGTACATCGCCGACCGGATGTTAATGACTCAGGTGTTAGTCGGCGGTGAAGAGTCAGGAGGGATTGGCTACGGCAATCATATTCCAGAACGGGATGGGCTGTTGTCAGCGCTGTATCTGCTAGAAGCGATCGCGCAATCAGGAATGGATCTCAGCGATCTTTACCAGCGCTTGCAGGAGAAAACTGGCTTTCATTCTGCCTACGACCGCATTGACCTACCATTAGCGAGTATGGAAGTGCGATCGCGCCTGCTAGAACAATTACAAAATACACCTTTAACCGAGATTGCCGGTCGGTCGGTAATTGATTGCCTAACGATTGATGGTTATAAGTTTCGGTTAGCCGATGATAGTTGGTTGATGATTCGCTTCAGCGGAACCGAACCCGTTTTGCGGTTGTACTGCGAAGCGCCAACGCTGAAGCAAGTTCATCAGACCTTAGAGTGGGCGAACAAGTGGGCGAATTCAGTTTAAGCCTTACAAAGTATCTGTATCGGTGCCCAATTCCTATCGTTTCACCGCAAAAGGAGTCGGCTCAAGCTTGAGCCAACTCCTTTTTGTGAATAAGCAAAAATAGATTTCAATACTGACTAAACCCGACACTTTAAACACTCCTTCTGGTTCATGATTAGGAATGCGGAATGCCAAGGAATTGCATCATTTACTAATGTAAATCTTGGTTTTCCTATTCAATATAACGACGGATATAAGTTGTATATTCTAGCACTGATATCAAGACTGTGAAAACGGTTGGCTTGCTGCTGACAATATCCTTCCTTACTACTAATACTACTAAACATATAAAAACAGATAAAAGCGGACTTAGCCAAATTTGCCCCTTTCTGTGGCAATCTGAGAAACAGAGAGGAAAGCCAAAATTAAACAAAAGGTTATGCAAACCCTGCCCAATCCAAGCACTACCAGTGCATCTTCCAGTCAACCCTCCTTTGAAACCACTATCAAGCGGCGCAAAACTCGTCCCGTCAAGGTGGGAAATGTCACGATTGGCGGCAACTACCCAGTGGTAGTGCAGTCGATGATTAATGAAGACACGCTTGATATTGATGGGTCGGTTGCCGGAATTCGCCGCCTGCACGAGATTGGCTGCGAAATTGTCCGCGTTACCGTGCCAAGTATCGGTCATGCCAAAGCTTTAGCGGAAATCAAGCATAAATTAGCTCAAACCTATCAACCAGTGCCCCTGGTCGCTGATGTGCATCACAACGGCATGAAGATTGCCTTGGAAGTTGCCAAGCACGTTGATAAGGTGCGGATTAATCCGGGGTTGTATGTATTTGAAAAGCCAAAAGCAGATAGAACGGAGTATACCCAAGCTGAATTTGATGAAATTGGCGAAAAAATCCGCGAGACTTTAGAACCCTTAGTAGTTTCCTTGCGAGATCAGGGTAAGGCAATGCGAATCGGGGTAAATCACGGTTCTCTTGCTGAAAGAATGCTGTTTTCCTACGGCGACACCCCCGAAGGGATGGTGGAATCTGCCCTAGAATTTATCAAAATTTGTGAATCTCTCGACTTCCGGAACCTGGTAATTTCTTTGAAAGCCTCGCGGGTGCCCGTGATGTTAGCTGCTTATCGTCTGATGGCACAGCGGATGGATGCGCTAGGCATGGATTATCCCTTGCATTTGGGCGTCACTGAAGCGGGTGATGGCGAATACGGACGGATTAAGTCTACCGCAGGTATTGCGCCTCTGCTTGCTGATGGGATTGGCGATACGATTCGAGTCTCAATCACCGAAGCACCGGAAAAAGAGATTCCCGTTTGCTACAGCATTCTGCAAGCACTGGGATTGCGGAAAACGATGGTGGAATATGTCGCCTGCCCCTCATGTGGGCGGACATTGTTTAATCTAGAAGAAGTGCTGCACGAAGTGCGGGAAGCCACCAAACATCTTACAGGTCTGGATATAGCAGTCATGGGATGTATTGTCAATGGTCCCGGAGAAATGGCGGATGCCGACTATGGTTATGTTGGTAAACAGCCCGGTTACATCTCTCTGTATCGTGGCAGAGAAGAAATCAAAAAAGTGCCAGAGTCTCAAGGAGTTGAAGAGTTGATTAATTTAATTAAGGCAGATGGACGTTGGGTCGATCCTTAAGTAAGTGCTGAGTGGTGAGTGTCGAGACAAAAGTTAATTCAAAACTCACAAAATAATAAGTGTTGAGGAAAGCATTAATTTAAAACTCAGGCGCGATAAATCGCGTTTTTACAGCTCAAAACTCAAAACTCTCTACTTCCGGACTTGCACTTAGTGCAGCTGGATAAATAATTGCGCTCTCCGGCTTCCATATATGGCCTGTGCTAGAGTTAGCGTAATTCCTTGGCAGTAGTTTCCCCCCGGCTCAGAAAGGATCATGGTAATTACAAAACGCGGGCTCGTTCTCGGTGCGACAGCACTGGTTTTATCGACTGTTGCTGTTACGGGCGCTGGTATTCATCTGTCTCAAGGTCAGGCTTTTTTTCGTGAAAGTCCCAAGGAACTTGTAGATGAAGTATGGCAGATTATTGACCGCAGTTACGTAGATGGCACCTTTAATAAAGTCAATTGGCGGTCAGTTCGTAAAGACTACCTGAATCGGTCTTACCCCAGCAAGAAGGAAGCCTATGAGGCGATCCGGGAGATGCTGAAAAAGCTGAACGATCCCTACACCCGCTTCATGGACCCGGAAGAGTTCAAGAGCATGCAGATTGATACTTCTGGGGAATTAACTGGCGTTGGCATTCAACTCGCTCAAGATGAGAAATCGAAAAAGCTAACGGTTATTGCGCCAATTGAAGATACACCAGCGTCTAAGGCTGGTGTTCTGGCAAAGGACACTATCACTAAAATTGATGGCAAGAGTACCGAGGGCATGGATGTCAATGATGCTGTGCGCCTGATCCGAGGACAACCAGGAACGCAAGTAACCTTGACCATTCAGCGGGGCGAAAAGGAATTAGTATTTCCTCTGAAACGAGCGCGGATTGAAATCCATCCGGTGCGCTCTAGCAAGCAGAACAGTCCTACGGGTGAGATAGGCTACATTCGCCTGAATCAGTTTAGCGCCAATGCTGCTAAGGAAATGGCAGATGCGATTAAGGGTTTAGAACGGCAGAAGGTAAATGGCTACATTCTGGATCTGCGTTCTAATCCAGGTGGATTACTCTACGCCAGTATTGAAATTGCCCAGATGTGGTTAAAAGACGGCACAATTGTCTCAACGGTGGATCGTCAGGGCGAAAGGGAGCGAGAGAAAGCGAATAATCGCGCCCTCACAGATAAACCGTTGGTGGTGTTGGTAGATGGCGGCTCGGCGAGTGCTAGTGAAATCCTCTCTGGGGCGTTGCAGGATAACAAGCGAGCTGTTTTGGTAGGGACAAAAACCTTTGGTAAAGGCTTGGTGCAATCGGTGCGGGGGCTGGGGGATGGTTCGGGACTAGCGGTGACGATCGCTAAGTATTTCACTCCCAACGGGCGCGATATTAATCAGGCGGGGATCAAGCCGGATGTGGTGCTGGAAATGACGGAAGAGCAGCGCAAGGCATTGCAAGCCGATCGCAATAAAATCGGCAGTGCTGACGATCCTCAATACGCTAAAGCGCTGGAAGTGCTGAATCAGAGGATTGCCGCCCAGCGAGGGAACCAGGCGCAGAAATAGTTTTGAGTTATGAGTCTTGAGTTAAAATTCCAAACTCAAAACTCATAACTTATTGGGGTTGGCACTTCCCAGCGCGAATTAAGCCGACGCGACGAGCGATCGCTTCCGCTTGAGAATCAAATGGTCCCCATCGTTCCACAAAAGCTGATTTATCCTCTCCTTCGACTTGTTCGCTGGAGAGGATTTCGCATTTTCCTTCTTGGCGCTTGACAATATACCAGGTTTGTGTAGCAGTCATTCGGTGAAGATTCGCAAAAAACGCCTTGAAGAGTAGCTTAGTGATGAGTTTTGAATGATGAGCAATTAATTCAGAATTCAAAATTCAAAACTCATAACTTTTCTAGTTAATGTGCGCCGTTGCCGTTTCCAGAAGTTGCGATCGCGCGTTCAACCAGCTTGTCTGGAACTTCTTGGAGATGGTCGTACTTCCAGTGAAAGAAGCCGACGCCCATTGTAAGCGATCGCAATTCCACAATAAAATTGTGCATCTCTGCTTGGGGTAAGTAAGCAGAAATGCAATCCCAACCGGGCCAATCTGACTTCCCTTCGTAGCCGAGAATTTGTCCCCGACGTCCGCTGACTAGCTGGAGAACCTTAGAGGTAAATTCGGCTGGGGCACACGCCTGAATCGCGGTAATCGGTTCTAAGAGCGTTGGTTCGCACTTGGGCATTCCTTCCTGCATCGCAATCCGGGCTGCCTGTTTAAACGCTTGTTCGGAACTATCAACCGAGTGGTAAGAACCATTCGTCAGCGTCACCGCTACATCGACTACGGGGAAGCCCAAGGGGCCATGTACCAAATACTCCCGAACACCCGTCTCAACGCCAGGGATATACTGTCTCGGTACGACGCCACCGACAATTGTTTGACTGAAGTTAACGCCTTCGCCACGCGACAGCGGCTTGATATCCAGATAAACATCACCAAACTGTCCGTGACCGCCACTTTGGTGCTTGTAGCGCCCGTGAATCGAGGATGCGGGTTTGCGGATGGTTTCTTTGTAGGGTACGCGGGGCAGGTGAGTCGTCATTGGCAGGTTGTACTTGCGCCGCAGTCGGTCGAGGGCAACTTGCAGATGAATTTCACCTTGACCCCAAAGGATGACTTCGTGGGTGTCTCCATGTTGTTCCCAAGCTAGGGAGGGGTCTTCTTCTAGCAGCTTTGTGATGGCGCTGCTGAGTTTAACTTCATCGTTGCGTTTTTCGGGCGTAATCGCTAAAGCAAAAACGGGTGCCATTTGCTCGGCTTTGGGGAGTTCGGTCGCCAGTGGGTCGCCGGAAGCGGTCAAGGTATCGCCTGTTTTAATTCCCTCTAAGCGTCCCAAGACGACAATCTCACCGGCTTCGGCTGAAGTCAGCGGCTGTTGTTGCTGACCCATCAGACGATACAAGCCACCAGTCCGAACGCCATTGAGGACAATTCCATCAGTCAACGTGCCCTGCCACACCCGCACCAGGGAGATTTTCCCGCCTTGAGGAGTGTAATAGGTTTTAATCGCTTGTGCGAGGGGGGCATCGGCATGGAGAACGATTCCCCGACGTTCGGCAGTGGTGGATGGATCGGGTGCTTCTCGCAACAACGCTTCCAGCAACGGTCGCACTCCGTAATCTTGCTCGGCAACGCCCAGGAATACAGGCACGATTAAATCTGCCCCTAACTCCATCTTCAAGTCTTGGAGAATTTCTTCTTGGGGCGGGTTAATTTCTTCTAGCAGTTCTTCTAGCAGGTGGTCGTCAAAATTTGCCAATTCCTCCAGCATTTCGGTACGGGCGGCTTGTTCCTGCTCTTTGAGGTTATCTGGCATCGGCACCGGGTCGGCGGCGGCACCGGGATGGTAGTGATAAGCTTGTTCGCTCACCAGGTCGATAAAGCCGCTGAGCTGTTCGCCTTGACCAATAGGATACTGGTGTGGGATCACGGGGCGACTGGAGACCGTTTTTAGGGCGTGCAGCACGTCCATGAAGTTGTTGTTCGCCCGATCCATTTTGTTGATGAAGACTAGGTGCGGAATTTCCCAGTCGTCGAGGAATTTAAATAGCGGCGCGAGAGTCATGACGCGATCGCTCACGGGTTCGCACACGACAATTGCTGCATCGACGCCAATCAGAGCATTGTAGGTTTCTTGAGCAAATTCAACCGATCCGGGACAATCGACAAAGGTGAAGCGGACACTGTCGTACTCGGTGCTGGCAGTTGATACTTCCACGCTCATGTGGCGATCGCGTGCCTCTTGGGAACTATCTCCCACCGTGTTACCGTCTGAAGTGCGACCTTTGCGGGAAATCGCACCCGTGACGAAGAGCAAACTTTCTAGTAACGTAGTTTTGCCACTTAAATAGGGGCCAACAATTGCAACATTGCGTACCCCGGACATGACTTTTTCGTTCATGATTCACCCCCAACAAAATAAAAAAGATGTAGAGATGCGAGCGATCGCATGGGTATACGGGATTGATGCCATTGGCAGCTCCCGGAGAATTTTTACCCTCCCGTGCCGATGGCGATCGCTGTTAACAGTTAGATGGAATTTTGTATCCCTGAATGTGAGGTTAGCGCGTTCTAGGGGCAATGACTGAGAAATTGCAATTTCTTTTAAAGCAAACCCAGCAAAAACTTAAGTTGAATGAATCAGTATTAATTAGCTATAAATTTTATGAATATATGCAACAAATAACCGCAAATTTGTTAGAAGAAAATCTGAATGGGTGGCGACAAACGTAACAATTGTAAAGAGGTGACACGGAGAATGAGAACGTACCAGCGGATGAGATGGATAGCTGGAGGGTTAATACTGTTACTGGGTGGGAGGATGACGCCAGCGGTGGCTGGGACACCCGCGACGCCGGTACAAATTGCTCAAGCTCAATCGGCAGTGGACTTGATGAATCAAGGACTCCAGCTGATCGGTCAAGCAAAAACACAAGAAGCGATCGCCTCTTTTCGACAAGCCGCCAAACTCGACCCCAAACTGGCACCCGCACATTACAACTTGGGGCTGGCTTTGCGTCAGGTGGGGCAATTGCAGCCAGCAGCGGATGCCTTTTACCAAGCAGTCCAAGCCGATCCTAACTTTGCTCTCGCCTATGCCAATTTGGGTGCAGCGCTGCTTGAGGGAAACAACTTGCAGCAGGCAGGTGATTATTTGTCACGGGCGCTGGAACTCAACCCACAGTTGGGAGTTGCTCATTACAATCTAGGTTTGGTAAGGGAACAGCAGGGAGATGAGGAACGAGCGATCGCGTCTTTTAAACAAGCGATGCAGTTGAGTCCCAACGCACCAGAACCTGCTTATCATTTGGGACTCGCTTATCTCCAACAGAACAACCTGAACCAAGCAAAAAAAGCATTCCAGCAAGCCATTAAAATCAGCCCTAAATATCCAGAAGCCCACTATAATCTCGGTTCCATCCTGATGAATCAGGGAAATTTAGACGAAGCTCTCGCCGCCTTTCGCAAGGCAGCAGAGGCTAATTCTAACTACCCCAATGCCTACTACGCTGCCGGGTTAGTCTTTCTGCGCCAAGGTCGTTACAGTGATGCCCAGCAAGTTTTGCAATATGCCAAACAGCTTTACACTGCCCAAGGGAATAGCCAGTGGGCTTCTAATGCAGAGGAGTTATTGAAGCGATCGCAAAACCCCTAAACAATTAAAAATTAGTTTTTTAATCTTTAATTGTTTCCCCGATGCACTCTAACCCGCTTATTCGGGTCTTGCTTCTTCACCCAAGACAAAAACTTCTCCATTTGCGGCTCATCCTTCAGCCTATCCAAAGAATTAAGTTCCTGGGCTAATCGCGTATTGTCAAATAAATTATGTATTTGCCGATGGCAGGCAGAACATATCTTTGCAGTCGGTCCTGGCTCTTCATTTTTCCGTTTCGTTTTCTGCCTTGGAATCAAGTGATGGACGGTCAACCGCTCCACTTCTCTTTCACACAATTCACACTGCATTTTTTGATAAGGCTTATAACTCAAGACTATCTAACATCATTATATGTCGATGAAAAAAGTGAGTCGCTTTTCATGTGCTATTCACTAAAAACATAACGTCAATGAAATTGAGACTATAGCAATCTATTTCCTTCGTGAACCAATCAGTTCCTCTTTGTCTCTTCCTAAGCGCTAGCTCTTTCAGAGCCGCTTCGCTAACGCACAGGCTAAGCACATCCGCGCCGCTACGCGAACGCCAACGTGTCCTTTGTGTCTTTGCGGTTCAATACACTGTTTTTGCCTTCACAAATAATTTCAGATAGCAACAAATACTAATTGGATTTGTTGTAAACAAATTTAAAATTCAGTAAAAATACGATTTAAGGCTAAACTTGCTTGTGCTAGGTATATAAAGAAACTTCCAGTTGCCAAATTATCCCAGCCATCTAGCAAAAAAAGCAATGTTTCAAACCCATAAACAAGATGATGTTATCTCAGGTGCTGCATTTGTTACCGGAGGCGCGGCGGCGGGTGCTGGAGTTTCCGCAGCAGTTGGTGGGATGGGATTAGTCGGAGGATTCGGAGCAGTTGGAATTGGCATGGCACCCGTTACAGCAGCGGGCGCGGTTGCTGGTGCTGCTGCTTATGGAGCATTCAAAGCGGTAGGAGAAGGAGATGCTTTCGCTTTAGGTTCGATGGGAATTGGTGCAGTAGGCGGCGCAGGTTTTTCCTCTGTTTTTGGCAGCATGGGATTAGCTTTCAAGGGAACAGCGGTTGGAATTGGTATGGGTTCTTTTGCGGCAACAGGTGCAGTTTTTGGGCTGGGAGTTTACGGTTTATTGAAGCTGATTGACGGCTCTGGAAGCGGGGAAACCGCATATCAAGCTTTCGAGCGGATGGAAGAGAAAGTATCATGGCAAGAAGCTTATACTAATGCTCTTCTAGAGCTAGAATTAGCAGCGCTAGATAAGAAGCTAGCAGGTGATGTTTTAGAGGAAAAATTTGCCGCTATAGAAATTGAAGACGAGTTGAAGGCGCTAAAAGCAAAAATACCAGCGAAGACTGTTTTAAATCTAAATTATTCTGCACCTTATAAAAATATTTCATCCAAATTTTCTACATTTCACCCAAATTTAAATCCCTCTGTAACGCCTAAAATTTCTACTCATCAAACACCGTTACCTCAACCGGAATTTGCTCAGCCTAAGATGGCACCAGGATTGACAAAAATTGAGTCTCAGGAACCTCAAGGTTGGAAATGCATACACACCCTAAAAGAGCATTCAGCCTCAGTCAATTCTATTGCCATCAGCTCCGATGATCAGACGATTGCTAGTGGCAGTGATGATAAAATCGTTACCCTGTGGAGCCTGAAGACTGGAAAACAGATTTTTAACTTCTTTGGGCAAGGACAGGAAGTTTCTTCAGTGGCAATTAGCCCAGATGGTCAAACGATTGCCAGTGGCAGTTTTGACCAAAAAATTACTACCTGGAATCTGCCTAAAAAAGAATTTCTCCGCACCTTTTTTTATTTAAACTCCTCTTACAGTCATTCGGGCTTTGTTTACTCAGTTTCCTTCAGCCCTGACGGAAAAATTATTGCGAGTGGAAGCGCTGATAAAACGATTAGGCTTTGGGGTGCCTATACGGGAAAACTAAGAAGCACTCTTAATGGACATTCTGACGCGGTTTTGTCTGTTGCGATTAGTCCTGATAGCCAAATTCTTGCTAGTGGAAGTGCCGATCAAACTATCAGGCTTTGGAATTTGAGCGGTGGACAACAGCATCGCATCCTTATCGGACATTCAGGCTGGGTTACTTCTGTCGCCTTCAGCCCGGATGGAAAGACTCTAGCGAGTGGGAGTGGAGACGCGACAATTAAGTTGTGGAATTTCCAGACTGGAGAATTGCTTCGCACTCTTACAGGACATTCATCTGGGGTTGTTTCTATCGCTATTAACCCTGATGGAAAAACCCTCGCCAGTGGCAGCCGAGACGGTACTATCAAACTTTGGAACCTAGATGGAGAACTGCTGGATACTCTGCCTGGGCGTCATCCTGTTGCTTTCAGTTTCGATGGACAGACGCTGGTGAGTGGCGGTGAGAAGAACACACTGAAAATTTGGCAAAAATGCTTTGGCGTGAGTGAATCTACACTTGACGCAGTGCCATCTGGGGAATGGTGGGAAGTTTTAGGCGTGGAAAGGAACGCTGATGCTGATGATGTTAAGCGTGCTTACCGACGTTTGGGAAGGCAGTATCACCCTGATGTTAATCCTTCTACCAATGCCCAAGCTCAAATGCAGGCAATTAATCAAGCTTATGCCCAGTTTGAGAAACAATGGAGCGATCGCTAACAGCATAAATCCTTTAGAGATTCGCCCTACGAGTCTTGTCTAATCTCTCACTGTTTGAGCTGACCTAGTCGTGAAGGCTGCCATCCGGCATGATGGCTCCACTCAAATTAGCTTCGCTGAGGTCGGCTCCACTCAAATTGGCTCCACTCAAATTGGCTCCACTCAAATTAGCTCCACTCAAATTGGCTCCACTCAAATCTACCCAAACCATATCTGCCTTGCTCAAGTTAGTACCGCTCAAGTTAGCTCCACGCAGATTAACCCCAGGAAGGTTCGCTCTACTCAGGTCTAGCCCTGCCAGCAATACATTCGGGGCAATCAACAATGCTCCTGCTAGTTTTGGATCAAACTCTTCGGGAAACTTAGTTTGTTCGTTGTAGAGCGCTCTACGGAAGTTCGTTCCCTCCAAGTTGGCCTCGCTCAAGTCAGCTTCATAGAGATGGGATGCGCTCAGATTAGCCTCATTCAGATTAGCTCCACTCAGGTCAGCTCCCCGCAGGTCGGCTAAACTCAAGTTAGCTTCACTCAAGTCAGTTCCAATCAAGTCAGCTCCAATCAAGTCGGTTAAACTCAAATTGGCTTTCGTCAAGTCGGTGCCAATCAAGTCGGCTAAACTCAGGTTGGCTGCAATTAAGAAAGCTCCAAACATTTCAGCTCCACTCAAATCGGCTCTACGCAAGTCTGCCTCACACAAGTCGGCTTCCTCCATGTGGGTTGCGGCTAGGGTGCATCGGCTCAGAATCGCTCGACTCAAGGTAGCTTTTTTTAAGTTGGCCCCACTAAAATCCGCCTGACTGAGATTTACCCCACTCAGGTCGGCTCCACTTAGGTCGGCTAGACAAAAATCTCTTTCGCCCTCTACATATTTCCTCAGTAGTTCATCTGCGTCCATCGATTCATACCAATTTGCGGAACAGTTGCATGATTTTCAATCGGGAAAGTCGCTGACTGTCTAAGATTTTCAACCCAAAATCCCAAACCCCAAATCTAAAATTTTAGGACTCCTTCCCGCCTCCAATCAGTAGAGTAACTTTTCCTCATAAAAAAGCCCCCAATTGGGGGCAAGCTTTGTCAAAAAAGCAAAAACAAAGATTCAAATCAGATAGAGGATGGTGAACAAAATAATCCACACAATATCGACGAAGTGCCAATAAATCTCTGCGGCTTCAACGCCAAAGTGGTGTTCGCTGCTGTAGTGACCGGGTTTTAAACTGCGCCACAAAACAGCAATCATCGCCCCTAGTCCTAAAAGAACGTGGAGACCGTGGAAACCAGTCAGAACATAAAACGTGCTGGCAAACAAGTTAGTGCTGAGGCCAAATTCCAAATGGGTATACTCGTAAACCTGACCCCCCAGGAAAATCGCTCCCATTAAGGCAGTTGCGGCAAACCAAGTCCTTAAACCTGCCACATCGTTCTTTTTGATGGCAGTATCCGCATTGTGGATCACGAAACTGCTAGAAATCAGAATCAGTGTGTTGATTCCGGGCAGTAATAGCTCTAACTTTGGCGTTCCTTCCGGGGGCCAACTGGGTGCCACAGCGCGAAAGGCGAGATAGGCGGTAAATAAGCCGACAAAGATCATGCCTTCCGCAATCAGAAACACAATCAGCCCCTGGATGCGGAAATCATGATGTTCTACGCCGTGGGCTTCCACAGTCGCTTCTGAGTTGTGGTGATAGTTGAGGGCAGTTTTCGCTGGGTCAATCGTTGAACCTTGCATGAATCTCCTCTAGAAAGAGTTGGATACGTAATGGGTAGTGGAGAATCGGTAATAGGTCATCGTTTCCCGATTACCGATTACCATTACCGATTGTGACTTTCTCCTTGGCGGTCATCGGGATTCACCGCCACTGCGGGATCGGGATCGGCACGGAGAGCCGAGTCAGGGCCAGCAGCCAAGACTGGATTTCGAGGCTCGTCAAAGGGCACCTCTACTTGAGTGCGGCGATCGCCCATCCCATAGTCATAAGGCCCAGTGGCTAACACTGGGTCTTTCTCAAAGTTTTCCGGTGGCGGGGGCGAGGTTGTCATCCACTCTAGGGTCAGTCCTTGCCAGGGGTTATCAGGTGCCTTGGGACCCGCTATCCAACTCCAGCAGGCATTAACAATGAAAGGAATGGTGGAGACGGCGAGGATGTATGCCCCAATCGTGCAGATCACGTTGAGAGTGGTAAATTTCGGGTCATACGAAGCAATCCGTCGGTTCATCCCTTCTAGACCTAGCTTGTGCATCGGCAGGAATGCCATATTGAAGCCAACCAACATCAGGACAAAGTGAACTTTGCCCCAAGTTTCGTTCAGCATCCGCCCCGTCATCTTGGGGAACCAGTGATAGAATCCGGCATAAATGCCAAAAACACTGCCGCCAAAGAGGACGTAGTGCAAGTGAGCCACGACAAAGTAGGTGTCGTGAACGTGGATATCAAAGGGCACGGCTGCCACCATGACGCCACTGATGCCGCCGATGACAAACATGGAGATGAAGCCCATTGCGAACAGCATGGCGCTGTTCAGGCGCAGTTTGCCACCCCAAATGGTTGCCAACCAGCTAAATACTTTGATCCCGGTAGGGACAGCAATCACCATTGTGGTGATCATGAAAAACATCCGCAGCCAGGCAGGGGTGCCGCTGGTAAACATATGGTGCGCCCAGACGATTAGCCCCAAAAAGCTGATCGCCAGACTGGAATAAGCGATCGCCTTATAACCAAAAATCGGCTTGCGGGCGTGAACCGGCAAAATTTCTGAGATCATCCCGAAGAAGGGGAGGATCATGATGTAGACCGCCGGGTGGGAGTAAAACCAGAATAGGTGCTGATACACGATGGGATCGCCCCCCCCGGTCGGGTTAAAGAAGGACGTACCCACCAGCAGGTCAAAGGATAATAGAATCAGTGCCCCTGCTAAGACTGGCGTAGCGATGAGAGCCAATGCAGAAGTGGCGAGCATTGCCCAGCAGAACAAGGGCATTTGATTCCACCCCATCCCTGGCGTCCGCATCTTCCAGATGGTGACGAGAAAGTTGATTGCTGCCAGGATCGAAGAGGTTCCCAGGATCAGGACGCTGAGAATCCAAATCGCTTCACCGGGTTTGCCACTAACAACGCTCAAGGGGGGATAAGAAGTCCAACCCGCACCGGGTGCCCCGACCAAGAAACTGCTCAACAGCAGCAACCCGGCCGGTGGGATGATCCAGAAGGCGATCGCATTCAGTCTCGGAAACGCCATATCCCTTGCTCCAATCAGCAAGGGCACCAGGTAATTCCCAAAGCCGCCGGTTCCCGCAGGCACGATCCACAAGAAGATCATCACCGTCGCGTGAACCGTAAATAAGCTGTTGTAAACATCTGGGGCGACAAAATCGGACTCTGGGGTTGCCAGTTCCGTGCGAACGGCTGTTGCCAGGACTCCACCAATCAAATAAAAGATAAACGTCGTGACCAGGTATTGAATCCCAATCACTTTGTGGTCGGTACTAAAGCTAAAGTATTCTCGCCAATGCGTTACCTTCGGTTGTTCACCGTGGGCTGGTAGATTTGCTTTTTCTTGAAGCTCTACTTGTGTCATCTCAAATTCAGAAGTTAAGGGGGGTCAGAAGAGTTTTGAGTTTTGAATTTTGAGTTTTGAATTGAATAAAAGATTTTTACGAGAACTTTTTTAACTCACAACTCAACACTCATCACTCATCACTCTCTTACTCAGTGGTGGTGGAGAGGGTGTAGAGTTTCGGCATCGATCCCCATTTCACTGGCGTAGGGAGCCAAAAACTCAGCATCTGAGCGTTCTGCGGGGTTTACTGCCACCGCCCGATCGAGAGTCTCCGAACTGGCAACTTCTTGCTGCTCGGCAAGCCAATTCTGGAAATCTTCGGGGGTCTGAACAATGACCGTTGTCTTCATGACTCCATGATAAGCACCACAGAGTTCCGCACAAATGAGCGGATACTCACCGAGTCTGTTGGGTGTAAACCGCAGCTCAGTTTGGCGTCCTGGAACCGCATCCTGCTTGAGGCGAAACTCAGGCACCCAAAAAGCGTGTATAACATCATTTGCCGAGATGTTCAATTTCACTTCCCGTCCAAGCGGAAGATGCAATTCGCCCGCTGTCACATCGGTTCCGGGGTAGCTAAAAAGCCAAGCAAACTGTAGACCCGTAACATTCACATAAAATTCTGGATTTTGTCCTTGCTTGTCAGGTGTGGGACCAATGCGACCGGAAGTTACGCCTACATCGGCTGAATCCCGCAGTTGAGGAAGCTCCTTGCGGACTTTTGCCGTAGCGGGGTCTTCTAAGACTTTATCTTGCAGCTGCTGATTGCGATTTTCAGTATCTGTGGCGCTTTCAGCCTCTGTCAAGGTAGCTGCGATCGCTGCCCCTGGCATTTTGGCAACCTGCTGATGACTTGGAGCGTGGGCAACCGAGTGATCCATCGGATTCAGCCCGCCGATTTGACCATAAACCTCAAAACTGTAGATCGAGATTCCTAGGACGATCACCGCTGGAATCGCCGTCCACAAAATTTCTAAGGGAACGTTGCCATGCACGGGTGGCCCGTCCGTATCATCGCCAGGACGTTGCCGAAATCTAATTGCCGCAATGATAATTATTCCCTGAACCAGCAGGAACAGACCTGTGGAAATGGTCATCATCGCGTTAAACAGCCTGTCGATTAGGGTTGCTTCCTCAGAGGCTGCTATCGGCAAAAGACCGTGGTTTTGACCGTACCACAGGCTGACAAGGGTCAGCACAATGCCAACCAGTAAAGTTAATATCGAGCTTGGGATTTTCACGGGCTTTGTCTTGGATTTGGTGCAATTCTAAACAAAACAGTGTGGGCTGATGCCCAGACCGATTTGGTCTATCTAGACTGCCTCGAAGTGAAGCTGCCTTTGTGTTCGATCTTAGGAAATCAGTAAGAGCCTCATTAACCACGGTAAGGCAGAGATCCCATAAAGGTGAGCCAATCTGAGTTATCTTTTGGAATTTTTTTGGGATCGCCGCCATTTTCAGGAAAGGTACCAGCAGACAAAGCCATTTCCGCTAGGATGAATCCTGGGAGGCGTCTCCCGCCCTGTCAGGGATTCGGGATTTAGAGCTAGAAGATTGCTTCTGGATTCTAGCGGTTTTCTCTTTGAATACCAGTATTCTTTTTTACAATGAAATACTTGATTTAGAAGCAATCTAAAAATTTTAGCTACCAAGATGATTGCATTGCCCTAATTCGCCTCAATTTCCGCCAAATCTCGGCAATTGGAAGAAATTCCTAAAGCGGTGGCTGATGATGCAACGGGGTCATTAGAGTGGTAGCTAGAGCCGGTCATCTTCCTCCATTCAGATGCTAGGTTGGAATTGAGCGGATACTCTGATTTGATTGGTGAAAAATTAGCTTTTTGAACGCTATGACAGAATCCGTCCTTCATCAGGATGTTCGCACTCCGGAGGATTCCCACCCTAGGGACAAGATCCGTCGCTTGGTGTTTCGGTTGGGCGTAGCTACGCTGGTTTTGATGGCGATTGGGAGTGCCACAAGAGTGATGAATGCTGGGCTGGCGTGCCCGGATTGGCCTCTATGCTACGGTCAACTGGTGCCTTCTTCGCAGATGAATCTTCAGGTGTTTCTGGAGTGGTTTCACAGGTTGGATGCATCGGCGATCGGCTTAGGCGCGATCGCGCTAGCAGTTCTTTCCTGGTGGCATCGGCTATCGCTCCCCAAATGGCTGCCTTGGGCGTCCACCTTCGCACTCTTTTTAGTCGTATTTCAGGGCGTTTTGGGGGGACTGACGGTCACGCAACTGCTGCGTTTTGATATTGTCACTGCTCACCTAGGAACAGCACTGTTGTTTTTCATGACCCTCCTGATAATTGGCGCGGCACTGTTGCCTTATCAAGGCACGGGCACGGTTGGAAAATTGCCGTGGGTGAGTTTAACGGCTGCAATTTTGGTCTATCTACAAAGCCTCCTGGGTGGATTAGTGGGTTCTCGCTGGGCGCTCCATCAGTGCTTTGGGGCGCAAGAGTTGTGTACGGTGATGAATAGCCACATTGCGGGTGTCGTTCCCCCAACTTTAGCGATCGTCGCTATCGTGCTTTTGGCATGGCGCACACCCGCACTGCACCCGATGCTGCGCCGTCTGGCTAATCTGGGTGGTGGTTTACTGGTGTTACAAGTGATTCTCGGTGTGGCGACCTTCCGCTTGCACCTCCAAGTAGAACCACTGACCGTCGCTCACCAGGCAGTCGGAGCCGCCTTACTCGGAACGCTTGTTGCTTTTACTGTTTTGGCGTTGCGCGATCGCGCCAGTGTCATTCCCAACCCTTCCGTATAGCTCTTCATCAATCCGCACCCCTCAGGGTGGGACTCTACAAACAAAGCCTGCACTCGTTTACCCTTGAGAGATCGCGTTGCGGCAGGCTAAGTAATTTAGGAAAAAATAAATAATGCAGGAAATGATAGTTGGAACCGATGTCTCCCGCAGACACCAAAACTTCCTAGAGGTCATTCAGAGTTACTACCAGCTGACAAAGCCCCGAATTATCCCGCTGCTGTTGATCACAACGGCGGCGAGTATGTGGATGGCATCAGATGGACAGGTAGATCCGCTGTTGTTATTGGTGACGATGGCGGGTGGGACTCTCGCTGCCGCATCTGCTCAAACCCTCAACTGCATCTACGATCGCGATATCGATTATGCAATGGAGCGTACCCGCCACCGCCCGATTCCTTCCGGTCGGGTGCAGTCCCGCGATGCGCTAATTTTTGCAATTGTCCTGGCTTGTCTCTCTTTCACCTTGCTGACCGTCTTCGCCAACCTGCTCAGTGCCCTGTTGGCAATGTCAGGCGTTGTCTTCTACATGGGCATCTACACCCACTTGCTAAAACGCCACACCACGCAAAACATCGTGATTGGCGGTGCCGCAGGAGCGATCCCGGCGCTAGTCGGTTGGGCCGCTGTTACCGGCACCTTAAGCTGGGCAGCTTGGCTGCTTTTTGCGATTGTGTTTGTGTGGACGCCTCCCCATTTCTGGGCGTTAGCTTTAATGATTCGAGATGACTACGCCAAGGTCGGGATTCCGATGCTGCCAGTGGTTGAAGGGGAAGTGGTCACGACTCGGCAAATTTGGCTTTACACGCTGATTATGGTACCGATGACGTTGTTGCTGGTTTATCCTTTGGGCGCGTCTGGTATCGTTTATGGGATTGTTGCCTCAATCCTGGGGAGTCTCTTTATTAAGAAAGCATGGCAGATGTTGCAGTCACCTGGAGATAAACAGGTCGCGCGATCGCTTTTTAAATACTCCATCCTCTACATGATGCTGCTCTGCACCGGCATTGTCGTTGATAGTTTGCCAGTGACGCATCAATTTACTGCATTGGTTGGCGAGCATCTACAGACATTCATTAGCGCGATCGCAATTTTGCAATGATCCCGCGATTAGAAATCGCGACTAAACAAAAAACCCGCCTTGGCGGGTTTTTGCGTTGAAAGCGATCGCGTTTTGGCAAGGAACTCTCAAGAGGCACTCAAGGCTAAACTAGGAAACATAAAGTAAGGAAGGGTATGAATTATTCCTACATCAGCACAGCTATTGACTTGCTTCATCCTGAGTTCTTGGGCAACGAAGATGTATTTGCCTATTTATATAGTTCGCATAGATGAACCTACAGGAGGAGTATTCTTCCTAGCTGGAGAAGAAACCGAAATTTTGATTTTCCGCAATGGAAGCTGGAGGTATTTATGATAAAACCTAATTTTGAGGCAATGAGTCGCAAAGAACTACTAGCCTACATACAAGAACATCGAGACGACGATGAAGCCTTCCGTATTTACATGGATAGGGTGACGGCTGAACCTGCTACAGAAATATATCCGGCACCGCAATCAATTGACGATCTTAAACATTTTCCTGAGTTGCTAGAAAAACATCGCGCCCGACGAAAAGAGGATTTGTAGTAGTAAAGTTTGAGGGCGATCGCATTCCTATCAACAATTCGCGCGATCGCATACATTGAAAATGAAAGTAGCAGTTTCTTCATCAGCTCTATCTATTTGTTGGCTGTTAGTCAATTCCCCAGTTTGCTGTAAGTTACCCTACCTGCTGAACTTGAGTAAATACTGCATCTTACAGTCCACAAGTTTCGATGCGCGAGAACAGACAACCACCCAAAACTAAATCCCATACAAACAACCGCCAACCTCGATCAGTCACACCTGCTTGAACACGCGACACTCGTGCGGGAAAATGCCCATCGGGGGCATTTGAGGTGAAAGTAAGACCAGAATAGTATTGCTATTTATTATTCACATACCATCCAACCCGCTCACCAAACTTATACCAGGCTTGGTAATCGTAGTAATCACAGACGCCGCTTGGGCTTTCCTGCTCTATCCAAATGCGCTTCTGTACGCTAAAACCGAAGCGTCCTTGGCTGTACTTTACCCACAGATGATCAATTATGCACAAATCTTCACAGGGGAAGTCCTTGATGTTTTCTTCTGTAAGATCGTCTCTTACTGTCCTTCCTCTTACCTGTAGCATCTTACTTAGCGTTTCCCAATCGGCTTCTTTCCAGTTGCCAGTTATAAGTAGCTTTTCTAGATGCCGGTAATCAACTCCCCTAGATGAAATAAGCTGGATGGAAGGTAGAGGAAAATTGTGAGTATGGATTGCTAAGTGTTGAGTTGACAAAGCTAACGGCTGAGTCCTTAAAGACGAGGGCTGTGGCTTCAGAGTTTGTAGCACTTCATCAGCACATTTATAGCGATTCTTCACATAGTCTTGGAGCAGTTTATCTAATACTTGCTGCATTTGAGAACTAATGGTTGTAGCACGTGGCAGATGCTCTGTCCATATCCAACGACCATTCAAAGCATCATAAATATCATCAGAACCGTCTTCCTTTGGCAAACATTGAGTTAGTAGCCGAACACAAGTTACGCCCAAGCTGTAGAGATCGCTAGCTGGGTAAACTTGACCACGCATTTGTTCTATGGGTACATATCCAAGTGTCCCCACTGTTGTACCAACTCGACTGAGAAGCGTTCCAGCTACCTGTTTGGAAACCCCGAAATCAATCAGCATCAACTTGCCATCCTTGCGGCGGCGCATAATATTTTCTGGCTTAATATCCCGGTGAATTACACCGCATTCGTGTACAAACTTGAGGACTGGCAACAAATCGGCTAAAAGTTGTTTTATCTTTTCTTCGCTAAAAGCTCCCTGCTGGGTCAATTCTTGTAATAAATTCTGCCCCTCAATAAACTCTTGCACCAAATACAGGCAGTTATCCTGTTCAAAATAAGCCCCTAATCGGGGAATTTGCGGATGTTCTCCCAAGTCATACAATCGCTTCGCTTCTTGCTTAAATAGTTCCGTCGCTTTCTCAAGTGCTGCCGTTCCCTGCACTTGTGGAACAAATTGCTTAATGACGCAGGGATCGTCCATTCTATCTGCATCTGTAGCTTCATAAGTTCTGCCAAAACCACCTTTACCCAAAAGTCGAATTACCCGGTAGCGGTTGCGGAATAATGGTGAAAGTGCTTGCAAACCACAGCTTTGACAAAACTTATTCCCATCGGGATTGAAGGGATTTGAGCAAGTGGGAATGGAACAATAGAGCATATCTGGGAAGGCTTCAGCAGATTGTGTCTAGATTCAGTCTTCCCGAAAAACTGGTAAATATTGAGCCTCAATCCAACAACTCATCCACCGCCACACTAAATCCCTGCGATACCACTTCTGGGACAACAGCAGTAGTTACCATAGCCATCCACTCATCTTTACAGAATGCTCGGAGTTTGGGTTTGAGGCAATGGTAGCGCGATCGCTTATCCGTATAATTGTCTGGCGCTGTATCGTCCTGAGATGGTACGGACTTTTCGCCTTTCAAAGGATGAATTCAGTACGGTGGGAGTATAAATCCTGATGAGGGATTGAAATACAATAGAAACAAATAGTGTTTAGATTTGTTAATTAGGGACATCTATGGCTCCCGCTGTTTTAATCGAAAAGCTTCAGAAACGGTACGGCTCAGTAGAAGCCGTTAAAAATGTTTCCTTTCAGGTCGAACCTGGTGAAATTTTTGGTCTATTGGGACCCAATGGTGCCGGGAAAACAACAACCCTGCGGGTCTTGTGTACCCTGACAACACCCGATGCTGGCAAAATTGAAGTTTCTGGCATCTCCGTTGTGGATAACCCCAGGGGGGCAAGGCAACGCTTGGGCTATGTGGCTCAGGAGGTCGCCTTAGATAAGGTGCTGACAGGAAGGGAACTCTTGCAACTGCAAGCCGCGCTGTATCACCTCCCCGGTGCCGTGGCGAAACAGAGAATTGAGGCGGTGCTGAGCGTCTTGGGATTGCAAGAATACGCTGATAAAAAAACTGGCACCTACTCTGGCGGTTTACGCAAGCGCCTCGACTTAGCCGCTGGGTTGCTGCATCAGCCGGATGTCTTAGTTCTGGATGAACCAACCGTAGGGCTAGATATTGAAAGCCGTGTAGTCGTGTGGGATTTCTTGCGCCAGTTGCGAGCATCCGGGACAACGGTGCTGATCACCAGCCACTATTTAGAAGAAATTGATGCTTTAGCCGACCGGGTGGCGATTATCGACCGGGGGGTAGTGATTGCCTCTGGGACGCCTTCTGAGTTGAAGGATCGGGTGGGAGGCGATCGCATCACCCTGCGTATCCGCGAATTTTCTCCCATTGAAGAAGCAGAGAAAGCGAAAAATATGCTGCAATCTCTGCCCTTTGTGCAAGAAGCAATCATCAATAACGCTCAGGGGAATTCGCTCAATTTAGTAGTGACGCCCCAAAGCGACGCGCTGATGACGATACAGCAATCTCTCCAAGCCGCTAATTTACCGATTTTTGGCATTGCCCAAGCTAGACCTAGCTTAGATGATGTTTACCTTGCGGCTACGGGGAGAACCCTGATGGATGCAGAACTTGCAGCAGCCGGTAGCCGAGATCCGAAGGCAGAGAAAAAGCAGAATATGCGCTAAAACAAGCTTTTACACCACCAAGCGACCAAAATCCAAAATCCAACATCAACATCTGAAATTGATATGAGCAGTACGATAACGCCTCCTAAACCTGATATCCGGTTGCAGCCAGAGGCAGCGGGTAAATCTAATGCCGGTGCTGCATCCAGCCTCGTCAGTGACTTTATTCAAGAAACTCTGGCTTTAACGAAGCGCTTATTCATTCAATTGCAACGGCGTCCTTCGACTCTCGTGGCGGGAATTATCCAGCCTTTAATGTGGTTGGTTCTATTCGGGGCGCTGTTTCAAAATGCTCCTCAAGGCATTTTTGGCAATGATTTGAGCTACGGGCAATTTCTCGGTGCCGGTGTGATTGTTTTTACCGCCTTTGCCGGGGCACTGAATGCTGGATTGCCGGTGATGTTTGACCGGGAATTTGGCTTTCTCAACCGCTTATTAGTCGCTCCTCTGGCATCCCGATTTTCGATTGTTGCTGCCTCAGCTATCTATATTGTGACGCTGAGCTTAATCCAAGCGGCAGTAATTGTTGCAGCTAGCGCTTTTCTGGGAGCCGGTTTACCTAATCTTTTAGGCTTGGGCGCGATCGCATTGATTGTTCTGTTGCTGGTTCTGGGTGTCACCGCTTTGAGCTTGGGTTTAGCTTTTGCTTTGCCCGGTCACGTCGAGCTGATTGCTGTGATTTTTGTTACTAACCTGCCTTTACTGTTTGCCAGCACAGCCCTCGCCCCTTTATCCTTCATGCCCAATTGGTTGCAGGTTGTTGCAACTCTCAATCCCCTCAGCTATGCGATTGAGCCAATTCGTTATCTGTATCTCCACAGTGATTGGGCACTCAGTAGCGTGGTAATGCAAGCTCCTTGGGGCACTGTAACTTTTGGCACTGCCATATTGGTGCTTCTCGGTTTTGATGCAGTAATATTATTAACAATTCAACCCCTGCTGCGTCGTCGGTTTGCTTAAGAATCGTCTTGAGTAATGAGTACCAAGTCTTGAGTGAGTTTTGAGTTATAAAGTTGAACATAGAGATCAATTTTTTCGTCTTTATTCAAAACTCAAAACTCACAACTTTCGTAGCGTGTTTCGCCCCAAATTGTCATGAATAAAAAAACTAAACTGGTTCTCGGTGTTCTGGCTGGCATGGGATTCGCCTCCTGCTTGCTGCCTCAATTGACTCTGGCTCAATCAACCCTGTCGCAACCAGGAGCGGTCAGTCCCGCAGACACTTTCCAAGAGCAAAATACAGACCCATTTTCTCGGACGAATAACGGCGGTGCGTCTGGTGTCTTTGACTTGATGCATCGAGCCACCTTGGGCAACATTCGCAGTATGGACGAGTTTAATACCGACCAGAAGAATAATCTGAATACTGCCGCCGATCAGTTCCGACGTCAACAACTACAACTTCTTGGTACTCCCAATCAGGCAGCACCTGTAGCACCTGTCACTCCAGTAAACTCAGTAACACCCGCCTCTTCGACGCCATAACTAATCAGTATTCAAAGAGTCCTGTGATTGAGAAGCCCGGTTTCCTTAAGGAAACCGGGCTTCTCGGATTATTTCTAGAGACTAAAGTCGTCGGCTCAAGAAGCCAGTGCCGCTAAGATATCCTGAGCATGACTACCCGTGTTGACGCTGGAATCAACGTGAACGATCTTGCCAGTGCCATCAATCACGTAAGTTACGCGCTGGGCATAACCGCTACTTCCTTCAACGTCATAAGCTTTGATAATGCTGCCATCGACATCTGCCAGTAGGGGAAAAGGCAAATTGAACTTCTCGGTGAATTTCTGGTGAGACGCTTCATCATCCTTGCTAACGCCCAAGACTACAATATCTTTGCCTTGATAGTCTGCATAGGCATCTCGAAAGCTACAAGCTTGTTTGGTACAGCCGGGTGTATCATCTTTGGGATAAAAATACAAAATCACAGTTTTTCCTGCCAAATCAGACAACGAGACAGTGTTCCCATTGGTATCTTTGGCGGTGAAAGTGGGTGCCGTTGTACCGACTGCTAGAGCCATAAATTCTATTTCCTGCTCAGTTATGATTGTTTGGTGAAAATCAAATTTTACAATATTTTAAAATTCCGCTTGGGCTAAGCTAAGGTGGATGACGGCAGTCAGTCTCCTAACGAGACGCGCCGGAGAGCGTCTACAGCTAAAACCATAAAGCTTGTGGGTGCGATCGCGAGAAGTCGGTGAAAGAATAACCGATATTGACTAGATAGCAATTTTTAATCCTCTGCTGTTTCCTGGCATTAGAGATAGAGATGAATTCTGTTGAGGCAAAAAACTCCCAGTCGATTCAATATTCCCCTGGCAGTGTGTCCCGTGCCGACCGGGCGATGCGCTGTTCGCCCTTCCTCCTGCCTTTGTTTGCGGCGATGCGCTCAACCAGCGTTCCCCTGCAAGCGATCGCTGGTGCTTCAGGCGTCCAACACCAGTACACCCGCCATCCTGTGCGGGAACTAGGCGCAGAAAGTTCTCTGTTGTGGCTGATTCAAGTAGGCATTCTGCGGCGAGAGGTGGATGGTCAAGGAATCACCGATAGTTTTCGCCTCACGCCTTTGGGACGCCAATTGGTTGAAAAATGGGAACTTCAGGGTGGTTCGTGGCCTGCCCCCTCTCTTAGCGATCGCTTCTATAATGCCTTAAATCGTTGGTTCCGCTTGTTTTGAGGACTGAGGACTGAGGACTGAGGACTGAGGACTGAGGACTGAGGACTGAGGACTGAGGACTGAGGACTGAGGACTGAGGACTGAGGACTGAGGACTGAGGACTGAGTAAGAATTTTTCCCTGCCCCCCTGTTTTGTGCCTTTCGCCTGCTTGCCTGCTTGCCTGCTCTTCCCTATAACCCCAAACTATTAAAATGAAAGCGATTATGGTCGTGGGAACCACATCCCACGCAGGAAAATCTCTACTAACCGCAGCACTTTGCCGGATTCTATCTCGGCGCGGCTGGCGAGTATCTCCCTTTAAAGCGCAGAATATGGCGCTGAATGCTTACGTAACGCCCACTGGAGGAGAAATTGGTTATGCCCAGGCAGTGCAAGCTTGGGCTGCGGGAGTAACGCCCTGGGTGGAGATGAACCCAATTTTACTCAAGCCCCAAGGGGACATGACTTCCCAGGTGATTATCAAGGGCAGATCCGTCGGGCAAGTGGGTGCTGCGGAGTACTACGAGCAGTATTTTGATATAGGTTGGCAGGCAATTGAAGAATCGCTGCAACGTCTTTCCGAAGAATTTGACTTACTGGTCTGTGAGGGAGCGGGTAGCCCAGCGGAGATTAACCTTAAGCACCGCGACATGGCGAATATGCGGGTCGCGAAGCATTTAAATGCCTCAACCTTGCTGGTCGTGGATATCGACCGGGGGGGCGCTTTTGCCCATGTAGTGGGTACTCTGGAGTTGCTGGAGAAGGAAGAACGGGCGCTGATTAAGGGGATTGTCATTAATAAATTCCGAGGACAGCGATCGCTCTTAGACTCCGGCATCACCTGGCTAGAAGAACGCACCGGCATTCCCGTTGCAGGTGTCATTCCCTGGATCGATCAAGCTTTGCCCGCCGAAGATTCCCTAGATTTGTTTGAGCGTCGCACGACCAAATCTCACAGCGATCTCACCATTGCCATCATCCGCCTTCCCCGGATTTCTAACTTCACCGATTTTGACCCCCTAGAAGCAGAATCCAGCGTTACGGTGAAATACATTAGCCCCAGAGAACCCTTGGGACATCCGGATGCCGTGATTATTCCAGGTTCCAAAACCACCATCGCTGACTTGATGCTGCTGCAAAAAACCGGCATGGCGCAGGCAATTCAAAATTACGCCGCAGCAGGCGGTACTATTCTGGGAATCTGCGGCGGTTTCCAGATGCTAGGCAAATTTTTAGCCGATCCTGAAGGAATTGAAGGTGAAACCGGACGTTACAAAGGTCTGGAATTGTTACCCGTAAAAACCGTAATTACCGCCCAAAAAATTGCCCGCCAACGACTCGTAACTTCTAACTATCCTCAAACTGGTTTACCCGTCGCCGGTTATGAAATCCATCAAGGGCGCACGCGGCTGTTGGATTCAGAGGAAGGAATGGGGGCATCCGGACACGCACCCAAGCAATACTCCTACAAAACCCTATTTGACGATCCGAGTTTAGGGATTGTCGATGCTACTCAATCCGTTGTGGGCACTTATCTCCACGGTCTTTTTGATAATGGCCCTTGGCGAAGAGCCTGGTTAAATCACCTACGGCAGCAACGGGGACTTCCATCTCTCCCCACAGGCGTCGCCAACTACCGCGAACACCGAGAAACCATTCTGGATTCGCTGGCAGATACGGTGGAAGCTCACCTAGATTTAAACCCTATTTTGTCTTAAGGCATGGGTAATGGGTCATTGCTTTTCACCCATTACCCATTAGCAAATACCCATTACCCATTACCAACTACTGATGAGCGTAAGTGTACTTTTTTTACCTGACGAGATTGCGGTTGACGCTGAGGTAGGAGAAGCGTTATTACAGGTAGCAGAACGGGCTGGGGTGTTCATTCCCACCGGGTGCCTGATGGGTTCGTGTCACGCCTGCGAAGTGGAGGTAGCGGACGGACATACCATCTGTGCTTGTATCACAGCAGTACCGGCAGGGTGCGAACAATTAACAATCAATCTCTACGTTGACCCCGCCTGGTAGCAAACTACACACAGGGTTGGGCCGTTAATGGAATATTTGCTTTACGGATTAGCAGTCTATGGGTTGCTAGTAGCGTGCCGCTACTTGATTTTTTTTCAGCGACTTTTAGGCTTGACTCTACAGTACATCGATTACGAAATTCGGAGCGGCGAGGAAATCCCTACTTATATCAAAGATTTATTTGAGATTCCGTTGCCAGAACTTGAAAAGCTAGGGTTTCAGTTCCATTCCTATTTCAGCTTTAATGACATTTACCTGGATGTCTCGAAAAGCTGGGGGATGGTGCTATACAACGAGGCATTTAAAACATTCGCTAATGTAAACATTCGTAGCCTACCGGAATCGGTGAGGCTGTTTACGATCGAGTTTCTTACCTTTTTTGAGGATGGTCTCCTATTACACACGATGAATGGACAGGCTTTCGGGGTGATTGGAGAAATACCCAATACCATTCTCCAAGATCCTTACGCGGTGGAAACCCAAGAGCAGTGGCAAGTCCATCAAGGCAAGCTTGAGCATTTGGCACTTGCAAAAACGCCCGTCGCGATGTCATCAAAAGCGTTTATTGAGAGATTGCGATCGCATCATGTCACCTACATAGACAGCTTGGTGAAATCAGGGCAGCTGTCACCGATTAGAGGAACGGAACTGCTAGAACTCAATCTCAGTGCTGCGATGAAAACAGCTATCAAGATGGGGCGGGATAGCGGCAAGTATACAACTCTGGTCAAAAAGTGGACGCAAAAGGCAAAAACAGAACCCTATCGGTATGTGGAGATTCCTTCGGCGGTGGAAGTGGAGGGATTCCGCCGCATGGAACGAATCGAACGGGGACGTGCCAGAAAGGGGATAAAGTCGTGGTTGTTGCTTGGCAGTTTGGTCGTGTTTGCTATCTCGTTCACGCCATTTTTCGACTTGCAGACACTGCTGATTCTCATCGGCGTCCTGTTTTTGCACGAACTAGGGCACTTTTTGACGATGAGAGGCTGTGGCTATAAAGATACATCGATTTTCTTCTTGCCCTTATTTGGTGCTGCGGCTTCCGGACGCAAAGACAATGCGACGATTCGGGAAAAATTTCTAGTTTTGCTGGCGGGGCCGGTTCCGGGGATAATCTTAGGAGTTGCGATCGCGCTGGCAATTCCCGATTCTCTCCAGCGTTCCCTAGGGTTGCAAGAAGTAATCAGCTTTCTGGTCATTATTAACTACTTTAATCTACTTCCTATCTTGCCCTTGGATGGAGGACGCATCCTAGATTTATTAATATTTTCCCGCCATCCCTACACCGATGTTTTGTTCAAACTTTTCGCCGTCGGGTTGCTAGTTTTTATCGGCATGAGTCCGGGGACTGGTATTTTTCTTTTCCTCGGATTTTTGATTGCGTTTAGCATCCCTGCTAGCTTTCGCAGTGCCAAGATTCTGAAGATCCTGCGGCGAGAACTGCCCCAATCAACTGACGATTCTGATAGCGTACTGATGGCTATTTTCCTGACGCTCAAAAAGTCTGGTTACGGTTCCCTACCGTTTGCTCAGAAGTACAGAATGGTCAAAGATATTGCCCAACGCTGTCGGGAATCCCATTCCAGTTGGGGAACCAGGCTGTTGTTGTTAGGCGTGTATTTGATGTGCTTATTTGGCGGATTGGTGATTGCGTTTGTCACGCTGCTACCGCAAAGTTCTTGAACCGCGAAGATGGAAAATGCGATCGCATTTGCGTTTTTTTCTTAATATCTCCCTCTAAAATCTCTCTCAGCTTTTAAGAAGGGGTGATTACTACTAAGTATTCCCTTGGGATTTAATCGCGTATTCTCGAAACCGATCCAAATCAGCTTGAATCGTGGATTCGACAACGCGCCCCAGGAAGAGATTATCCATTAACCTGCCCAACCAGCCTGGAATGGCGTAAGCCACCGTTAGCTTAACAATGCTACTGCCGTGCCGGTCATAAAAGCGAATCGCACCCCGATTGGGTAATCCACCAACAGATTCCCATTGGATAATCTGGTTAGGCACCTTTTTGACGATACGGGCAAGCCAAGTGAATTCTAAGCCACCCGTGGCAAGTTTCCAGCGCGACAAGGTTGGGTCATTATCCAGAACTGTAACCGAGTCAATCCACTTCATCCATCGAGGCATTTGCTCCAGATCGGACCAAAGGTTCCACACCTCATCAATGGGAACCGGCACCTCTACCTGCACGCTATGCTCTAGCCACTCAGCCATTTACTTCTTTTCTTCCTCTGCTATAGCCGCGTTTTTGCGGTTTATTCGTCTAAACCGCCGACAGTTGGCTCTTACCCTTTATTTCCTGCACATTTTCTAAAATCGCTTTTGCTGCCTGACGCCCAGACAGGGTTGCCCCTTCCATACTATCGATGTAATCTTGCTGAGTATAGCTACCTGCAAGGAAGAAATTGGCGATTGGCGTCTTCTGAGGAGGACGATAGGGGTCCATGCCAGGGGCTTCGCGATAGAGAGACTGAGCCAGCTTCACCACACTGTACCAAGTCATGTTCAAATCGCGGGAGGAAGGGAATAGCTCGTGTACTTGCTTGAGGACGTGTTGAGCGATCGCTTCGTTACTTTCCTTGATAAACGGATCTCCCGGCGTTAGCACCAACTGCAACAGCGAACCTTGTCCTTCGCGGTAATAATCAGAGGGACTCGTTAAAGCTAAATCTGCAAAGCAGGAAAAGTCGGCATCCGCTGTATAAAGCAGATTATCAATTCCGGCAGCATGATGCACTTGGTGTCTTTCTTCGGCATCGTGCAACTCAGTCACCCAGCCATCAAACCGCAGCTGCACTGTCGCGACGGGCACTGTATCCAGCTTATAAATATTGTCAAATTCCGACCATTGACGCCACGCTTGCGGCAAAACGCGCTGAATTCCGGGCACGTCGCAGGCGCAGACATAAGCATCGGCGGTGATGGTTTCTTCAGTTTCGCCTTTAGCAATCAGTAAGCCAGTTACTCGCGTCTCATTGCCTTCGCCAGTATATTGAATTTCTCTTACCCGGCGACGAGTGTGAATTTTCGCGCCTCGGGCTTCTATGTATTCAATAATCGGCTTGTGCAGATACTCGGAGGGAGAACCTTCCAGCATTCGCAGCACCGATGCCTCGGTTCTAGCAGCAAACATCTGAAAGATGGTCAGCATACAACGAGCAGAAATATTTTCGCAATCGATGAATCCAAGTGCATAAGCAATTGGGTTCCACATCCGCTTGATGCTGCCATTACTGCCACCGTGACTGCGAAACCAATCGGCAAAGCTAATTTTATCGAGAGCGCGAATTGTTTTCATCGAACCCTCGAAGTCTACCAAGCCGCGCACGATGGTACTGCTGCCAAGGGCGATCGCATTCTGTACTTTATCCTGCAACGACAGCTGCGATGTTGTGAAAAATGCTTTTAATCCGTTGAAAGGCGCACCCGTGATGAAGCGGAAATCCAAGGCACCTGTGACGCCGCCTTGATTGATAAAGGTGTGGATATGTTCTTTCAGGCGCAAATTGTCACCTGCCCCCACCTTCTTCATCAATTCAAATAGCTGGTAGTAGTTCCCAAAAAAGACGTGCAATCCCATCTCAACGTGATTGCCGTCGGCATCCACCCAACTGCCGACCTTACCCCCCACAAACGGACGAGACTCAAAGATTTCGACTTCGCAACCGGCATCGACTAAATCGACTGCCGCTGCCATTCCAGCCAATCCTGCCCCGACGATTGCAACCCGCATGCCATCTGTCCTTCTCAATTTCTTTACAAAGTTTAACAGGTGACAGCAGAAGATTACCGATTTTCATCGCCTGGATTAAGGAATTGGGTATTGGCGATCGCTCACGGCGAATTCCCCATCTCCTCTAGCCCTTTGCCGCTTTACTCGAACTCAAACTGGGGCATCAGCTGGAGCATCCCCAATCCTAAATCTTTACTAGAGAGCGATCGCGCTTCAAATAAAGCCATCATGTCGCCTAGCTGAGGATTTCCCCTAGATGCGCCTTTTAGCCCCCTAGCCACAATCAAGCCGCAGTAGCCTTTGGTTTTCTTACAACGCTGATCCCATTTGCGACGAGCTTCGCTATGAATCGGATCGTCTTCTTGAAATTCTCCAAACAGGTACATATTGCCATTTTCTGTTTGGAGAATTCCCAAGTCATAGCGATCACCTTCAAAAGGATCTTCTCCCGGATTAAAGCAAATTCCCTTTAACCCTCCCGCGCTTTGGATTTGCTCAATCAATTCCTTTGCCTTGGGACGGGAAGTTTGAATCAAAACCACTGGCATTCCCTCTCCCGCCGCGATCGCTTCCTTCGCTTGATAGCAATCAACGGTTTTACGCAGCAACTCTACTTTCTCCCAAGTCATCATCCCCAAGCTGAGGAAAGAATCTTTGGGCACTAAGTCATCCCGCAGGGGCAGCATCATCTCTTCGAGATCGCTGTCTTCCTCCTCTGCCAACCCTGCCACCTCTGCCATGTCAAACAGTTCCGTCGCCACATCGGGAACCGTTGCCACCTTAACGGGAATCGATTTTTGCAGATCCGCCTCTAGCGGCGCGGCGATGCGGTAGCGTTTGCTCAAGGTAGGGAATTTCTCTGCTGCCAGCTGCCGATTGGATGCTCGGAAAAAGCGATGGAGGGCTTCGAGTGCCACGTAAACTGCGATCGCTTCTTCCTCATATAAAAAGGGTCGCATCCCCTCTAACGGATGCACATTTCCGAAATTGGGTTGAATTTCTGAAAGCGGCAAGTCAGCTAAATCAATGCCTTCGTCCTCTTCATCTTCGTCTAAGGAATCTTCAGCCTGCTCGAAGGTGACAAACAAGCAATCTTGCCCTAAAAATGCTTCTTCTAGCTCCTCAAAAGACTCTTTTGCCAAAACCGACGAGCGAAACCGTTTCAGAGAGTCCAGAGAGCGATACAACAAAATGCCGTACTCCATGCCCAGCATCCCCATCACCGAGGCGTACAGCGTCTCCACATCCCACTGATTTAGCTCAATTGAGATAATCTGGTGATCGGCAAGCAGTTCCCAAGGTGCATCGTCCCAAATCTCATAAGCTTTTTGCACCAGTAACTCGGCATATTCAGGCGGTAGTTTGGGGGGGCGAGTGCTGGTGATTTCTTGGAACCCGCGAAATAGTTCGTCAATCAGGGGCAGTTCTGGTACATAATCAACAGCAATGTCTAGATCCTGGAGAACACCCCGCAGGTAGAACTGAAGTTCTCTGTGTCGGACTACAATTTTCTGAGGACGGGATGGCTTGGCAGGGCTGTGGGGATGTTCCATTGCTCGCAGCAGGGCGCGAACAACGGCTTCCGGCCCAGTCTCGGAAGTTACGACATCCATCGCTCGAACCATTCCTTCGACGCCATCCACCCAAACAATGCATTCGCTGTCTGTCTGAGTATCCGACTCTAAGCTTTGCGCCATCCCAGCAGATAATCGACGGCGATCGCCTTCCCAGACGCTAGGAATTTGTTGTAAAGTTTGCAGCCGACGAGACGTGGAGCGAGTGAGAACAGACATAGACTATGCCAACTGGGGGAACAACACACCGTGCGCTTTGTAGATCCTCATTTTAAATACTAATCGCCTCTCTGCCGTCCTCCTCTAAACGAATGCTTGGCAGTGATGAAAGCACCACAATACAATCCTTGCGCGATCGCTCTATCTAACCCCAACGCCTAATCGTTAACATAAATAATAAAAAGCTTTTCGCTTCGCCGGTCTGCGGTTAAGTTAAGAATCTTCGATAAAATTGACCTAGTGGACTGGCTTCCTCAAGTCGTCTAGATAAAACACCAAATTAGGAGTCGAGAGCGCCATGACACAAGCTACTCAATCGCAAAAACGCGGTATCCAATTAAGCGAATCTGCCCTCAAACACGTTCTCTCTCTGCGGGAGAAACAAGGCAAGGATCTGTGCCTGCGAGTTGGCGTCCGCCAAGGTGGCTGCTCTGGAATGTCGTACATGATGGATTTTGAAGAGCCTAGTCAAATTCGGGACAACGATGAAGTCTACGACTACGATGGCTTCAAAATTGTCTGCGATCCCAAGAGTATGCTATACCTCTATGGTCTGATGCTGGACTATAGCGATGCCATGATTGGCGGTGGCTTCCAATTTACAAACCCCAATGCTGCTCAAAGCTGTGGCTGCGGTAAGTCATTTGGAGTCTAAGTCATTTGCATTTGGTGTCTAAGTTCAAGCTTGGCCTACAGTTTGTAAAAACTTCTGATTGGAAAGCAGGTATCCCGCCTGCTTTCCAGATAAGGGTGGATTCAACCCCCCATTGCCCCGTAAAATAACGCATCCGGCGAAGAGAGTGTCGCTATCTAGCCCGCCATCCGCTACGCGATCGCTAACATCTTTCATCTTTCAGAAATGACCGAGCCAATTAACGACCTTTTTGACAATGGCCTAGAACGCTATAAAGCGGGAGAAGGCCCGGATACTTTGCTTCCTGTTTTCAAGGATATTTGCGATCGCGCCCCCAAACTTACTGCTGCCTGGATTTGTCTATCCTGGCTGTATCTATTAGACGATCAAGCCACTCTGGCCTACAAAGCCGCTCAAAAAGCTGTTAAGTTAAATCCCCAAGATCCCCAGGCTCACATTAACCTAGTTCTGGCAATGCTTGAAGAAGGGAAAACTGGCGTCCGGCAACACATTGAAGAGGCTCAGCGATCTCTGGCGATTAATCCAGAATTACGCCCCGATATCCAAGAAAGTATTGAGGATGGATTAGCCAGAAAACCCGACTGGAAGGGTTTAAACCGGGTAAAAAACTGGTTGTTTACCTAATTGGAAATTGTCCTCAGAATCCCTAACTTTGAAAGTAAAATATTGAAAAAGTTAGGGCTTTTCAGGATATAATTATTGAATTAAATCTGAATAATATATTTTAAAAAATGGAATATTAACCGTTATAAAAAAACAAAACTATTCCATTATAAAAGTATACCAGTTGTGGACGAAGAGGAAGATAAAATAGGTACAATATTTTGTAAATCGCATTAATAAATCATAGTTAGATGCGCCGCTTAGAAACAAAAACAAAGCGCCCTCGCTATACTAATTTGGGATATCTAATCTCACGATCGCCCTGAGATTAGCACCGCATCAATCAATTCTTTTGTTTTAGTTCTTTTTTTTGAGATTTCCTCCATGTTGCCTTCAAGGACACCCTTAATCGGTCTCTCGGCAGATAAATTTCGCCATCCCTTAGATTTAGAAGCGACTAACGCCTTAAAACAACTGCCGGGAATGGATATCCTGGTCAGAAATCTGCTTGGTCCCCTCGCAGAACAGTTTTTTTATTTGGAAAATATAGCGGCGGGCGTCCTCGTAGGCGAACAACAACTGCCTCATCTGCATAAACTGCTGTTAGAAGCGTGCCAAATATTAGATTTGGAACCCCCGCAACTGTATGTCCGTTCCTCACCCACGCCAAACGCCTACACCTTTGCCATGCGAGGAAAGCAGCCATTTATTGTGTTGCACACCTCTTTAATCGATTTGCTGACACCCGAAGAGATTCAGGCAGTCATCGCCCACGAACTGGGACACCTAAAATGCGAGCATGGAGTGTACCTAACACCCGTCAATATTATGGTGTTAGCAGCAGGATTAATTCCGACTTGGGGTGCAGCGATCGCTGAAACTTTGAGGGGACAGATGCTACAGTGGCTGCGATGTGCAGAATTTACTTGCGATCGCGCTGCACTTCTCGCCACTCAAGACTCTAAAGTCGTCAGTTCCGTCTTAATGAAACTGGCTGGAGGTTCACCCATTCTTGCGCCGCAGCTGAATCTGGAAGCCTTTTTAGATCAAGCCAGAGCTTACGACGATATCAGTAAAAATCAGCTGGGTGAAATGCTCAAACAAGCGCAGACAGCCCAACTCAGCCACCCAGTACCCGTCCTGCGGGCGCGGGAAATTGACCGTTGGGCTAGCAGTCAAGAATATCAAGCCTTGCTACAACAGCATTCGATAGGCTATAATAGTGAAGCTAAACCCAAGGGCGGGTGGCGAAATTGGTAGACGCATCAGACTCAAAATCTGACGATCGTGAGATCGTGAGAGTTCGATTCTCTCCCTGCCCACTCTTTACACAAGAGAACGACCATGACTCAACGACTCAAGCGGTGGGAATCTCCCCGCCGAGAGGGACGAAACGACAAAGGGAAAGGTGGCTCCGCCAGGGCAAGACAGATTAGAAAGCAACAGAAGATGTTGCGGAAGAAGCTAAAAGACCAGGGCGCATCTGAAAATCGTCAAGATTCGAGGAGAGGGAAGTTAATCTTCCCTCTCTTTTTTTATGCATAATTCCAGTTAAGTTAGACCTTGAGAAATGGGAATCTCAATCCAAAACTCCGCTCCTTGTCCTGGTTTGGAGACACATTTTAAAGTGCCACCGTGCTTTTCCACCACAATTTGATAACTGATGGATAATCCCAGACCTGTACCTTTCCCTACAGGTTTAGTCGTAAAGAAGGGATCAAATAGGCGAGCTTTTACTGGCTCGGTCATCCCTGGGCCGTTATCAGCAATCCGAATCAAAACATAAGGGTCAGGAAGGGATTTCCCACGTCCCACTTCAGTCCGAATGGTAATGATTCTCGGTTCGGGCTGCGTTTCTAGGGCATCAATCCCATTGTTGAGCAGGTTCATAAACACTTGATTGAGCTGTCCCGCGTAGCATTCCACCAGCGGTAGATTGCCATACTCTTTAACAATTTCAATGCTGGGATAGTTGGGGGCGGCTCTCAGTCGATTTTGCAAGATCAGGAGGGTGCTATCAATCCCTTCATGAATATCCACTGCCTTCATGGCGGCTTCATCCAAGCGCGAGAAATTCCGCAGCGATAGAACAATCTGACGGATGCGGTCAGTCCCCATCTTCATCGAACCCAGGATTTTCGGGAGGTCTTCTACCACAAAATCAAGGTCAATCGCCTCGATTTCATCTTGAATTTCCGGAACTGGATTGGGATAGTGCTGCTTGTAAAGCTGGAGGAGATTCAGTAAATCTTGGCTGTATTGATTTGCGTGGGTGAGGTTGCCGTGGATGAAGTTGACAGGATTGTTGATTTCGTGAGCAACACCAGCAACCATCTGACCGAGGCTGGACATTTTTTCACTTTGAATCAGATGACTTTGAGTTTGTTGCAACTGGTGCAAAGTTTGCTGTAGCTGGTGAGCTTTTTCTTGAGCTTGCTGTGCAGAGTCTTGAGCTTGCGTGTAGAGTTCGGCTTGGAAAAGCGCGATCGCGAGTTGGTCAGTTACCGCTTGCAGCAGTTCCACCTCCGAGCCACTCCAAGACCGAGAACCACGATGATGGATGCAACTGACCACACCAATCTCACCAGAAGGAGCTTGAATTGGCAGCGATAGGATAGCATTGTAGCCCGAAGCACTATAGAGTTCCTGTTCGGCTGGATCGCTGGCGTTTGCAAGATCGTCAACTTGGAGGATTTCCAAGTTGGTGAACTTCTGAGTTAGCGAACTTGCTGGGGCTGGGTATTGACCCAGCAAGCTAGGCAGGGTAGGTATCTTCGCTTCTTTTACCACTTCCCAGACTGGTTGTTCTGCTGATGGTCGATACCAAAGAAACAGGCATCGGTCAATCTGCAACAAATTGCGGATCTCCTGCACAGCCGTTCCTAATATGGTACTGACATCAAGGGAGTTCCTGATATCGCTGGACAAACGGTTGAGCAGTGCCTCGCGTTGAGCGAGTTGTCTAAATCGTGCTTCCGAGTGTCGCAACGCCTCCTCTGCCTGTAGGCGCTTAACACCTAATGCAATCTCGTCCGCTGCAAATTCTAGCGCCCCCAGCGTAGCTTCGGTAAGCGGTTTCCGGGCAAACATGGCGATAACCCCTAATATCTGGTTTTCGATAATCAGGGGATAACCAGCGAAGGAGATCAAGCCCTCTCTTTTTGCCCAATCTTTATCAGCAACACGAGGATCGTCAATCACAGAGTTGGTCAGGTGGGGCTGGCACTCTTGGGCAATTAGGCCGATCTTGAATTGACCAACGGGTACGCGGCTATGAGAGCCATTAAGGTGGGTATACATCCCCGCACTCGCTTGCAACTCCAATACATTCTCCTCTCTGTTAAGCGTCCATAGCCTTGCAAACGCGGCATCGAGATGTTGGACTACAGCCTCGGTGCAGCGTTGCAGTATCACCTGCAAGCGATCGCCCTGAGTCAGCGCAGTGTCTACATCCGCACGAAACGCGGCTAAGCAAGCTTTCTCTGCTAGCGCTTCTTCAGCGGCTTTGCGTTCGGTTACGTCCACACCAATGCCCCAAGTGGTCCAGCCGGGAATGGGGAATCCCTCGGAGATATTCGACCATGCTACTGTTTTGACACTTCCATCTTTAGCCGTGATTTCCCATTCCCAGTTACGGTAGTTATTGCCAAGTTCAGCCCATATGGTCAGCATTGATGTGCGATAGGCGGGATCTGGATACACCCACTCCAGTGCTTTGGGATTGCCAACAATTTCCGCAGCACTGTAGCCTGCAACCCTTTCGCACTCGCGGTTCCAGACAGTGATGTTTCCGTCTGCATCGAAGGCAGTCATCATAACTGGCATATTCTGAAGAATCTGGCGCAATTGTTCTTCCCGTTGCCGCAACGCTTCCTCTGCCTGTTTGCGATCGCTGATATTTTGCGTCAACGTCATCCCCGCAAAGATTTCTCCCTGCTGGTTGGTGACGGGCAGAATTTGCAACAGATAGGTGCGATCGCCATAGGGGATTTCAGAAACCGTCATGGCACCAGCTAATGCTGCTTGATACATCGGTTCCACAGTTTCGCAGGTGTCTGGAGGAAAAACCTCCCATAGGGTTTTTCCTTCCATAAGTTCTTTGGAAAGCCCGATGGCGGCTAATTCGCTTCCATCTGCCAGCAGGTAGCGCAAGTCCTTATCAAATAAAGCCACCGAACCGTCGGGGAAATTTCGGGCAAGGGCGCGGTATAGTTCTTCGCTTTGTCGTAGGGCTTCTTCTTGTTGCTTGCGCTGGGTGATGTCTAGTCCTGTTCCAAATAGCTTGATGACCCGACCCTCAGAGTTGATAATCGGTTGCCCTTTGGAGAACATATATCCAATCGAACCATCAGGGCGCAAAGTGCGATTGTCGAATTCGTAGGGCTTGCCTTCAGTAATTGCTAGCTCAACTGCTTTTACAAAAACTTCCCGGTCATCCGGATAAATTTTTTGCACCAACTCTTCGTAAGTCGGTACGGGTTGGTTCGGCTCCATACCCCACACGCGGAATAGTTCCTCCGACCAAGCGATTTCTCCAGTCGCCAGATCGAATTCCCAACTGCCGATATGGGCAATTTTTTGAGCTTCTGCAAGTCTAGTTTCGCTTTGGCGGATGGCTTCCTCTGCCCGCTTAGCAGGAGTGATATCGCGGGCGATCGTAGAGAAAAATTCAACCTCCCCATTTTCTAATTTATGGCTCATCCATACCTGGGAGATAGGAACCTCTCTGCCATCCCGGTGCTGCAACGCTGATTCGCCACTCCAAATACCTTCTCTGACAACAGTCTGCCACCCTTCGTTCAGAATCCCGTCGATGACTGAAGCTGCCATGAAATCGGGGATATACATCGTTGTGATATCCTCATTCTCGCCAATTCCTATCATTTGGCGACCGGCCTTGTTGACGTATAAGGCGCGTCCTTCTGCATTGGCGATGCCTACGAAGTCAGGTGTTGCTTCTAAGATTGCGGTCAGTCTTGCCTGAGCTTTTTCTGCCTGTTTACGCTCGGTAATGTCAGAAGTTAAACCATCTATACGAATAGCTTTCCCGGTTTCATCGTAAATCACCCGGCTCTTGTCACGAACCCAACGAACTTCGCCATCGGGTCGGAGAATTCGGTACTCTATGTCACCGCTGCCCTCGACTATAACCTGACGGTTGTATTCAAAGGCGCGATCGCGATCTTCGGGGTGAATGCTATCAAACCACACTTGGGGGTTGTCAAAGAAATCTTGTCTTGGGCGTTGATAAACACTCTCGGTCGCTGGGTTGAGGTAAAGCACTTCAAAGGTGCTGGCTGAAACAGACCACACCACGTCTTTCAGCGAATTTAGAATGCTGTTGAGCCGCGACTCGCTTTCGCTCAGAGCTGCCTCGGCTTGCTTGCGATCTGTGATATCGGTGGACAGACCATCCATGCGGGTAGCAGTACCGTGCTCGTCATAAATCATCCAGGCTCGACTGTAAACCCATCGCACTTCGCCATCGGGTCGGATAATTCGGTACTCCAGTTCACCATTGCCCTCTTGCATAACCCTGTGGTTATAGGCAAGGGCGAGTTCGCGATCTTCTGAATGAATAACCTCCAGCCAGAGGTTGGAGTTGTTGAAGAACTCCGAGTAAGACCGCCCATAAAACTTCTCAGCCACTGGGTTCATAAACAGCGTTTTATAGGTGGTGGCTGAAATAGACCACACCAAATCTTTAAGGCAATTTAGAATACTGTTGAGTCGTAACTCACTCTGTTGTAAAGCCGCTTCTACTTCCTTGCGCTCGGTGATGTCGTGCATCGCCACGACTGCACCTAGTTTTTTTCCTTGAGCATCAACGATCGCTTGTCCGCTAGCTAGTAAGGTGCGGATTTTTCCTTGCTTCGGGGCGATGATCATTTCTACTTCCCGAACCGTCTCTCCCCGAAACGCTCTAAACAACGGAATATCTTCCGTTTTCATCAGTGTTTTCCCATCAGGCAGATATAAATCGAAATGTTCAGCCCATTGCTCGGCAGGAAGAGCTTGTTCCGGCAACCCATGAAACTCTTGTGTCGCTCGATTAAATAGCGTTAAAACTCCATTGGCGTCACAAGCGACAATGCCGTCTGCCAAGTTATTGAGCAATGCATTTAAGAATTCTCTTTCTTTGTATAAAGCTTTCTCTGCCCGCTGGCGCTCAGTTATTTCGTCTTCTAGCTGCTGGAGGGTATGCCTTAATTGGGCGGTGCGTTCCTCGACTCGGATTTCGAGGGCTTCATTCGCCTGTTTGAGTGCTGACTCTGCTAACTTGCGATCGCTGATATCAACGAAGGTGACAACAGCCCCTTTGATTTCCTCACCCTCAAAAATCGGATAAGCCGAATATTCGGCAGCAAAAGCAGCTCCATCCCGCCGCCATAGAACTTCGTTGTCAATCCGGCAACTGTTCCTGTTGCGAACAGCACAAAAAATCGGAGACTCAACACTGGGATAGAAGGAGCCATCGGGGCGACTGTGATGGATTAACTCGTGCATATCCTTGCCCATCACTTCATCCGGCTGGTATCCCAGCATCTGAGCCGCCGCTTTGTTGATGAAGGTACAACGTCCCTGTAAATCTATGCCGTAGATGCCTTCCCCGGTCGATTGCAGCAGCAATTGGATGTGATTAGCTAATTGCGATCGCTCTTGTTCGGTTCGGTGACGTTCGGTGATGTCTTTCATAAAACAGTGATGACCGATAAATCGCTGCTCTTGGTCGTAATCGCAGATCATCACCACTTGCTTATAAAAAATAGAGCCATCTTTACGGATGCCTCTCGTTTCAGCTTCTACCTTGCCATCCACCAACATTTTGTGGTAAGCAGCGATCAGCTTGTCGATCTCTTCCGGATGAACCGTTCGCTGCCATTCCATGCCAATCATTTCTTCAGGTTCGTAACCCGCTGCATTGGCGTAGGCTTTATTAACGGTAACGTAGCGCCCTTGAGTGTCTAGCCGGGAAATTCCTTCGACGGCATTCTCCAAGACAGCTCTTAAATTGAGGAGTTTTTCTTCAGCCGCTTTGCGATCGCTAATGTCACGAGCCACTGCATACAGCAAACCTTCTTCAGTGGAGACCGCAGAAGTCCATAATAGCCATTTATAGGAGCCGTCTTTGCATCGGTAGCGGTTCTCAAAAGAGATTGTTTCCGCGCCTGTAGCAAGCTTCTGCGCTTCGGTGATGGTTGCTTCCCAATCTTCCGGGTGAACCAACTCCATAAACGATTGGCTTAAGAGTTCTTCCTTCGTAAAACCCAGAGTTTTTTCCCAGGCAGGGTTCAGGTGCTTGAAGTAGCCATCAAGTCCGGCGATACAAAGCAGATCCAGCGAGAGATTGAAGAAACCCGCCTCTGCCCACTCGTATCCGTTTAGGCTCTTTCCTTTGTCGCGATTGTGAGTCAACACTTTGGTTTACTTCCTTCGTCTCAGATGGAACTGAACTTAGTTTTCCCATAAACCGAACTAAAAGTTGCCGCGATCGCACACTTAATGAATGTTTAGGGAACAGAGCCGACTTGCCAAATTTTAATGGTTCTGTCAAACCCCCCACTCGCCAGAGTTCGCCCGTCAGGACTAAAGGCAACCGATTTCACCCAATCGGAATGTCCGACCAGCAAAGCAATCAGTTCGCCCGTTCTCAAGTTCCACAAGCGGACTCCATCCTGACTCGCGGTAGCCATAACTTGTCCAGAAGGAGCGATCGCGATCGCCCGAATCCAACCTGTATGCCCTGAAAGGGTGTAAAGCAATCGTCCGCTATTAAAATCCCAGACTTTGATGGTGCGATCGTAGCTGCCACTGATCAGCGTACTTCCATCCGGCGTGAACGCTAAAGTACTGATTGCACCGCTATGTCCCGACAATGAGTCAAGAAATCTTCCATTCTGGAGATCCCAGACCTTAATCGCAGTATCTTTGCCGCCGCTTGCTAGAATCTCCCCATTGGGATTTGGGGCAACTGCATAAGTTTGGTTATCGAAACGCACCAGGTTGTAAATCGGGCGCTGCGTTCTCAAATTCCAGACTCGAATCCCATCCAAAGCACCCGTCACCAGCATTTCACTATCCGAGGTAATCGCCGCTGACAGAATATTACTCGTATGATCCAGAAAAGTCCGGGTATATTTTCCAGTCTTCCAATTCCATAAATTCAGCGAGGAGTCATTGCTGCAACTCGCCAGAATTTCTGAATTAGGACTCATCGCAAGGGTCATCACTGCCTGACTATGCGCCCTGAGGCTACCCACTTCTTTCCAACTTCTCACCCACCAAAATTTTATTCTGCCGTCATTGTCGCTCCCCCCGCTGATCAGAAATTTTCCATCAGGGGTGAAGGTCAAGGAATCAATTGTCGCGTTGTGACCCTTGAGGGTGCGGAGGAGTTGAACGTTTCTCCAAGCTTCAGGAGGCAGGTTTTGGGCTGGGGCAGACGGAACAGCTTCAGCTTCCTGGATTATTGTTTTGGCGGCGGCTGGGAGAGGCTGACTGGCAAGGGCGAAACAATAAAAGCTAAAAGGTAAAAATGCAAAACTCAGAATTTTTTCTTTGTATAAATGCCTTTTGACTTTTGCCTTCCGAGCCGGAGGTTTCATGGTGCTGATTGAATATTGGGGCAGATAGTATGATCGATGTGGTGAGCGGGCGGTCGGTCTTGCCAACCAGAGATTAACCCTTCTAGCTCGCTCTTGAGGATTTCTAGCGATTCAATTTGTTCTGCGATCGCCTCTACTTTCGCGTGCAGAAGCTGCTTCAAGGCACCGCAGGGTAACTGCCCCCGATCGTGAACTGTTAAAATTTCTTGAATCTCGCTGAGAGTGAGTCCGAGTGCTTGCGATCGCTTAATGAATGCCAGCCGATTGACAATCTCACGATTAAAAAGACGATAGCCGGAAGGTGTCCGCTTCACCGTTGGTGCTAACAGACCAATATCTTCGTAATAGCGAATGGTTTTGACAGGCAGACCACTCCGAGCGGCAACTTCACCGATTTTAAGCCATTCAATTGAAACAGAAGTGCCAATCATGGTTTTCGGAAGCTCCCACCCAAAGGGTTACGGTTTTGGATGGTGTTTGGAGTTACTCAGCATGGGCAGGACAGGACGAGAGGTTGGGGGGGGAAGAAAGTGTTTTGCCGTTTGGGGGATTGGTTCGACTTCTTTACCCTGGGTTTGCCACCAACGCAGAGCGATCGCTGCTCCTACTGTCAACACTCCGAAACTAAACAAACCCCAGCTTTCATCTACGCCGCCAATCACTGCATCTACAGCACCAACGATTACCACAAAGCTGGAAATTGGCTCTTTACGATAGGCTGACTTTAAAAATCTAGGCCACAAAGCATTCATCACGACTTGCTCTATTCCGTTATTCTTTAATCTAATTTCAGGTTATCTCATTCAGGAGTCAGGAGTCAGGCGGCAGAAGTCAGAATCATTTTTGGATTCTAAACTTCATCCTTCATCCCACCCTTCGGCAAGGGCAGAACCCTACATCCTGTATCCTGAGACAAATTCTTGTACTTGTTGTGCTAGACCGAGGAAAGCCTGTACGGGTTGCCGATTCCGAAGGACTAGACAAAAGAAGAGCGCTTTTTTATTGCAAGCCCAGCCAGGATAGCACTCCTTGACCCGTGACATATTCAATGAGCACCATTAGCAAAAAGCCGATCATTGCGGCTCGACCATTCAATCGCTCTGCGTAATCATTGAAGCCTAACTTAGGTTCTTCCAGCTTAGGAGTGGTCGTAGGTTGAAGTTGTGTCATGGCTTTGGCAATCCTTGCCCCTTCAGAGGTTTACAATTCGTTATAGATTGTCTTCTATTGTAGAGGTGCTAAGCCTTGAGTCAAGAGCAAAGCAAACACAGTTGCTAATCAACCTCTTTGATCACCATGACTTCGGTCGCCTTGATCAGGGCACTCACTTCATCGCCAACTGAAATTTGCAGATTTTCTGCCGAACGACGAGTAATCACCGCATCAATTAAGTTATCTCCCACCTGAATTGTCACCTCGGCGAGGATATCACCCAGTTGAATCGCAGTCACTTTACCCCTGAGTTGATTCCGTCCGCTAATTTGCATCGTCATATTGGTGTTTCCAAATCCTTTGGATAAGGTAGCCGTCTTGATTGTTGCAGCATTTTTGTGAAGTAATCCGAAAATTTTTGGGACTCCTAAATAAATAAGTAATGATGGGGATCAGGGGCGAGAGAGAGTTTCAGGAATAAAGAGACTTCAGGAGTAAAGGGAGAGGGGAGCGATCGATACCTCATTCGATACCTCATTCCCGATCGGCTGCCCCTCCCGATCGATGCGCGAATTACCCAAACCAAAAACCGTTTTACTTGAGAAGTTGTCAGTCCAATTTCTCACTCGCTCCTTCAGGGAGGTAACTCTCAATGCAACAAGTCACCAGGTGTGGCACCTATAGTCAATTCAATAGATAGCCGAGCAATTTGAGGTATATAAATGGAAATTGGCGTTCCCAAGGAAACCAAAGATCGTGAATTTCGGGTAGGGTTAAGTCCTAGTAGCGTCCGGGTACTCAGTGAAAACGGTCACGCGATTTTTGTAGAATCCGCGGCTGGTAATGGTGCTGGCTTCTCTGATGAAGATTATATTCTTGCCGGGGCAAAAATTGTCCTAGAAGCGAAGGATGCTTGGAACCGAGAACTGGTGGTTAAGGTGAAAGAACCACTGAAGCCAGAGTACCAGTTTCTCCAGAAAGGGCAGATGCTGTTTACTTATTTGCACTTGGCAGCCGATCGGGGGTTGACCGAGCATCTGATTGATTGTGGCGTCAGCGCGATCGCTTACGAAACGGTAGAACTCCCCGATAGAAAATTGCCCCTGCTCACCCCCATGAGCATTATCGCCGGTCGCCTCTCCGTACAGTTCGGGGCACAGTTTTTAGAGCGCCAGCAAGGAGGTCGGGGGATTCTTCTGGGCGGTATTCCCGGTGTCAGACCGGGTAACGTGGTGATTTTAGGCGGCGGTGTCGTTGGCACCGAAGCAGCTCGAATGGCGGTAGGCATGGGTGCCCGCGTCCAGATTTTGGATGTGAATGTCGAGCGGTTGGCGTATCTGGAAACCCTCTTTGGCTCCAGAGTTGAGCTGCTCTACAGTAACTCCCTGCAAGTAGAAGCGGTCGTTTCGGAAGCCGATTTACTTGTGGGGGCGGTTTTAGTTCCAGGGCGTCGCGCCCCTATCTTAGTCCCTCGAAAGTTGGTACAAAAAATGCATCCCGGTTCGGTAATTGTCGATGTGGCAGTCGATCAAGGCGGTTGTGTCGAGACGGTGCGACCAACGACCCACACCAATCCTATCTACATCGAGGAAGGCGTCGTCCACTACGGCGTCCCGAATATGCCGGGAGCCGTTCCCTGGACAGCTACTCAGGGACTGAACAACAGCACTTTACCCTACGTCCTGAAGCTGGCGAACCAGGGGATGAAAGCTCTAGAACTCGACCCGGCTTTAGCAAGGGGCATCAATGTACAGAATCACCGCCTGGTTCATCCTGCCGTCCGCGAAGTGTTTCCCGATTTAGCTGATTAACTGTGACATTACGGGTAAGGAAATAGGCCAGAGGCTAGTAGTGGGGCGATCGCGATCTGTGGCGTTCATGGTACAGCGATCGCCCCCAGCGTCCTCACGGCGTAGGCTGAGATTCACTCACCAAAATTGATTGCTCACTGGCAGGTTCGCCCTTGCTTGGGGGTTCGACTGGCTCACCAAAGGCGATCCGCAGAAACGGTGGAGCCAGAAATGTGGTCAGAATCACCATGATAATAATGGATACCTCTAACGGCTTATCCAGAACCCCACTCGCAGAACCGATTCCGGCAAACACTAGCCCGACTTCACCCCGTGGAATCATGCCAACTCCGATCGCGAGTCGATTAATTCCGGGCTGACCAAACACCGCCCAACCCGTCACTACCTTGCCGAGAATGGCAACTACCATCAAAAATGCGGCAATCAAAATTCCGGCACGATTCTCAGGCACCGTCGGATTCAACACACCCAGATCGGCCCGCGCTCCCACCGTCACAAAGAAGATCGGCACCAGTAGATCGGCGATTGGCTTCACCAGTTCATCCAACTCATTGCGGGCATCGGTTTCATCCAGAACCAAGCCAGCGGCAAAAGCACCCAAAATCGCTTCTAGATGAATCGCGCTGCCCAGAAATGCCATGAAAAAGGCAAAGATAAATGCTGGCATAACCACATTGCCACGGGTTTTGAATTTCTCCACAATCACATTGAAGGTTTGGTTGAAGATGCCACCCAACAAAATGGAACCGAGCAGAAACGCTGTTGCACTCACAATCAGGTAAATGACATTAGCAACATCAATCTCACCCGTTTTGGCTAAACTGGCGACAACAGCCAAGACAATGATTCCCAGGACATCATCAATCACCGCCGCACCAACAATGATTTGACCTTCTTTGGATTTAAGCTGTCCTAACTCAGACAACACTTTGGACGTAATTCCGATGCTAGTTGCCGTCAAAGCAGCGCCTGCAAAAATTGCTGGAATTGCAGGTGTGTGAAAGAACATCATCAAGCCAGCGGTACCAGCGGCAAACGGAACTGCCACCCCCACGCAGGCGACTATCGCAGCTTGAGAACCCACTTCTTTGAGTTGTTTGAGATCCGATTCCAGACCAATTTCAAATAGCAGAATAATCACGCCCAATTCAGCCAGCACTGAAATGACTTCACTCTGGGACTCATATACGCTCGTGAGGGCTGCGGGAGACAGATGATTAATCCATTGCAGCACGGTCATCACCGCTGAATCTGAGGCTGACAGTCCACTTTCGGGAAAGACGATCAGGTGTAAAGCAGATACCCCGACAATCACCCCTGCCACCAGTTCACCCAGAACGGGTGGAAAATCAAATTGTTTAGCGAGTTCCGCGCCGAGTTTACTGGCGATATAAATCACGACTAAACTCAGCAGAACTCCAGCCAGAACAATCGGTGAATTTTCTGCCTCTACCGTTGCTAACAAGGGCATGGGAGCAATCAGAGATGCCATCCCAGAACTTAAAGCTGTCATTGTATGGTTCAAAAACATGGGTTAGGTTTTGGTGGTAAAAATGAATCAAACCTTATTTGAATGAGAGGCAATTGATTGCCAGCTAGTTTTCTGACGCATTAGATCGCCTCGATTCATCAAACCTCCAAACAGGTGAATTAGGCAACTATCTCTTTGCGGTAAACCAGATCAACCGCTTGACGCAGGGCTTCAGTGCGATCGCTTAAGATATGCGCTGGGTTCATCAGAGCAAACAGTCCTAACTTTTGCAAGCGGCGCTGAATTTTCTCGCTGGCACCGACTATGTAAACCTGTAACCCCTTATCGTGGGCATCGCGAATCGCGTTTTCAATCGCCAGCGAAGCCGTTACCCCTAGCAAGGGCACATCGCTAAGATCCATCACCAACGCATCGGCTTCCTTCATGGCATTGTGTTCCCGTGCGATCGCTTTCGACAAGCCAAAAATCATTAGGCCACTCAGGTAAAACAGCAAGACGCGCCCGTTGCCTTTATCCAGCAGTTGCTTCTGCTCATCGCTCAACCGAACGTCATCATCTGTATCGGTAATCAACTTGACTTCCTTGGATTGCAAATTGCTCAACCGTTCAATGGTGAGGATATTGGCAATAAACACACCCACACCCACTGCCACGATTAGATCCACAAACACCTTCAAGAGCAACACCCCATACATGATCGGGGAACCCTTGAGGGATACCTGGTGCGATCGCTTCAGGGAAACTCCAGTCGAGAATATCAATCCCGACCCTAAGGGCAATCCCCGTTAACACTGCCATCGAAATCGGTTCGGTAAGTCTGGCAGCCCCCAAAACTACAACCAGCAGCACCAACGCCCGTGTTAAACCTGATAACGCTGAGGTGGCAACGAAAGGATTTTAGGTCAACCTACTTCAAAGGCGATCGCTCCTCAAATCATTGAGTAAATCACCCATAACCTCAAAGGATTTTTCATTAGGGGAGCATCATGACTAGGGAGAATAGGCGATCTCCTATTCTCAAACTCTGCCAAGCATCCGTCAACCACTATCTAAATCAATAGGTTATGGCTTTTTTGGATAGGCGATCGCAGAGTGAGACAATTGAATGAGTGGAAGATGAGTGGACAATTTCAGTTCATGCCTGCAAAACCCTCTGAGCCATATCAACCTTTTCTTCTCCGTATTCTGCATGGCTTTACTGGTCTTTTCGTAATTGCTGCGATTTTGACCGCTTTCTGGACATACGATGTCTACGATGGGCGATGGGGAAGAATTCCCTTGCCTGAGTTAAAGGAAATAGAAGGAATTCATGGCACGTTTGGGCTATATGCCTTACTTGTATTTCCTCTATTTGCTCTATATGCTTTCCATCGTGGACACACAAGACTTATCCAGCAGGATTTTGTGGCAAAACTTGGACAGTTGGGTAAACCTGTATGGTGGTACACGCTGCATCGAGTTATTAACACCCTTGCTATCTTGGCACTGACTTTTGCCGTTTTCTCTGGCAAGATGATGGATGAAAATTGGTTGCCAAGGGGAGAGCTTAATCATGGTTGGTATTATGCTCACCTCATTTCATGGGTAGTGATGGTTGTCTGTATCGCCTTGCATCTCTTAATGAGTGCCAAGGTAGGAGGAATTCCCCTTCTCTTGTCAATATTAAGTTACCAGTTCCGCCCTAAAGATAGTCCCACTTTGTGGCGAGAAAATATTCTTCAATGGTGGTCTGGTTGGCAACCGACTTTTGCTAAAGAGTGGTTGAAACTGTCCTTTCCTCTCAAAGTTTTAGAGATTCTCGTGTTGATGAGCCTAACTGCTGCTTGGATTGTTCCACTCTTTAAGTAGCTGCATAATCCCTCACAACAATCCCCGATAATGAATAAACACCAAAACAGCCGCCCAAGAACCCAACGCAACTTTTACGGCAACCAGAATATTGAGCAGGGGGATAACCCCGCCGCTGAAAAGTGCGCCCAACTCTCCGTGCGGTAATTCGTATCCGGCTAGAGTGATAACCGACAGGACAATGAAAATCAGAACCGAAACCTTCTCCCATGTTGCGGCGTTCCAGCGCTTGTAGATTTCCTGCATCCACTCCGTTGATGAGGTAATCGCAACAAGACCGATCGCCGTTCCGCCCGCAACTCCAGCCGCAAAACCACCGCCGGGACTCAGATGCCCCCGAATCGCCAGTTCGATACCCACCAACGCGGCAATGGTTGCTCCCAGACGCGCCATAATAATCGAGGGTTGATCGGTGAACTGATAGATCGCGCAGAATGGTCGTTCATTCGCCAGCAAATAGTGGGCACCCATTACCGCGATCGTAAATACCACCACTTCAAAGATCGTGTCATACAGCCGATTCCTGAGAATGACAGCCGTAACTGCATTAGGTACTCCACTTTCTTGTACAAGCGTTTGGACGATCGACAGCGATAAGTCCGGTGCTGGATTGGGCATGACGAGGAATTTGATGAACAGCGCTATCCCCGCTGCAATGTAGACCCATTTCATTTGTGTTCCTCCCCGGAGTCTGGTGCATTTACATAGGTTAGGCTTGTCGCTGGTGACGAAAGTTCGGTTCGCATGATGTCATAGAGGCGTTGAACCCTAGTTGTGGTGTGATAGGGTTGCTGTTCGTCCTCATTGGCTACGAGGTTTTGATTATCGTACTCTCGTCTGGCACAGGTGGCATGGATTTCTTTGTCCATCAGTGCTCGGTGCAAAGCCTGCGTATTCGTGTACGGGACTACCTCAAGACGCATATAGTGTTTGCCAACAATTGTTCGTAAGTTATCCATCAGTTGCCCTAAATGGGACTCGTCATCTGTCTCGATTGCCCCGTCTTCGAGTACACCAAGACGCATCACCAGCGATGAACGCACTGCGATCGCATAAAGCGTAATCGCGAGCAGAGTACCCATCAAAGCTTGCGTCAAAGCAACATCCGCCGCCCCCAAAACCGCAAATACCAATGTTGCTACCGCTCCCTGTATTCCCTGGATTACCAGGGCATGGTATGGATTGGTCTGAAGTAGCAGCATGAGCGCGGACAACGGCATCAGGGCGGTTATGACATAGATATAGCTATCATTCATGATTGATTCCCTCCACTGCTGGAACAGTAGGCCAACACATACCCGATCACTGTATTCCAGATTGCCAAGGTGATGATGCCAAGGATGAGCAGCGGCCATTCGCTGGGTATCTTCGGAAGGAGCAGTCCGACCATGATGAGCATCGAGCCGAGCGTATCTGCAACCGAAAGAGTATGCAGCTTGAATAATACGGAGCGATCGCCGATTAGGGGCAAGGTTCCCCAAAACCAGAAGAAAATTCCTATACCGATGCAGGTGTAACTAAGTGCGGTGATCATACTTCATTCAGGCGTTTAAGGACTTGTGCCAACAACATTAATCCGGCATTACCCACACTCAGGATGATGACTCCTACAACACCGAGCATCCAATCATCCCGTAAGACCGATACAACCAGGAGTATGATTGATGCTTTGGTAGCGACACTGGCAAATGCCAACATTTTTTGCCAAATATCATCATCCTGCCAAGCCTCGTACATGGGTATGAGCAGAGCCAGAATCATCGCAATCAGTGCCAAGTTCATGCCTTTTTCCTCCGTCGTACCCAGTGGACTTCGTACCAGCCATTTTCGTGGTATTTCAAGACAATGGTCTTGGGCGTAAAGGTGATTAGAAATATATCCAGGAAGATAAGTCCAGGTGTGCGTTGTGGTTTGACTCGTTCCATCGTCACATCTTCGTGATTATGGGGACGGACGATCATTTCAAAGGCTTCCATATATGCCTGCGGAATCGCTACGAGGGTTTCCCACAGCGCCCGCAGCCAATCATTTAATGCTTCCGGGGTTTTGGGGCGTCCCGGTAATAGGAGTGCGATGCTGACGCCGATGATGATATTTGCCACACTCAGATTGGCGGTGAGCAAAAACCAGATGGCTAGTCGCAATATCAGATTCAGATGTCCAATCATGCTAGTACCATCCAAAAGAGCAGGATTAACATTAGACTCATCCCACCGATCAGATGCTCAAATTGCTCCACAACACGGGGCAGCTTGAGTAGGGATCGTTTAAAAATCAAAAGATACGCCAACCAGCCAAGGCCGATGGTTGCCAGTGGTTTCACGATATTGGCAAGGCTATACGCCTCGTAATACACAATGTTTGCCGCAAACAGGCCACCGAGCAGCAGGATCGTCGCCGGCCAGAAACCGGGCTTTACTACGTCCTCGCCGGCAGCTTTATGCGGCAAGAATATGAATTTGGCAAACGAGATGGCTGTTCCCAAAGCCGCAACGTTCATGGCGATCGCTTGCCAGGGCAGTAAATTTTTCGTCGTCAACACCTTCGCCCCAAAGCCGGACAACAAGGGAAAGCCTGAGATCGAGAAGCTGGCGATGACCAGAGCAATCCAGACGGTTGTATTGATCGGCTTGTGTTGCAGTTCCTTGAAGTTGCGGCTTGGTAAAGCACCTGCAATCAGGAAGAGTGCCGATTTGACCAAGCCGTGCGTCAGCGCATAAAAGCCACCTACGACTGGGGCAGCGAGGATAAAGCCTAACTGCGAAACCGTATGAAACGCCAGCATCCGCTTGGCATCCTTTTCAAAGACAGCATAGAACACGCCGAGCAGCGCTGTCCCAACTCCGAAAATTCGGATGAGTGGATCGAGTTCATCCACCATTAGCGCACAACGCACTAGCGGATAGACTCCAGCTTTGACCACAACTCCCGACAGCAACGCCGATACTGGTGTCTCCGATTCGGAGTGGGTCAACGGTAGCCACAATCCCGATACAAAGATTCCCCCTTTAATCAAGAGTCCCAGAAAGATAAGGGCTAGCGCCTCTGGTGGTGCCCCGCGCAAAGCTGCAAAACTAAACGAATGATTGGTCTGATAGGCAAGCACCGCGCCCACCAGATAAAACAGCATTGCCGTGTTGCTGATAAACAGATAGCGCAAGCCAACCCAAATCGAGCGATCGGTGCGAGTATAGGTAATCAAGAGAAACGCGGCAATCCCGCTCACCTCTAACGCCACGTATAAACTGATAAAGTCGGCACAGGCGAACGCGGCATTGAGGCTGCCATGCAAAATGATGGCTTGTGCATAAAAGAAAGTCGTCTTATCGCTGTGCCAACAGAAGAGGATGACTGCGGCTGTTACCAGCGCATTGGTCAAGATAAAGTAGCCGCTTAACTGATCGACTATTAATGTGACGCTGAAATGATCTAGTAACTCTAGTTTCAGTGGCGACTGTTCGACAAATAGCTGCAACGCATATGCAGCCGAAGCAAATGCCGTGAACAATGCGAGGGTTTTGTCAAGTTTGGGGAGCAGATAAATGGTGAACCCCAAGAAAAACGGTAGTGCGATCCATGCAAGGGTAATGGTAGTCATGGCGTATTGCTCTTCTCGATCTCGTTGGTTTCCAGGGTGGGATTATCCCGTGCCAACTTCATGACACCGACCAGCATTAAGCACTGAATCGAAAAGCCAATCACAATCCCTGTCAATATGACTGCCTGGGGGACGGGATCGGCGTAAGCCCCTTTTGCCGCGTCTGAAATAATGGGTGTGAATAAACCATCTCGCGATGCAATCAGCACGTAATAGGCGATAACGCCTGTGCTCATGACATCCATAGAGATGATCTTCATAACTAGGTTCTTTTTAAGGATGATGCCGAGAAATCCGCAGAATATTGTTGCGAAGACGAATGCTTCTAACACGGGAATTGCCTATGAGTAAATGCCTGTTAAATGGTGCTAAAAAATATATAGCACTTTTTAATAGTGCCGCAAAGTATTAACACTATTGAAAAGTGCCAGGGTAAACTATAGACTCATGCCACACTAACTTGTTGGTTTGAGCTTGCGATCGGGTAGGATAAAACACGCAGCAATAGCGGTATGACAGAATCGATTGGCAAATCAATGCTTAACCTCAGCCCTGGCTCGTCCACCGATACAGGTGGCGGCTTGCCAACGAGTCAAGGCGTGCTGCCAGAAGGTTTCTACACTTGGGAGCGGGACGCTAAAGCCGTGAATCTTGTGGATTTATCAGCACCGTTTCAATTAGTTGGGCGGCAAGGGCAATTCCAGCGAATTACGCAGGTTTTAGCGCGTGATGGCGACCTGCTAATTACTGGAGTGCCGGGAAGCGGACGGCGGACTCTGGTACGGCGCGCAGCTCAGGAAGTTGGAATTAAAATCGTGGAGGTTGACTGCATCCGGGTTACTGATGGTCAGCGCTTCGTGCAATTGCTGTGCGAGAGTATAGATCAGACGTTTCAAAGTGCAACGGCTCAAGCTTTCATGCGAGAGTGGATTGAACGCAAGGCCGCTGAATTATTTGTCCTGCAAGACGAAGGGAATGGTAGAGAGCGGCTGAAACCCGTTCGGGTAGAAGATCAACAGCAGCAATGGAGCGCATTTGAGGTATTACTCGATCTCCTGCAAGGGTTAGCCGAATCTTCGGGCGGACGGGTAGTGCTGATTTTGGAAAGCTTTCCCCATATCCGCTCTTGGGATCGCAATGGGGTGTGGGAAACATTTTTGCGGAGAGAAATCGAGCGCCAGACTCAGGTGAGTTATGTACTGGTGGCAACGATTGCAGAAATCAGTCTTCATGCTGATGAACCGGGGAATCATTTGGAAATCGTGAAGCTGGCTCCCTTAGCTAATGATGTTGTTGCTGCTTGGGTTCAGGAAGTTTTGCATGGCGAAGGGTTGACATTCGATCCGCGATCGCAAGCGCTGGAACTCTTTGTCAATGCGGTGCAGGGACACTTAGGCGATGCTTCGGCACTGGTGCGACGCCTCAAGTCGGTACGAGTTTCTGATGGGTTAATTCGCGATTGGCACGTCCAGCAGGCAATCCAAGAACTGCTAGCCGACCTATCGATGGTCTTCGAGTCATTACTGATGCTGCTTCCAGCTAACCAGACGCATCTGTTGGAGTCTCTGGCGTTAGACCCCACTGACAAGCCGCAAAGTCGAGATTACATTCACAAGCATTGCCTGTCTAGAGGGGGGAGTCTTCAAGGTGCGATCGCGGGATTGCAGCACAAAGGCTTGATTTATGGTTCGGAACAAGGCTATCGATTAGCTCTACCTCTGTTTGCATTGTGGCTTCGCCAACGCCTCAGTTGATACCAAATTTAGTAGACCGAAAAATGAGAGCGATCGCTTAAGGGGGTAGTCAAGATGTCAGGTGGCTGAATGCTATATTCAGCCTATCAGCGCCTATCTGTGAAGGTAGCTTTATGACTCCAGAACTAATCGACCTAAGAACCAGCATCTTAGAAGGACGCTATGCAGATGCTTTGGCAATTGTGCATGAGCTGGAGGGGATGAGTAATGAGTAAACAAGCGATCCTTTGTAATATCGAAGCGTGTCTGGTCACAATGCTGACTCACTTGATTCAAAACCAAGTTGACCAGTGTTTAACTAATTCCTGGGCAGCTTTAATTTCAGATTCTCTCCAGCAAATTCAAACATTAAATCTCAAAGAGAATAAAACGTCTTACTACATCGAGCAAGATGAATGGAAGCCTTTTCTAGAAGAGGCAATTGAGGCAGCACTTCGTCCGGCAAATATAGAAGCTATGGATTATTTTTATCATCCTTGCCAACTTGCAGCGTCGGTGGATAGAACAGATTTAATAATGACGGCTCAGAGATTGCTCGATTTAACGTATGAACATTCGGCAAAAACTTTACCAGCAATCATTGATGAGAATTCAGTTCAGCTACCAGGTGGGGAAGAGTGGAAAGAGGGTAGGCGATAAAATAACACTCTTTGAAGGGACGCGATCGCAGTTTCGGGCTGGTGGATACAATAACAGCGATCGCTTACAAGCATGACTTGTCCAGAGGGGGCAGTCTCCAAGGAGCGATCGCGGGGTTGCAGCACAAAGGCTTGATTTACGGTATCTTGAGATAATCTTGCGTAATCTTGCAAATTTTGGTGCAAGAAAGCTAAACTAGAATGCAAGAGAGGCAAGAAAGTGCTGCAAGATGCAAAAAGATTTACTTATTTCACTGCTAAGAACCGAACTAGATGAGAGAGAGCAGGAAGCGGCAAAGCTCAGGAAAGTGGCTGAGGAGGCGCAAGCTGAGGCAATCCGTCTAGAGTCTTTGGCTGCAAGTATTAGGGCTACTGTAGAAGGGATAAGTGGTCAAGACAGTCAAGAACAAGTGTTGACACCTGACCAGTTTCGGCAGTTACCGGCAAAATCCTCCACCAATGGCAATGGTGTTCTATTTAATGGGAGTAGGGCAGACCCTGAAATCGATCTTGCAAGTAATGCAGGGGAGAATCTCAGTGAAAGGCAGGGTACAGCTTTAAACTCTGAACCTAAGCTGGACACCTCTCGCCACCCCAAAGATTATCAGCGTCCTGAGTACAAGGGTCAAAGAGGCTACATTCAGATAGCAAGAAAAATCCTTGAGAAATATCCAGAGGGCTTACATATAGGTCAGCTAGTAGAACTTATCTTTGAATACCAATGTCCAGAGGAATTCAGGAAAGCCAAAAGATGTCTGCAAGCGGAACTGATGCGAGGGGCTAAAGAGAATAGGCTGCGAAAGGAAGGAGATTATTACTTCTCCAACCGAGAGTACCCATGATGGCGGCTAAACAATAATCTGAACTGTGTGTGACACAAAACAATTAAGGAAATCTAATGAGTCAATTAGCAACAAGTTCCTCAAAATATTTACTACATCACATTGATGAAGATGGTGCTGAATACTTTACAGTGATTTCTACTGGTCGAGCTGGTATGTCTCATAGTGGGCTAGCCCGATTTGTAGGTGTGACTCAGTCATCTATAACCGGGTTAGCGAAAAAAGTGAGAAAAGCTAACCCTACAGATCACTCTTTACCAAAATGCCTGCAACCTTTTGCTAGCAAGAACTTGACTCTAACAGGCTACTCCGATCCAGGAGGGCGTGACATTCTCGAAGATAGATTCTGTGCTGCGGTTGTAGAGTATTATGCCCGATGGTCAAAATCGAAAAATAGGCAGAATAAAGCTAAAGCTGAACAAGCACTGGAGCTAATTCAGTACCTTGGTATGGAGTTCATGCAAGAGAGAGCTGGAGAGCTAATTCAGAATATTGGTATGCGTCGCTTCATCCACAAGAAAACTGGATGGCAACCCAACTATAACTCTTATGCTTCTGATAAATTTGAGCAAGCATTTACTGTTCACAAAGAACGATTAACTGTAAGAGAACTCCTGAAGCATGAACTCGATCCAGAGTTGAAATCTGCTATCGAGGAATGGCGAAAGGCAAATCACGCTTCCAGAAAAATTTACTCGGACACCTACAACGCGATGAATCAGGTTCTTCAAGGGTTGAAGTCCTGGGAAATTAAGCAAAACAACAAACTTCCTAAAAGTGCCTCAATCCGAGATTACTTCGAGGCTCGTCCTCTGTTCGATTACTCAGGACTTAATCGCCTTGCAGCTAACTTCATACGAGATCGTAATAAGCATCCTGTAGAAGCTGTGCATGAAGCTGGTAAGCTTTTCTTACCCCACGACTATATACCTAAGCCAGTGCCTATTGTTGAGAATGTTTATAAAGCAGACAAAAGGTTGCGAGCCGAAAAGGAAAAAAGAGAGCTTGCGGCTGGACTCCAGTTATCCCTGCCGCTAGGTACATAATTCACTTTATGTACGAAAGATGTAGAGGAAAAAGGGTGATCGCAAGCATTACTTGTCCAGAGGAGGAAGTCTTCAAGGTGCGATCGCCCGATTGCAGCACAAAGGCTTGATTTACGGCTCCGAGCAGGGCTATCTTGTTCATCATGCTTCTGGTTCGACAACAAGGATTACTGGGGCGATCGCTCCTCAGAAAAGTCTAGTCCTGAAAAGTATTCGATAATACTCAGGTAAAAAGAGCTTTCTATTAGGACTGCACTCAGAGGAATAAAGATGAGAGGTTTCACTTTGCCTGTGAAGTTGTTAATTGTGGCGATCGCCCTCTCAAGCTTCATTCTAATCAGTTGTGTCCCAGCACCCCTGAAACCCTTACGGATTGGTACCAATGTTTGGCCTGGGTATGAACCTCTATTTCTAGCTCGCGAACTGGGATACTACGGTAAAACCCCGATTCAATTAGTGGAGTATCCCAACTTCGACCCAAACAGAGCTTACCGGAACGGTGAAGTAGAAATGAGCGCCACACCGATGACTGGGTTTTTGCCATTAGCGCCGACTCATCCAGATGTCCGTGCTTGGCTAATTATGGATATCTCTAATGGTGCAGACGCCATTGTAGCTAAAGGAGCGATCGCGAATCTGCAAAGTCTAAAAGGGCGCAGGGTTGGCTTTGACAGGTCAATGCTGGCACCATTTGTCCTGAGCCGTGGCTTAGAACAAGTCGGTCTGTCACTCAAAGATGTCAAGATTGTCCCTGTGGAGCTATCGGAGCAGGAGGAGGCGTTCAAACAAGGTCGCGTTGATGCCATTGTCACCTTTGAGCCATACCGCTCCAATATACTCAACGCCGGAGCCAAGTTACTCTTTGACAGCAGCCAGATTCCTGGTGAAGTAGTCGATGTGCTAATTGGCAGTGAGTCGTTGTTGACGACGCATGCTACTCAATTGCAGGTGTTAATCCAGGGTTGGTTCCGCGCTCTCGATTATATTGAGAAAAATCCCGAAGATGCCGCTCGTCGAATGGCACGGCGACAAGGAATCACACCCGAACAATTCTTATCATCCCTCAAGGGGCTTCAGCTCGTCACCCTTGAGGAAAACCAGAAACTCTTGGGAAAAACCAATTCTGTGTTGCTCAAGGGAACCCAACGGTTATCCCAATTCTTGGTTGAAAATAACATACTGAAACAAGACGTAGACCTTAACCCTCTGCTCGATGACAGACTGGTTAGAGATGTCAAGCCCTAAAGCGTAGACCGATTGCAACACTCAACATACCTTTATGAAAAAACTACAGATGCCTACAGTTAATATCAGATTCATCTGTGTTTATCTGGGTTAATCTGTGGTTCATGCCTCCAGGCAAAACTATTTTTGCAAAAAGTCTACCTATGCATCGCTTCCCCTTTCCTCTGCGGTTTTCGATTCCAGGGATTCTGTTAGTGTTCGGCAGTGTGTTAGGTTTGGTTTCGTTTCAACGGGAAGTCTCTCAGTCCTTCTCCCGTACCGAAACGATTATCAGACAGCAGGCTGAATTTTCTGCAAGTCAAACAGCAACGTTACTAGAGTACTTGTACAGAACGGCTCAAGGTAAGGGTGCCCATTTAGCGATCGCTCAGATTGCTCCCGCTCCTAATCTGCGGTTAGCTTTGCTTTGTGATGAAAATGAGCGAGTACTCTTGTCAACTCGTTTTGACTTGCAAAATCGCTTAATCAGCAACACTCTAGCAGCCTCCAGCTTATCAGCGATCAAAGAAGTCCAGCAAACTCAGTCAAAGCAGGTAATTTTCTGGGACGATAGACAAACCCTCAGGGCAATTTATCCAGTGCTTTTGGGAGCTTCGCCTGGAGAAATCCTACCGTCGAGGGTAGCTGTGTTGTTGTTGGAGTATGACCTTTCGTCGCTAAAAGCTCAGGCATACAACGATGCTTTAGAGCGATCGCTAACCTACAGTGTTGCTCTCGCCGTGCTTTGTAGCATTCTCTGGTTCTTCTTTTACAAAACCTTGAACTTGCGAGTAGGCAAACTGGTTGCAGCTAGTAACAGCTTAGCGCAAGGAAATTTAGAAGTCCGTGCTAATTTAAAAGGCTCTGATGAACTGAGTCAGATTTCAATCGCTTTCGATCGAATGGCTGAAGAAGTTCAGAAGAATACAGAAACACTGCGCCAAAATGAAGAACTAAAACAAGCTTTAGACAAGCTAAAACAAACCCAAGCACAACTGATTCACGCCGAGAAAATGTCTAGCTTAGGTCAACTGGTTGCGGGAGTTGCTCATGAAATCAACAATCCTGTTAATTTCATTCACGGCAATCTTCTTTATGTCAATGACTACACCCAAGACTTACTCAGCCTGGTTCATCTCTATCAGCAACACTATCCGAATCCCGTTCGTGAAATTGTCGAACAGACTGAAGAGATGGAGTGGGAATTTCTGGCTGATGATTTACCCAAGATGCTCGCTTCTATGAAAGTTGGCAGCGAACGCATCCGTCAGATTGTCCTTAGTTTGCGGAACTTTGCCCGTCACGACGAGTCAGAACTTAAAAAAGTTGATATTCACGAAGGTATTGATAGCACTTTATTAATTTTAAAACATCGATTGAATGGGGAGAGAGATTCTCCCAGTATTGAAATTATTAAAGCTTATGGAAACTTACCCAAGATTGAGTGTTATGCTGGGCAGTTGAATCAAGCGTTTATGAATATTATCAATAATAGTATTGATGCTTTATCAGAAGCAACAGGTAATGAAAAAAAACAGATTTTTATTCGCACTTCCATTAATGAATCAGATTGGGTAGTGGTAGCGATCGCCGATAATGGATCAGGGATGAACCAAGAAATACAACAGCGGATATTTGACCCGTTTTTTACTACGAAACCAGTAGGAAAAGGCACGGGATTAGGATTATCTATTAGCTATCAGCTTGTGGTAGAAAAACATAACGGTCAATTAAAATGTATTTCTGCTCCCGGAGAAGGAGCGCAGTTTATCATTGAAATTCCCGTGCGACAAAAAAGCAGAGAAGCTGGGAAAATGGGGGAATGAGGAAATAGTAAATGTCAGATTTTATTAATAACTATGGCTTCTTAATCGTTTCGATGATTTTAGGAGCAATTCTATGACTTTCGGTTTACTTGCCGCTGATGGGGGGTCAACTATCTCTCGCGACTCCGGGATTCTATGCTTTGGGGGGTTATATAGCAGCAATTCTATCAATTCAGGTGTTTAAGTTCAGCGGCAATTTATTCGCCGTCCCATTTTTATTGTTAGAAATGCTGGTGGCAGCTTTAGTCTCTGGAGTCCTCGCGATCGCACTGGGAATCCCAGTTCTCTGATTGCGGGGAATTTTCTTAGCAATTGCCACAATCGCCTTTGTCGAAATTCTACGAGTTTTGGCTTTAAACTTGGAGATTACAGGTGGTGCTGTGGGGATTTTTGCCATTCCTCAACCCTTTCAATCTCAAAAAGATGTTACCAGCAATCATTGATGAGAATTTAGTTCGGCTACCAGGTGGGGAAGAGTGGAAAGAGGGTAGGCGATAACAGTGGCTCTCTTGCTGCTCTGTTTGAGGTTTATGGTATGGCTGTTCTGCATTGGTGCTAATGTTGTTTGTCTTGCGTAATTTGAATTTGTGCCAGAACAGGCGTGGAATGAAGTTTGTAAGTCTTGAGATTGTAGAATCCTTTGCTGAATCAGTTCAGCCTCAGTTCTTCAATTTCTTCAGCCAACTGAACAGCGCCATTGTCGAGATAGAGGCAAAACCTATCTACTACTTTCCATGTATGCAGCATGGCTGATACACGGTTTTCTCCAGACATGTAAGGAGATTTTCCGTGACGTTGATTCCCAGCTTCATAAGATTTAGTCAAAGCATCGATCCAACTTCTATCTATACGCAGTGAATTCCTCAATCGCTCCCAACTTGGTTTATCTGTATCGCGATCTTGCGGTTCGTAAAAGTGCTGTCTAATGCTCTCAATTGCCCGAAAACAAAAGAATCCCGTATCATTCGGTTCCCTAATATAGCAATCGCCAAGGTAATTAGGACGACAAGCATAAGACATGCTCGATTGCATCTCGCAAACAATTAAACTGGTCGAGTTGTTTGCGGATGCGGCTGTTGAGCCAAGAC